>QCTY01000057.1:0-8757 GCA_003208975.1 Synechococcus sp. AG-676-F02
TCATTCCGCGGATGCGCTTCTGGTTCTCGCGCAGGAATGTCGTGTCAGGCAGCACCACATTCACGCCGTGCATCCCTTCCGTGGGGAAAGCAAGTCCGCCATCCACCAGCATCAGATCATCCCCGTATTCGAAAACACAGGTGTTCTTGCCGATCTCATGCAGACCGCCAAGGGGAATCACTCGAAGACAAGGCTCCTTTTCATGGGTTGATAGTGAATTGTTCGCCATAAAAACTCTGGATTGGAATGAATTGCTTTCTGAGCCGGTAGGCCGGACTGGACTAGGTCTGCCGAAGGGCGGACAGGGTGGTGAAAAGGGTTGTTTTCATCGCTTCAGGCAAGGGAGTCAGGGGAAGACGGGGTGGTCCGACGGGCCAGCCGATCAATTCCAGGGCGGCTTTGACGGGTATCGGATTGGTGGTGGCGAACAAGGCTTTGAAGAGTGGAATCAGTGCTTCGTGTTGGGCCAAGGCTGCAGCGCCGTCGCCACTCAGGTAGGCCTCGACCATGCTGCGGATCTCAAGTCCAACCACATGGCTGGCAACGCTCACAACACCAACCGCACCCACGGCGAGCATCGGCAGAGTCAGACCGTCATCTCCGCTGTAGATGGCTAGTCGGGGACCGCAGGCCAGTCGCAAGGCGGTCACTTCTTCCGTCGTGCCACTGGCAGCCTTGAAGCTCACCACGTTGGGGCAGTCCATCAGGCGTGCCACGGTCTGCGGTTCGATCGCAGAACCCGTACGCCCCGGAATGTTGTAAATCATCAATGGCAGATCAGGCGCCGCCTCTGCTACGGCCCGGAAGTGTGCCTCCAAACCGTCCTGGGGGGGCTTGTTGTAATAGGGCACCACCACCAAAGCTCCGTCAGCACCGGCATCGGCCGCTTCTCGGGTGGCCTCCACCGCTTCAGCTGTGCTGTTGCTCCCCGTGCCTGCCAGAACCTGGGCGTCAGAGCCCACGGAATCCCTAACCACCTGAAGCAGTTGCAATTGTTCCTGCCAACTGAGAGTTGGGGATTCACCGGTGGTGCCACTCACCAGCAAACCATTGGAGCCCTGGTCCACAAGGTGGCGAGCCAGGCGTCCTGCCAGGGCGAAATCCACCGCACCACTGGCATCAAAAGGGGTCACCATCGCGGTAACCACACGACCAAAGGGGGTTGGGGAAAGGGTCGCGGCGTTGGTCATGACTTCTGGATCAGTAGTTCTGCGATCTGCACCGCATTGAGGGCAGCCCCTTTCCGGATCTGATCACCGCAAAGCCACAGTTCCAGGGAATTGGGGTTGCTGATGTCCTGCCGGATACGGCCCACCGCCACAGGATCGCGGCCGGTGACATCCGTAGGCATCGGAAAACGATTGGCCGCAGCATCCTCGATCAGCTCAACCCCGGCAGCCTGCGAGAGCAGTTGGCGAGCTTCATCCACTGGAAAAGGCTGCTCGAACTCCACATTCACCGCCTCTGAGTGGGCCCTGAGCACCGGTACCCGCACACAGGTGGCCGTGAATCTCAGATCGGGCAAACCCATGATCTTGCGGGTTTCATTGACCATTTTCATCTCCTCCTCGCAGTAGCTGTTGTCCTGCAGCGGCGAGTTGTGCAGGAAGAGATTGAAGGCCAGGGAATACGGCAGCACCTCTCCCTGAGGAGTGCCACCATCCAACACAGTCTGCGACAAGGTTTTCAGCTCTTCCATGGCACGGGCACCGGCGCCGCTGGCGGATTGATACGTGCTCACCACCACGCGCCGCATCGGCCTTTTCGCTGCCAGGGGAGCCAAGGCGAGGCTGAGCAGGATGGTGGTGCAGTTGGGGTTTGCAATCACACCCTGATGCTCAAAAGCTGCCTGTGGATTGACCTCCGGCACCACCAAGGGGACACCCTCCTCCATCCGAAAGGCGCTGGAGTTATCCACCATCACGGCTCCGGCGTTGGTGATCGCATCACGCCAGTGCTTCGATACAGAACCTCCGGCGGAAGCCAACACCAGATCCACTCCCTCAAAGGAGTTGGTCGTCACTTCTTCGACGGTGAGCGTGAGTCTGTTCCAGCGTTGGGTTTGTCCAGCCGAGCGAGCCGAAGCCAAAAGCTTCAATTCCGCAACCGGAAAATTGCGCTCCTCGAGCAAAACCAACAGTTCCTGCCCAACGGCACCACTGGAACCAAGAACAGCAATATTGAGAGGACGGTCAGGAAAAGACGAAGTCAAACGATGGGTGAGAGGACATAAATACTTCTGGCTGATCGATGTTGTCCATCACATGCAGAGAGGGTGACGAAAGCAACAAAGCTTTGATCACACCTTACGGGATGGGTGGAAAAGCAATCGTTTCTTAAAGTGCGCTGCTGCCCTGCCGATTCCCGCAATCCCGCCATGAGCGCTGCTGCCCTGAACGTCACCACCGAATCCCGCCCCGGCAGCCGACTGGCGGTGACGGTGACGCTTCCCGGAGAGCGAACCAAGGCTGGATACGACGACGCCATCACCAAGCTGAGCCGCAGCGTGAATCTCCCCGGCTTCCGCAAGGGCAAGGTGCCTCGCACCGTGGTGGTGCAGCAGATCGGCAGCCTGCGGATCAAGGCAACAGCACTGGAAAATTTGGTGGATGCGGCCTGGCGGGACGCCATCAAGCAGGAATCTCTGGAACCGATCAGCCAGCCCGATCTGACCGATGGCTTCGAAGGATTGCTGGAGAACTTCCAGCCCGGAAGCGACGTCAGCTTCACCCTGGAGGCAGACGTGGCCCCCACACCAACACTGAAAAGCACCAAGGGGTTAAAGGCCGAATTCGAGACCGTCGCCTACGACGCCTCCCGCGTCGACGCGATGATCGAGGACTCCCGCAAGCAGTTGGCCACGGTTGTTCCCGTGGAGGGCCGTGCTGCCGAAAAGGGGGACATTGCCGTGCTGGGCTTCAAAGGCACCTACAGCGATGACGGAAGTGACATCGATGGCGGCAGCGCTGACTCAATGGATGTGGATCTTGAGCACGGCCGGATGATTCCAGGTTTCATCGAGGGGGTGATCGGAATGAAGGCCGGCGAAACCAAAACGGTCGATTGCCAGTTTCCCGACGATTACCCCAAGGAGGAAGCCAGGAGCCGCAAGGCTGCCTTCGAGATCGAACTGAAAGATCTCAAGACACGGGAACTGCCTGAGCTCGATGACGCCTTTGCCAAACAAGCCAGCGAGCAGGAGACCCTGGCCGATCTACGCAAGGACCTGGAGCAGCGCCTCAAGGACGACGCCGAACGCCGTGAGACCAGCAACCGCCGCGACGCTCTCGTCGCGGCTTTAGTGGAGCAGCTCGAGGTGGAACTTCCCGAGGCACTCATCCAGCAGGAAAGCCGCAATCTGCTTGAACAAACCGCAGCCCAGTTCGCACAGCAGGGGATGGACGTGAAATCCCTGTTTACACCTGATCTGGTCCGCAACCTGATGCAGAACTCCCGCCCGGAAGCAGAGGAGCGCCTGCGTCGCAGCTTCGCCCTCACCGCGCTGGCCGAAGCCGAGAGCATCTCGGTGGACGACAAGGCTGTGGACGACAAAGTTGAAGAGGTGAAGAAAGACTTGTCTGCCGACGCCAACATCGATCCGAACCGCCTGCGCCAGGCCGTGATGGATGACCTGATTCAGGACCAGCTGATGGGCTGGCTCGAGGAGAACAGCACGCTCACGGAAAGGGCACCGTCAACGGACGATGCAACCACCGATGACAAGCATGCTGCCAAGAAAACGTCGGCAGGCAAGACCAAAGCGGCTGCCAAATCCAAGGCGGACGCCGAGAGCTGAGCAGCGCCCATAGATTGATCCCATTCAGTACGAGATCGAGAGCGTGATAGACGCCCGCAGCCACCACCCGATCCAGAACCGCTGGCGCGCCGAAATGCCGATTTCGGCTCCAGGCCCGCTACCGACAGTGGTGGAACAGTCCGGTCGAGGCGATCGTGCCTTTGATATTTATTCCCGACTCCTGAGAGAACGCATCATCTTTCTCGGAACCGGCGTTGATGACGCTGTTGCCGATGCCCTTGTGGCCCAGATGCTGTTTCTCGAGGCGGAGGATCCAGAAAAGGACATTCAGATCTACATCAACTCCCCCGGCGGATCCGTCACCGCGGGATTGGCGATCTACGACACGATGCAGCAGGTGGCACCTGATGTGGTGACCATCTGTTATGGATTGGCGGCCAGCATGGGGGCCTTTCTGCTGACCGGCGGGACCAAGGGCAAACGCCTGGCTCTCCCCAACGCCCGGATCATGATTCACCAGCCTCTTGGCGGAGCTCAGGGTCAGGCGGTGGACATTGAAATCCAAGCCAAGGAGATTCTTTTCCTGAAGGAAACGCTCAATGGCCTGATGGCAGAGCACACCGGCCAGCCCCTCGACAAAATCTCAGAAGACACCGACCGCGACTACTTCCTTTCCCCGGCAGAAGCGGTTCAATACGGATTGATTGACCGCGTCGTGGACAGCTCCGAGGGCGAAGGAATCATTACGGAGAGCTGACAAGCCACGCTCCGTTGTCGATCCTGAGTCTTCAGAGGGACCACCCGGTCATCTCTGTGATGTCCGTCTGAGGTGCCCGGCGTTCGATGGCGAAATTCGATGCCCATCTGAAGTGCTCGTTCTGCGGCAAATCGCAGGACCAGGTGCGCAAACTGATTGCCGGTCCGGGCGTCTACATCTGCGACGAGTGCATCGATCTCTGCAACGAGATCCTGGACGAGGAACTTGTGGACAGCCAAGGCAACGCTCGGCATGGAGCGGATCAAAGCCGCAAAGCGAGTCCGGCGCCCCATAAAACAGGGGCTCCTGCTCCCACTCTGGCCTCGATCCCCAAACCCCAGCAGATCAAGAGCTTCCTGGATGAACAGGTGGTCGGCCAGGACGCCGCCAAGAAGGTGATGTCTGTTGCCGTCTACAACCATTACAAACGCCTCGCCTGGAAGGGAGATGGCCAGGGGGAGACCGAACAAACCGCCACACGGCTGCATAAGAGCAACATCCTGCTGATCGGACCCACCGGCTGCGGCAAGACACTTCTGGCTCAGACCCTGGCAGAGATGCTGGACGTGCCTTTCGCCGTAGCCGATGCCACCACCCTCACCGAAGCCGGGTACGTGGGGGAGGATGTCGAAAACATCCTGCTGCGTCTGCTGCAAAAGGCCGACATGGATGTGGATCTGGCGCAGCGCGGCATCATCTACATCGACGAGATCGACAAGATCGCCCGCAAGAGCGAAAACCCCTCGATCACACGGGATGTTTCTGGAGAAGGCGTCCAACAGGCGCTGCTGAAGATGCTGGAGGGCACCGTTGCCAACGTGCCTCCCCAGGGGGGCCGCAAACATCCCTATCAGGACTGCATTCAGATCGACACCAGCCAGATCCTGTTCATCTGCGGTGGTGCCTTCGTTGGCCTCGATGAGGTGGTGCAAAAGCGGATGGGTCGGAATGCCATCGGTTTCATGCCCGGTGACAACCGAGGCCGCAGTCGCAACAACCGGGAACTGCAGGCCTCCCAGGTGCTGCGGCATCTGGAGCCTGATGACCTGGTGAAGTACGGCCTGATTCCGGAATTCATCGGTCGGATGCCGGTGAGCGCTGTGCTCGAACCGCTGGATGAATCCACACTTCAGTCGATCCTCACCGACCCGCGTGATGCACTGGTGAAGCAGTTCCGAACGCTGCTGAGCATGGACAACGTGCAGCTGCAGTTCGACGCTGACGCCATTCAGGCCATCGCCAAGGAAGCGCATCGACGCAAGACCGGGGCGAGGGCCCTGCGCGGAATCGTGGAGGAGCTGATGTTGGATCTGATGTACGACCTGCCATCCCAGAACGAGGTAAAGGAGTTCACCGTGACCAAAGCGATGGTGGAGCAACACACCGGCGGCAAGGTGCTGCCGCTGCCGGGTGCGGATCAGCAGAAGACCGCCTGAATTCATCTTGGCCGCCGCTGACCATCTGCAGGTGCCGCGACAGCACGGACTGTTCCGTCACCACGGCATTGACCTCGGCGACGGCACGGTGGCTCACTACCTCGAGGGTCGTGAAATTCTGCGCAGCTCCCGTGATGATTTCAGCCAGGGGCAACCCCTGAGCGTGATCGAACATGCCAAGGCCTCGGCCACCGGCGTCACCCTGCGACGAGCGATGAGCCGCATCGGCGAGCAGAACTACAACCTGCTGTTCAACAACTGCGAGCACTTCGCCACCTGGTGCAAAACCGGCCGGCACCACAGCGGCCAGATCGACTCCGCTCTGAAGCGGGCCCGCCGATGGAGCGGTCTGATGCCATCGGCCCTGATGCGAGGGCTGGAGCTGCTGGTGCAGCGCGGCTTGCTGGACGACAACACCCGCGAAATCGCACGGCAGGGCGTGGAAAAGCTGGAGCGGCTGCGCCAGCGATTGCTGCACCAGCTCGAGACCCTGGTCCAGCAGGCTGGTGAAGACGGCAACAGCCGGCTTCTGCTCAGCGGCCAGAGCCTCGCCGATGAGCTGGCGGAAGTGGAAGAGCTCAAACAGGAGATCGATGCCCTGTTGGAGCAGCCACCAGCACTTCCTGGCAGCCGCCAGGCTGAGTAGCCTCAGCGCACTGCCCGCAGCGCATGAGTTCGGCGTACCAGCCGCTGCATCACAAATACCGCCCCCAGCGCTTCGATCAGCTGGTGGGACAGGAGGCGATCGCGTCCACCCTCGGCCATGCGCTGACCACCAATCGGATTGCGCCGGCCTATCTGTTCAGCGGACCCCGCGGCACTGGAAAAACCTCCAGCGCAAGGATTCTTGCCCGGTCGCTCAATTGCCAGAGCAGCGGAGGACCAACACCGGAACCCTGTGGAAGCTGCGAACTCTGCACAACGATTGCGGCTGGTACTGCCCTCGATGTGATCGAGATCGATGCCGCCTCAAACACCGGTGTCGACAACATCCGCGAACTGATTGAGCGCTCCCGCTTCGCACCCGTGCAGGCCCGCTGGAAGGTGTATGTGGTGGACGAGTGCCACATGCTCTCCACCGCGGCATTCAATGCGCTGCTGAAAACGTTGGAAGAACCACCGCCACAGGTGGTGTTTGTGCTGGCCACGACGGACCCACAGCGTGTACTGCCGACGATTCTCAGCCGATGCCAGCGCTTCGATTTTCGCCGGATTCCCCTGGACGCCCTGGAGACCCATCTCCGCTGGATCGCCGAACAGGAATCCATTGAAATCCAGATGGATGCCGTGCATGTGGTGGCCCAGCGCTCCCAGGGCGGACTCCGGGATGCCGAAAGTCTGCTGGATCAGCTGAGTCTGCTGCCACCACCCATCGAAGCTTCAGCCGTCTGGGATCTGCTGGGAGCCGTCCCCGAACAGGAGCTGCTGGGGCTCGTAAGCGCCATGAGCAGCGCTGAACCGGTGCAACTGCTGGAAGCCACCCGCAATCTGTTGGACCGAGGCCGGGATCCAGGAGCGGTGCTTCAGGGTCTGGCCGGAATCCTGCGGGATCTGGTTCTGATGGCTGCCGCTCCGGACCGACCAGAACTGACCGGTGTTTCACCGCAATTCCGCGACCAGCTGCCGGATCTGGCGAAAGCGATTGGCAGAACACGCCTACTTCGATGGCAGGCGGACCTGCGTGGCAGCGAACAGCAACTGCGCCAGAGCGTTCAACCTCGGCTCTGGCTCGAGGTGCTGCTGCTGGGGCTACTTGCCGAACCATTGCCTGCCGCAGCCCCTGTCACGGCTCCGGCAGCAGCCGCATCACGCCCAACAACTGTTCCTCCAACTGCAACCACCTCGGAACCAACAGCCAAGCCACCTGCCACTGATCGCCCTGAACCACCGGCCAGCACTGGACCAACAGCCACTCCTGAGCCAGTTAACACTTCGGCTCCGGCTCCTGAGCTTCCCCAGGTCACCTCGGTGGTCTCAGAGACCGTTTCCAGCAATCTGCCCGAGCTCTGGCAGCAGATCCTTGGCAGTTTGGAGTTGCCATCCACCCGGATGCTCCTCTCGCAGCAAGGCCAACTGGTGCGACTGGATGCCAACCGTGCCGTCGTGCAAGTGGCAGGGAACTGGATGGGCATGGTGCAAAGCCGTGCTGCCCTGCTGGAACAGGCCATTGCCAAGGCCCTGGGAGGTAACCGCCAACTGGTGCTGGAAGCCGGCAACACCGCCATGCCAAGCCAGATGGCGCCATCGCCTACGCCTCCACCACAGGCTCCTCCAGCACAGGTTCCTCCAGCACCAGTGACAACATCGGCACCCGTTCCTGCCCCTACCAAACCGATGGCAGAACAGGTGGCAAAACCATCGCTGCCCCGACCAACTCCAACAACCAAACCCGCTGTACCACCTCCAGCAGCGAAAGCTCCTGAAGCAAAAACTCCTGTACCGCAGCAAACAAAAGCCACGGAATTCTCAAGCGTGGACCGCCAAGCCAAAAACCTGGCTGATTTTTTTAACGGTCAGGTGCTGGATGTTGACCTGAAAAATTGAATCAGCAGCTCAGGCACCCGCAGGCTGCTGGGACGGACCGTGGGACGTCTTGGCCCAAACCAGCCGCTTGGGCAGCAATGCCATCCGAAGCGTCACCCAGGGAATCACCACAAACCAATGGCCCAGATAGGCAATTGCCACGAGCGTGTGCCAAATACCTGGCCGAGGGATCGCAGGCCCCTCGCTGCGACCGCGGCATCCCCTCCAGTAGGCCAGGCCCGAAACACTGAAAGCAATGATCGACAACGGCCAGTAAGTGGGCG
>QCTY01000058.1:0-8652 GCA_003208975.1 Synechococcus sp. AG-676-F02
GGTGGGTATTGGGTCTGTGATCGCGACCGCAACTGTCGTGAAATCACCGGCCTCTGGGAGGCGGAGGAATATGTTCGCGAGCGTGAACGTGGGTTGGCTGCAGATTCAGTCTTCCGCCCCACCTGAGCCATCGTCCATTCCCCGTCGAACCAGTGTCTGTGTCAACCAGAGCAGGCCGAGGAAAAGGGCGGCGCAGAGGATCAGAACCATGGTGATTGGATAAGGGCTGAGGGCTGGCGCCCCAACGCATCCTGATCAGGGACTGGCCCGCGAAGGAAGCTTTCGTTCGTTACGTTGTATGAACAGCGCTTGCTTCTCCATGGGCTTTTGTTTCGGAGTTGTCGGTTGTGGTTACGTCGGTTCCGCGGTGGCTTCTCATTTGCGGGGCTTGGGAAACGAGATCACCGGAACGGTGACGAACCCCGCCCGACTCGGAGAGCTTTGCGAGCTGGTGGATCACCCCCGCATCTACAAAGCGGGCCAATCGGGATCCGATCCTGCTTTTCTTGATCATCTGGATGGCCTGCTGATCTCAATGGCCCCCAGCGGTTCCAGTTTTGATGAAGCCGAGTACCGCTCTGTATTTGCTGCAGGCGTTTCCGATCTGATTCAGGCGGTGCAACAACGCCGGCGGCAGAACCCGCTTCACATCACCTACCTCAGCAGTGCCGGGGTCTATGGCGATCAAGGCGGTGCGATCTGCCATGAGCAGACACCCCCTGATGAAGACTCCCCAATCAATGCGCTGCTGTTGGAGGCGGAACGCAGTGTTGTGAGCCTGAACTCCGACGTCATTCAGGCCTGTGTGCTTCGTCTCGGTGGGATTTATGGGCCCGGACAAGACATAGCCTCCTTCATCCGAAGTGCCTCCGGCAACCTTGTCGCCAAGAACGGATCCCACATCAACGCCTGGATTCACCGCGATGACATTGTTCGCGGTGTTGAGTTCGCCTTCTCTCAGCGACTGAAGGGAGTTTTTAACCTGGTGGATGATCTTCAGCTCAGTCGACGTGAACTGTCCAATGCCCTCTGTGATGAGGAAGGCCTGGCTCCGGTGATCTGGGAGAACCACGATCGGCCTGGCGCGCGGGTGTTCAACGCCCGAGTGAGCAACTCTCGCCTCAGGCAGATGGGATTCACCCCCTTGATCAGCTCAATGTTGGAGTCATTACCTGTTGGTTGAAGTTGGCTCACACGTTCTGGTTCATGGTTGTTCAAGTGGAAGGATCTGAGTTCGCTCACTCATCTGTTCAGTGATTCATCCGCTCGAACTTTTGCAGCGATTCCGGCAACGTCTTCCATGGGCGTCCAAATGGAGCCAGGCCGCACCCGGTGTTGACCTAGCTCCAGAACAGGACTGGTTGCTGGAGCCGGCCCGGCTTGAAGAAGCCCAGGCCTTGTTTCCCCATCTTTCGGAGGAAGAGGCTCTGCTTCGTTATCAGCGCTTCCGATTGGGCATGCGCTGGAATCGTTGACATCTTCCGTTGATTTTGTATCGATGCGAACAATTCCTTTGGGCAGGTTCCGGCATAACACGGTCACTTCATTCACGTTCTCTTGGATCTGATCGCTCAGCCCCTGGATCGCCCAGGACTGTTCCAGCTGCGAGTGAACAGCATCCATGGAGTTCTCTGGCTGCAGACCCATTTCCCATGTGAAGAATGGGAAACCCTGTTGGGTGATCAATCCTGTTTCGGCTCTGATTGCATCAACGATTTGCTATCAGACGCCCAGGTCGCAGGCCTTCAGGTGTTTCAGCCTGCTGTTGTTGAGTCGTGAGGATTGCTGAATTTCACTTTCAGCGTATTTATGTAAACGTCGGTTGAGCATTGCCACGGCTTCCCTGTTCCTGTTCCTACAACAGGGTTGTCGAATGGTTAGATGCTGTGACGGACGAATTTTGTTTTGATTTAGCGGCTTCTTTGGCCGTGATGTTGATGGAAATGAAAGCTGAGCTCGATGATTTTGCTGAGATGACCCATTTGGAACCAGAGATTGAACTTGAAGGAGTTCACTGAAACTCAAATTCAGTCTCTGAAATGCTCAGAATCAGCTTTCCGCATAACGCAAGGCTTTAAGTCCCATCACAAGATGGGTGCGGAAACTGCCAAGTGCCATGACCTGCTTCGGGGTGCGCGATTCGCTGACGGCGTCTCCCTGCTGATCGATCCACTGCAGTAATTCTCTGGTCTGGTCTGCCCAGGCGCTCAGAGCAGCTCGAAGCAATTCGTCTTCGTCGATGTCCTGACCCCCGATCTGCTGCCGAGAGCTGTGCCCGCCGTGCATTGCAGCCTTCAGCAAGGCACTCAGCTGGTGATGGCTCAGCGCGTCGGGGACGGAGGGATCTTGGCCAGCGTGTTCAGGGTCGATGCTTAAGCAAATCTAAAGGGCTTGCATTGACCGTAGTCCGGGTGTCCTCCTTTTCGCCACCCGTGCTGATGCCTAACTGCGGCGATGATCCGGATCGACCGGGCGTCCCTGCACTGCCAGGGCTAAACGTCTTGCCAGCAGCAAGGCTGGATAGAGCTGATGGGCGCGTCCCTCATTGCGGAACACCTGTTGAAGAACTTGCAGCAGCGCATCGCTCGGGTTCATACGACGGTTGAGCTCGGCAATTGCTGCGCTGCCGTGCCAGATCCTTTCTCCTTCCAGCAGCATCGCTCCATTGGCCAGTCGATAGCCGCGTCCTGCCAGCTCAGCCCGCAGGGCATGATCAGCTCGCCCGTCACGGATTTTCAGGTCGGGAAGGCCTCCCTGAAGTTCTGCGCGTTGCGCAAAGGAACTGCAGAACGGGCAGCCGCCGTCGTAGACGAGGGTCAATGTCATCGTCGAATTGTGCCGTGCAAGCACTGACCGCTGCGTTGCTGGCTTTGATTCTGTTTCTAGTTCCTGAGATTCCTGCCGCTGCAGACTGGATCTGTGATGGTGATCGGTTGCAGGTTGAACCGTTCCGAGGGGCTGTTGATCCCACGGGATTGTCTGATTCCATTCCCAACACCCTTGGCGACACCCTGCCCGGTGATGGCGTGTTGTTGACCTGGCGCGACATCACGCTGCAGTTACCGCGAACCAATAACGCCGGCACACCCAGTTACACCGATGGTCGCTGGTGGTGGCGGGAAGACGATCCAGAGCAACCGGAATTCTTCGAACGCCGTGGCTCGATCATCCGCCACAGTTGTGAACCACTGGGCTGAAGGTCAGCGGGTCCGTTTCCGCCGATCCGCTTTGCGTGTGCCTCCGTAGCGGTACCCCTCCTGGAGACGAATCTTCGGCCAGCAGCTCGGGCAGACGAAGATCCATCCTTCGCATTGATCACTGCTGACGCGGTATTGCAGCGGCCCCTCGATGTCACAGCAATCGCAGTTCACCGCTTGCGGTATGCAATGAAACGCCGCATGGCCTCATAAAAATCGTCCTGGAGTTGGTTTTCCACACTCCCGTGAGGAGTTATGGAATCCGGTGTTCGTTTCAATGCTTTTCCTTCTCTTCCTGCCCCAATCACCGCATGGCGGGTCCGGATTCGTCAAAGATGATGCTTGGTCCAATTGTGTTGGTTGTTTGACGGGAAATATTGAGTGATTGAAAGTGTTTTGGGCGAAGCTGGTCCGACCGGCTAAGTCTTGCCTCTTCGTTTTTCAGAGGGAGACGGGTTTTCCCCTGGAAGAATTCAAATCACGGTTGCCGTGGTTGGTCTGCCATGACAGGCCTGTGGAAAAGCTGTTGAGAAAGTGAGCAAGACGCCTGATTCGGCCTGGATCTCAGGCTTCAGATCAATTCCTCATGCTCCGTTTGCCGTTTGTGTTGCTGCTCGCAACGCGGCCATTTCATGGGCGGTTCGTCCTGGTTCGATTTCCTCGGGGTGGAGGTTGAAATGGTCATGCCAGGCCGTATAGCTCGCCTGTTGCTGATGGCTCAGGGCTGGAGGGTCATCGGCGTCGGTGAAGAAGATTCCTGCATCGAGGCTGTCGTTTCCAGAGGTTTCGTTCGCAGTGGCCATCAGCCGGCTCTGCTCAAGCCGCTTCAGCCGGGTTTCCAGCGCAAGCAGTCTCCGCTCCAGTCCGCCTTCTTGGTCCGCCAGCTGCTGCAGCAGGTTTTGCAGCGGCTTGGCAAGACTGATCTTAATCCGCTGTTTGCCCCTTTTCATCGGTCTCTGACTGACTCAGGAGAGCCAGAATCCTCCGTGCATCAGCGTTGTCAACATTCGATCCCGCTCGTCGGTGGCGGGATGTTCTCTACGTGCACTGTTCTGGATGGGAGGCGTCCACCAGTCGTGGAGCCTGGCAAGAGGTGACTGTCTGCGGGGCCAGGGACAAGAGGTCATGGCATGGCTGGATACTTTGTTTCAGTGCAGCGCTCCATTCGCGCTTCGGCATGGGTTGTTTCACTCAATTTCCGGCAGGGCTTCGAAATCCTGCGATCGTGGTTCCGAGATGTCGTGCAGCCATGCAGCCATCAAATGCTGTGGTCCCAATGACGGCTTTGGTGGTTGATGCCGATGGTCGGTTGACCTACATGGGCGAGGACGGCCGCCGCCGCGTGATTGTCGGCGACCAGGATCTTCTGCGCCGAGTGCAGCAGATTCAAGATCAGAGCTGGGATCTGGAGGGTGGTTGCGGGATCTGATTCGCACGGGTTGACGCGGTAGTACAAACGCACTAGAACAGGTGTATCAGTTGGCTTGTTCATGTCCTCGAGTTCTCCCTACGCCACGTTCTGCGCTGATGCATGGATGCGTGAGTCGCTGATCCGTCCTCGCAAGTCGCTGCCGGCTGATCGTTCCATCTCCGTGTCGAGTCGCTCCTCCTCCTGCCGGCGCCGATCGTTGGCCGCTCCTCCTCCGGTTCAGGGGGAGCTATTCCTTTTTCCTGTCGTTGTCGCCTGCTGAGTTTTCATGAGCATCGAGGTCATCTCTCCCTGTCCTGAAGAGCTCGATGTCAGTTCCTTCCCCTGGGCGTACAGCGGATGTGCTTCGGCCGGTTCGAAAGCATTACCGCTTCGGTTGAAACATCCTTTACTTCTGCCAATGTGATCACTGGATTTTCCTGAGCTCTTCATGCTGCTGTTCGCTTCCCAAACGGCTGACCGCGGTCCTTCCGTCGTTCTTCCCGCACTGCTGATCACCGGGCTCCTGTTCGCTGCTTCACAGGCTTTCGTCCCGAAAGGCGACGATAAAGACTGAGCAATTTGGTTGTGTAGGCCTGGTTAAAGGCATAAAAAAGCGGGGGTCCATCCCCCGCTGCTGTTTGGCTCGAGCCATGTGGGTTGATCAATACATCCCGTAGCTGACGCCGCGGTAGCGCAGCTCTCTTCCCTTGGTGGCTTGCTGATCTCCGCCGATGGAGTCGTAGGCAACACCGCGATAACGACGTTCGGTTTTGCGCTGTTCACCCATGGGCGTATGGGTGAGGTCGGTGTAATCAGGGTTGCGGAAGGCTTTTGCCATCTGCAGACGAGCCAGCTGGAGGGCCCGGTTTTTTGTGGTCCGGGCTTTGATCAGTTGAAGTGCGTTCATGGGTTCACTTCTTCAGCGCCCGTGCCCCCGTTGCTTGGCGCGGGTCTGACTGCAACTTCGTGTCCGAAGTTCAACGTCCTTGCACCCTAGCTTGTTTCTGTAGCAACAGCTACCAAATCTGGGGTCGGTCCGTCTCCGGGCTGTTGTCAGCATGGAGCCATGACTGCAGCCCTGCCCGTCCTCTGCATCTGCGGCCCCTCTGCTGCCGGCAAGACCACGTTTGCGCTCGCTTTGGCAGAAGCTCTGCGTCAAGGCGGTCATCAACCACTCTTGATCACCTGCGACAACTACTACCGCCAGGGCTGGCACCCCCATCCCAGATTTGGCTTCGACACCCTGGCTGCCATTGATGAGGAGGCTCTGCGTCGTGATGTCTCCTCAGCGCGTTATGGCCAGGCAGACATGCTGAGGCAGTACGACATGCGCACTCGCCTTGTCACCTGTCATCCAGTGACAACTCCCTACGACATGGTTCTGCTTGAGGGTGCCTATGGACCTCAATTGCTGCAGGATTTTCCGCTGGCTGGGCTGTTGTATGTGGAGACCCCGCTTCTGTTGCGTCTTTGGCGTCGTCTGAAACGCGACGTTCGCGAACGACAGCGTTCACCCCTTTATGTGATTCGACAGATGTTGCTGCAGATGCTGCCGGGAGAGCGACGCTTCATCCTTCCCCTCAGGGGCCGAGCAGACGCCATTATTCGAGACGGTAACTGCGATCTAGAGGATATTCTCAGCAGAATCTGTTGACCATGATTAACCGCTGATGACTTGATCGATGCACGCCATGGCGGTCTTGGCGGCGACGGCAAGATCAAAATGGGTTAGGGCGATGATGAGTTCTCCGGCTTCGGCGATATGAAGCTGGTCGATGGCGGCAAGGGTGAAGACAGACTGCGCCTTGGTACTGGTGTCTATTCAGTCACTAAGAAGGGCAGCAAGTACCGGCTCGCGAAAGGGAACGGCAGCTTGGATATCAAAAACTTTGAGCAGGTAGGTTCCTTCTGGACCCGTGATGATGAGTTCGTTGATTTCGGTTCCAATAAAGATCAGTTCGGAATGGTCATTGACCAGCACAGCGTGACGTTCATCTGATCCCGCACTGAAGCGAAGTATCCCCGTCAGCCAGGCGGGGTTTTTAGACAGAAGCAGCATTCCGTAAACCCGTGTCCCCAGCCGTGGGGACATTCACTCGATTGAGGGATGTGCCCGCACCACGCTCCCGGCGATGGTGTGTCTCCAACAGCTGATCCTGTCTGAAAAGGAATTGGCTATTTCTCAACCATATCGATTCCTATATGACTCCAGGATTTCCAAAAGTTCCTCAGGTTTCTTTCCATAACCTTCACCCAGTGAACGCATCTGGTCATCAGTCTTCATCCAGAAGCTCAAAAACTTCGCCTTGCTTTTGGTTTTGCCTGGTCCTATTTGTACCGTCATGATTTCAAAGCGGTTAATGTCACTCCAGCGATAATGAAACTTTCGAAATATCACCTGATGCCGTATGCCATCTGGGCCTATTTTTACCCAGCTACTACCAGGCCAAAGTGTCAATACGGACCAAAAAATCACTAAACTGAATATCACGCAGAGGATCTGTCCAAACAATGTTCCAGTGATGGTTACACCCCTAAACGTGAGGATCTCTGGTCTTTTCCCTCTCGCTTACGCCGCCGTCTTGACGTTCTTGCTTCTGCAGGCGTTTCGGATGATGCGCTTGTCCTCTGCTTCTGCATCCATCTCGCCGAGCGACCGAACAGGTCTCAAAACCATTCATCCAGAATTGCTCGATGAGAATGGTCTGATGACCAACGAAGAGCTTTGGGCTGTGCGCTTCTCGGACAAGGAAGGGAGTGTTATCCCTGAGGCTTGAGAATCAGGATCTGAATCCAGTCGATAGGGTCCACGGACTATTAGGACTGCCTTACTTGAATCGTCATCCGAACATCGCCTTTTTTGGTGGCACCGTGGTCATCGCGATCATGGTTATGGCCGCTTTTGCCAAGGTGGTCAACGCTGCCTGACCAAACCTCGATCACGCCCGGCACTGTGCCCTCCCCCTAAGGCTGCCAGATGATTCGAGCCATCAGGAGGCGCTGATCAGGGCTGGGGATCTTCGATCCGCTTGTTCATTCCAGGAATCACCAAGTCAGCGGAGCGGACGCATGGATCGCCGAGCCGGGGTGGTTGTGGCGACGGATGGTGTCGTATGGCTTGCGAGCTTTCTTAGCGGTGCTCTTCTCGGCCATGGGGCAAATGCTGCTCCTCCATTCTGCCGACCCGGCTGACGCGTAAGCCAGTGACGACAAGACCCCAGAGCAATAAAAAACCCCGGCACAACGGCCAGGGATTGAGTTTCCTCAAACTCAACAATTGACTTAGAGGCCGCCAAACCTCAAGACAACTTCAATCGCTCCAAGACCTACTAAAAATGTGCCTCCCAAGAGGACGGCATCTTTTGCTGTCTGTGCCATCGGAAAAAGGGCCGAGCCCAGAATCAAAGCCATGAGAAATCTAAAGGGAATCTGAAGACCCAACATTTAGAAGCCTTGCGATTTGCCTATCCTTGCACGCTTTTGTTACTCAAGTTCATTAAATAGGCTTAATAACCTACGGATTGTCCGTCGTTTCGCAACAGAACTAAATGCTCTGAAGAAAGAAAAATATGGGTGGACCTGCGGCAATGAAAAAGCGGACGCTTCAAGCAAAAACCCCGCCATTGCTGACGGGGGGTACTGAACATGGAGGTGTTCAAAATATTTGAGTCTTTCTCAAGCTTCTAGTTCTGGCAGCGACTTGTTTTTGATCGATGTGATTCAGAAGTTCGATTGCCATTTCTGTGGCAGCTATCACTGCTGCGATGACGGCAATGGAGAACATGATCCTTTTGGTGTGTGAGGCTCTCACCTTGTGAACACAACGTCGCTGAAGCACGGCGCGACCACATCCCTCAATCGAGCCAAAGATCACTCTGGGGCCTTGGTCCCTTTAGTAGACTTTCATTGGTGGTAGATGGAATAGGGAATCCTCCCTAGCGTTATGAGCAGCTATTAGGAGCAAACTAAGGGTTGTGAATCGACAGGAATTACTACCAGAATCCATGACTCTTTATCCCAGTAAAATCTACTGGGCATTAACAT
>QCTY01000059.1:0-8593 GCA_003208975.1 Synechococcus sp. AG-676-F02
TATGCTTTGGTGATGGCTGTGAGTGAAGATTTCAAATTGCTATTAATTCCTTAATTAGCGGACGATGCACTGTTTGAATCTCAGCAGTATTCGGTGAAGACAATAGAGCGCGCATAAATAGACTGGCTTGGCTGAGTAGCTTTGGAATTCTCGCTTTTAAATTGTTTCTGGCTTGTCAGTAGAACAACTTGCGCATTAGCTTTGGTTCCACAAACAGCGATTTCGAAACGGTTATTGCTGTCATGAAGGACGATCTCAGGGCAACTGAGGGCATCTCGCCAGCCGACTAGCACTGGCCCTGGTGGCCGCTGCTGCCGCTTGGCTCATAGTTTTTGGAACAGGTCTGAGGGGCTTGTCCCTGAGTTGTCCCTCATTTTTTGTGCAACTGGGCAGGAGTGTGTGCAACTGCATCGGCTTTTAGATCTGCTTCTCCTTCCCTCCGTATCGCTCTAACCGTCTTCCTCTCAAGGAGGTTTTCTTTGTGAAGCGCCCTGTTTTCTGTTGGGCTGGTCCTAATCGAGCAGTTGTCAGTTGCTGCGGAGTGCTGCAAGAGACAACGAAGGCTGAGTTCTCAACCGAGGATGTGCCGAAAGCCAACCGCGTCATGGCATCCAAGTTCTTTCACGTTCATCACGAGTTCCGCGCAGGCAAAGCGCAGCAGTGGTGGGAGACGGCACAAGCAGCTATGGCTCCAGGTGGTGGCTGGGATGAGGCAGTCGCCAAAAACCTAGAAGCAGGGTTTTACAACCACTCGTTCTGTCCCATTGGCCCTGAAGGTCCTGCCTACTGCATCTGGGAAGTGCGCGAGGGAATCACAGCAGAGGAATTTCAAGAATTCATTGACGGCCCCAATGGCGTGAACTTCGGATTGTGGGCATGGATGAACATCTGCAGGGAGATCAACGTTGAGATGGCAGGGAACCCTCCATACCCAAGAAAGTTCTGAGATGACATGAGCATCACCTCAATGGTCGATGGCATCGCCTCGAGCCTGCAATCAGCCTTTATGGGTCACCACTGATCCAGAAACAGGATCGGTGACACCCAGCTCAGGAGATAGCTCCTCAAATAACTCCCGGACCTTGTTCAGGTGCTCGATCATTTGAGGACGTGCAGCGACCAGGCTTTCCTCGCTGTCCCATAGACCTACAAAGCAGTAGCTGCGCTCTCCAGTCTTTGCCCAATAGGCGTCCAACATGCCCTGTGGGTTGACCCATTGCTCAGTTTCTGCGATGAATTTTTCCTCGCAACCCTCCTTACAGAGCACACGGACGTTGTTGAGATAAGCAGCAGCCACTAGAGGGATTCATCTGGTCTCACCTTGGCAGGAAAATTTCGTCGAGTGGTGACGAAGCGAACAGGAGGCGGGCATCGTCCAGTATTCGCAAAGCTTTCTGGGGAATTCCTGCTGGCTGCTCCCCTAGCCGCCCAGACATACGTCAACGGTTACACCCGTTCTGATGGGACCTACGTACAGGGTCACTACCGCTCAAGTCCTAATTACACCCAGCGAGACAACTACTCGACTTACGACAACATCAACCCGTACACCGGCAAACGTGGGACTAAGCACTGTGGTCTGCTCAGCAACTGTTGAGGTCACGTGGCTGGGCGAATTTGAGGCCGGGAACCGCGAGGAGGAACTTGCCCTCCCCGAGCGATGCGGTATCCACTTAAACACCTTCCTGAGTGCAAAGGCGAACCGACCATATCCACTATTTAAATTTAGATTTCAGAAACAAGAAAAGTCCCCTGTTGATCGCTCTCAACAGAGGGCTCTTCCGCCAGATACCGGGTCGCTCTCCCGGTACTGCCTCGGCACTACATCCAGCGCAGCGATCCGAAGGATTCAACTATGGGGATACCCATGGTGTTTGTGTGGGCTTTTTTTGAGGTTGTCTGCATCTCCAAAAACAGGTGGAAATTTGGCCGAAATATGCAAGCGGCTTATGACGCCAACTTGGGCACGCCGATCGTCAACAAGCAAACCAAGTCACGTATCGGATGCCGCAACTGTGCCACCAGCTCCTACCTCTTAATAAACCGACTACCGCTGGAGAGGGGCGCCCCGCCGAACCACCGCCCCTAGCCCCGTGGGGGGGGGGGTGGCCACCGTCAACTGGCACACCCACCAATGAGACGGGTGAGTTGGACAGGATCGGCGTCTGGTCTGGACACGATCACCCGGCCAATCTCATCGCGTGAGACAACCCGATCAAGTCCTGGACTAGGTCAACTGGCACATCATCCCCCGCGTACCTGTCTGGTCAGCAGCTCTGCACAGCTACGGGTCAGTGCCGTCAGCGTTGTCGTTGTTTCCGCTAGTTCCTTGGTGGTCATCGTCGCCCCGTCCCTCTGGAGCCTCTGTAAGAACAGCTCAGTAGCCATCGCATGAGCGGCCCCCGCCTGGCCTGCCCACCGTTGAGCGGCCTCCTTCACGTCGGTCGTACAGGGTTTCCATTGCAACGCGATCTGGCCCTGGCGGATGGCTAGCAAGTATTGATCACGAAGCGTCCTGACTGCCACTGCACCAAGACCGGACAGTTGAATCGCATCCTTTTGGCTACTACCTGCTGCAAGCGCCTTTAGTGCCGTTTGACGCGCAGGATCGAGGCGCTGCAAAGCATCTGCCATCGCGAAGGGTGATGAGGCTGGCTGGGTACTTGTTTTCGACAGAACTTCAACGGGGTCAACGTTTACGTCGTGAGATGCGTCGTTGCCACTGCGATTTTTGGTCATGGCGATTGCCTGGTGTCCATAAGGCTTCCGGCGTATCGAGGCTCGGGACGTGAGATTGCGGCGCTGAGAAAGGACGAGCTCAGAGTGACGCTATGTGTGATGCGGCGTGGCCCTATCGCGAGACATAAATGGGCCTTCTAGAGGCCTATTGGTCGACATTGCTGGTAGACCTTCTCCGTGAACTGATGCAGAGCCCAATCTCTGTCGAACTCAAGGTCGAGGAAGTAGCGGTCGCCGTTGCTGTAATCCCAGAACTCCTCGATTTCTTCCCAGCTTGCGGCGTTACGACACTTCTGATACTGATGACGAACGCCAGAGCCGACGTGATGAAGATGAAGCTCTCTGCTAACCAAGGCCACGAATAGCCGCCATTGGCCTGGAGGTCATGCAGCTGACTAATCCAGCGATCACGCAGAGTTGCTAACGAGGAGCGATTGGCGAACTCCTCATCGGCATCGGCAGACCAATACATCGGGCCATTGGCCCAGTTATCAGGGAACGCGGCAGCCAGGCCATGCTCCTTACAGCGACTGAGCAGGCTGATGATGCCTCCAGCGTGCTGCAACGGGTGTTGCACATTCGCGCAGTTATAGAGCCGTATCCACAGGCTCACCGGGTGCCATACCTCCTCATTGACGCATCCGGTGAATGTGAGGATCTCATTCGCTAGAACGCTGATCAGCCCCTTCAGGGCGTCTCTGGAATTATCACCGGCAAAGGCATCGCCAAATGCTTCGACGATCCTCGGTGCAAGCTCGGCAGCACGCTCACGTACCAACTCGTCTCGTTCAGCTTGAACACGTTCAGCTGCCCAACGATCTATCGACGAAGTCGAACCGGTGAATGAACGATCAGGTTCTGATCGTCCTATATGAGAGGCCAGAGATGAAGAGGTTAGAAATTGTGACCCTTTTGAGTGAGAGGGGTGACCCTTTTCAGTGAGCCCCCCTTGTTCGGTCCGTCGGATCTTCCAGGCATCCATTGATGGTCCTGGAGTGATCCGCCACCAGCGACCATCTTTCTCAAAGTTGACTCATTGATAACGATCGCGCAGGACCTCCATCTGCCTGGGAATGGAGTTGACCCCCTTACTCAACTTCCTTGCCAGCTTCGCCCACGTCACACGGGCTTCACTGTTGTTGCAAAGTTTGCTCAGGTAAGCCGCTAGTCGAATGAGTCCTACGTCTCCTGAGTCCTCCTGGAGGTCATTGAGGAGGGCTGAGGGAATGGTTCGCGTTTCCTGCTTGGATTTGACCGTCAGCTTGAGCCGATAGAACCGCAGTACGCCTTTCCGGCCGAGACGATCCACCCTTCTTTTATTAGTTCATCTCGATAGCGCTTTAGATGCGTGCGCTTCTTCAGTCCGATTGCCAGTGCGGCGTTGGAGTCAGTCTCCCAATACTCTCCGGAGGTCGCCTCGATCCTGCACAGCAGTGCAGCACCACGGTCTGTCAACGAAGTGATGCTCGCTGTCGGCAGCTTGATAATTCCCTGCGTGATTTTGAACGGCCCCGCTTGGCCGGAGTCGAGCGTGAATGAGTTGACGAAGTCGTCTGGCTCTGAATGTCGATCCACGACCAGCTCATCTCTGAGCAGCTCATCGTTCGTTATGCCTGGCCAAAATCTTGTGGTGATCACTGGTGTTGATGCGTCGGAACCCAGGCCGACTAACCGTGCGCATCAACAAGAGCTTGCGGCCCCTTACACGGTTTGCTCTCCTGGCCCTGGGTGCTACCTCAGGGGTTGTGGCGAAAGAGCAGAAATCCCTTGCCACTCAAGTGTTCCGAGGCCTTAGCGGCCTGTAGTGGAACAGTTCAGGCTACGAAGATTTATCGGAACTTCGATCGTGCCTCCTGAAGCGGGTTAGGGCCAGAATTGAGGCATGAAACGACTCCTCCCCATCGTCCTGTTCCTTGGCTCTCTCGTTACATCCGCCGGTGTATCAGCGGTCGAGAACTTCATCTATAGATCTTTTGGAAATAATGAATAAAATTATGCAATCAATAGACTTCACCTGTAACCAATAATATGAATTTTCAATTCTTTGGCACCATCAATCACTGGTCATGGAGTCGCTTCAAAAAAGGTGAATTCGTCGAAGATGAAAGCTATGAGTGGAGTGATGCAGAGCTGGGACGTAGGTTGGGTGTAAGAATACGCGAAACAAAATACTTCATCTTCTTCAGAGAGATTCGATACAAACAACGAGAGCATAATTACTGGATTGAAAAGGCTGGTGGCTGGAGAATTAAAATACCTTTTTGTAAAACATATGAGGAAACAAAGATTGGCAACTGGATTCTGGTTGATTTGCCTTTCGCAATATTTTTCTTTTGGATTTACTGGAAGTTTGTACCACCCCCCTTCTAAAGAACTGAGGAATGAAAAGACTCCTCCCGGCACTGCCGCTGCTGCTGATTGCGGCGCCTGCTGATGCTTTATGGGGTAAGCAAGTACCTTGGGCTACTCCGAAAGGTGATGCCAGTTGATCTGAGTGCAACTTAGGGTGTCTCGGCAGCCGATCAGCACTGGCCCTGGTGGCCGCTGCTGCCACTTAGTTCTTTGTTACTGCAGCAGTTCTGTGGGGCTTGTCCCTGAGTTGTCCCTCATTTTTTGTGCAACTGGGTAGGAGTGTGTGCAAGTGAGGCATGGGTTTGGCCGATCAGATCAGATGAGATTGGGTTGATGGGTGAACAGGTTGTTGCTGTCTGTGTTGAGCAGCGTGGTTTTGATGTTGTTGTCCAAGTCTTTGAGGAGGAGGTGATTGCCGCGTTGGATGAGTTGAAGGTTGAGGTTGCTGGGTGCCTCGATGACATCGCCGTCTGCAATGGAGAAGTCGTTGATGGTGTCCTTCTTTGTTGAGAGCACAAAGATGTCAGCGCCATCCCCTCCGATCAGGGTGTCCTTGCCGGTGCCGCCGGAGAGGACGTCGTTGCCGCCGCCGCCTTTGAGCAGGTCGCGCCTGGCATCACCGTTGAGGACGTCATCGCCAGAGGAGCCCTGAAGGGTGTCCTTGCCGGTGCCGCCGGAGATGGAGTCGTTGCCGCCGCCGCCTTTGAGCAGGTCGCGTTTGGCATCACCGTTGAGGACGTCATCGCCAGAGGAGCCCAAAAGGGTGTCGTGTCCTTGACCGCCGGAGAGGGAGTCATCACCGGAACCTCCGGTCAGGGTGTCCGATTGAGATCCACCTTGAAGGGTGTCGTTGTCGGCGCCGCCGGTGATGAGATCACGTCCCTGTCCACCGATCAGCAGGTCATTGCCAGCGGCTGAACCGATGGTGTCGTGGCCACCACCGCCATCGAGGGTGTCGTCGTCTGCACCGAGGACGATGGACTGGGGATGGTCATCGGCGTGAACAATGTTGGATCCGGATCCACCGGTGATGACAGCGGGCCCGATGATCACCGTGTAGTCGATGTTGTGGAGCTGCAGCTGGGTGGGTGAAGCAGAGGGCATCTGGCGGAGGTCGATGACAAAGGCTTCTGTTTGAGATGTAGTGCTTGTGGAGTTGCTGGTTGTATCGGAATCGCCATCAGTTGCAGGAGCAATGCTGCCTGTGATGACGATGGGTTGTCCCGGTGCTGTTGATGTGGTGGTGGGGATGATGGTGCGGACGTCGACCGTTGAGGTCTGAGGAAGTTGTTGAACGAAGCTGATGGCGGCGTTGATCAGCTCTGTTTCTGAGGAACTGTCTCTGGTGTCAATGGAGGCAGTGAGAGTGTCTTGTGCTGCGGTTGTGGATTGAGCCGTGACAGAACCTTCCGCGGTAATCGACACACCAGGGGGAAGCGCGGCCGTAACAACGTTGTCGTTGTTGCCGGAGTTTTCAACGAGTGCAGCGGTGCCGGTTTGGGTGGACGAGGTGTTGGTGATGATCTGAGATTCGACCGCGGATGGAGAACCGCTGTCCGAGGTTTCGTTGTCGGATGTTGGGTCGTCCCCGGATGTTGGATCGTCGGTCGCGGATGGGGTAGGGGTAGGGGTGATGACGATGAAGCCTTCGTTGGCGTCGTCGGGTTCGGGTTCGGGCTCAGGTTCTGGGGTCGGCTCTGGAGTGGGTTCCGGAGTGGGTTCCGGAGTTGGTGCTGGTGTTGGTGCGGGAGTGACGGTGAGATCGATGGCCTGCGTTGTGGTGCCGCCGAGGTCGTCGGTGACGGTGACGGTGAATTGATCGGAACCGCGGGTGTTGCGACGCGGGGCATAGCTCCAGGCACCGGACTCGGGATCAATGGCAGCCGTTCCCTTGCTGGGAGCGTTGGTGGACTCGATTGAGAAGTAGGAGCCATCGGTGAGACCGTCGATGTCTGTGGCGGAGAGGGTGCCTGTGATAGCGCCACTGTTTTCGCGGCCTGTACCTGAGGTATCACCTGTGATGACGGCGGGATCATCAACGGCGGAGATGGCCAGTGCGATGGTTTGGGTGGTGGTGCCATCGCAGTCATCGGTGACAGTGACGATGAACTGGTCGTTGCCGTTGAAGTTGGCGGTTGGTGTGTAGGACCAGGAGCCAGAGGCTGGATCGATGGACGCGGAACCGTTGGTGGGTTCAGTGGAAACCGTGAAATAGGAGCCGTCGGTGAGGCCTTCTGCGTCGGTTGCGGTGAGGGTGCCTGTAATGGCGGAGCTGTCTTCTTCTGCTGAGCCGGAGGTATCGCCAGAGATGACAGCGACGTCATCGGCACCTGTGATGTTGACGATGTAGGGAGCCGTGGTGGTGTCGCTGCCGTCTGTGACGGAGAGGGTGAATGAATCGCTGATTGCGCCAGCACAGAGTGCCTCGATGCTGGAGTTGTTGGGGGCGTAGGTGTAGGCGCCGCTGCTGGTGTTGAGAGCCAGGGAGCCATAGGAGCCCGCTAGGGTGGAGACGCCATTGTCAACGGACTCACCCGTGATGCCGTAGGTGAGGGTGTCTCCACTGTTGGCATCACTGGCCGAGAGCGTGCCCGAAAGATCTGATGTTGTGGTGTCGGAGGAGTCTGCGGTTTCTGAGATGGAACCAGCGGAGGGAGTGCTTAGAACAGGCGGGGCATTGTTGACACTGGGCCCGTAAACCAGGCTGAGGTTTCCCTTGGACCAGGAGGAATTGGAGAAGGCAACTTGATAGAGATCGGTGCTGCCGCCTGCTGTGGTGGCGGAGACATCGGAGATGGTGACGGGCAGTTGAAGCGCGCTGATGGCACCTGATTTGCTGACGTCGATGTACGTGCCGCTGTGGTCGGATTCGTTGTCTACAGAGCTGAGGCCAGAAGCAGCAAAGCCTCCATCGATGGCATCAAAGTCGACCGAGAAGGTGCGCTCGAGATAGCTTTTGCTGAGGTAAAAGTTGAAATCAATGGCATCGCCGTTGCTGCCGTTGATGTTGATGCCGGGGCAGTTATCGGAGAATTTGTAGGTGGGATCGTTGGCACTGATGTCGTTCCACCAGGCCTCGGTGCGGAACACGGAGGCCCCAAGGTCGGTGGCGGTGCCGACATCGGAGCTGCCGATGGTGTGGAGGATCAGTCCGAGGATGCTGCTGCCGGTGTTATCAGCAACCGATCCACTGATGGCGGGTTGGCCAGGAGTGAGGTTGAGGCTGAGCGTCCAGATGTCATCGCTGAGATCTGAGGTTGTACTGGCGCCTGCGGTCTGGGAATAGGAGTAGCCGTTTGTTGTGGAGAGATCAGCGCCGGAGAGGGAGATGTGGCTGAGCTGTTCACCGCCATAGAAGTGGGTGGTGAGGCTGAGGCCAGAGGCGGCGTCATCACCGGTGACGTTGAAATCAGCGAATGTGGAGGGATTGGGAGTCGCCGTGTTGGCCAGACCGACGACGTGATTGGTGTACGGACTGCTACTCGAGGTAACTGGTACGAGA
>QCTY01000060.1:0-8232 GCA_003208975.1 Synechococcus sp. AG-676-F02
GGCTGCAACGCTGGCCACGGCGTTCATCGGGTTTCAGGCCGGGCTGCTGAACCAGATGGTGCTCAATGCCGTGCTGGCTGTGATGGTGGTCACGGCAACCCTGGGGCCGATCCTCACGGAGCGTTCTGTCACCAGGCTGAATGAGCCGAAAAAGAACCAGTTGCCCGCCAGTTTCGGAGAAGAGGCGTTCTCGGGGGATGGAGGAAGCGAGGTGGTGCAGCGACCGTTGCGCATCGTCGTTCCCGTGGCCAACCCCAGCACGGAACAGGGTCTGTTGCAGATCGCGGCTCGGCTGGTGCGGGGCTCATCCGGCGGCCAAGGTTTGCTGTTGCCTTTGGCGATGGTGAACCCCAGCCTGGAAGAGCTGCGTGGTGGTTTGAACCGTGCTGTGTCGGCTGCCCGCAGCCGTTTGAGCACCGCCGAAGCGATCGGTGCTGATCTGGCTGTACCCACCCGCAGCCTGTTGCGCCTCGATGAAGACATCGCTGGGGGAATGAGTCGTACGGCGATCGAGCAGGCTGCGGATCTCCTGCTGGTGGGCGCTGGCCGCAGCGATCAGCTGCGGGCCTGGTTGATGGGTGATCTGATCGATGGCGTTTGCCGCACCGCCCATTGCCCTGTGGTGGTGGTGAATCCGGGGCGTCACCCGCAGGCGCCACTGCATCGGATTCTGGTGCCGATCAAGGATCTATCCGCCAGTGCGCGCGAACAGGTGGAGCTCGCGTTGCGGGTGATCAACAGCGCCGATGAAAACCAGCGCACCCGGATCACGCTGTTCCACGTTCACGATCCCCGCTTCAGTGGTCAGGACCGTCGCTGGATGGAGGATCAGTTGATCCGCTGGCGACCGGCGGGGATTCCAGCTGAACGGTTTCACATCGTGATCGTGCGAGGGCCAGGCATCGATGGCTCCATTCATCGGCTCAGCCGAGACCATGATCTGGTGATCCTGCGCACCCAGAGGCGACGGGTGGCTGGACTGCCGATCCCCGGCAGTGACCGCACCAGCAAGCTGATCAGCCAGTTGCCCTGCGCTTCGATGATGATCAGCGATCCACTGGTCTGAGGTGGTTAGCTGGAGCCATGGCTTCATTGCTGCAACAGCTCCGTCGGCGTCCGCTCTGGCAGTTGTGCGGTTTGGGTCTGGGTGCCGGGTTGTTGCTGTCGGTGTCGGTTCAGCTGGTGGGGAGGCTGAGCGGCCCCGGTGATGTGGTGGTGCTCGGTCGCGATGCGGTTGGCAGCAATTCGGACACGATCTTCACGCTGCGGGTGCAGCGTGGTGTGACCCGGATCACACAGATTCCGCGAGACAGCTACATCAATTCCGATGGTTGGGGTGAGATGAAGATCAATGGATTGCTGGCGCTCGGTGGTCCGGAGGCGGTGGAACGGGAGCTGACGCGGTTGATGAATCGGCCTGTGCGTCGCCACATCGTGGTGAAACTGGATGCATTGCCGCGGTTGGCGGATCTGGTGGGGGGCATCGAGGTGGATGTTCCCAAGCGGATGTATTACCTGGATCGCAGCCAGAACCTGCAGATCGATCTGCAGCCTGGGCGGCAGATTCTGCGTGGCCGTGAACTCACAGGTTTTCTGCGTTGGCGCAGTGATACCAAGGGTGATCTGGGGCGTTTGGAGCGGCAGAAGCTGGCGATTGATGGATTGGTGGATCGCCTCAAGCAACCTCAGAATTTGGTGCGCTTACCGCAACTGATTGCTGCTTCAGCTCCTCACTTACAGACGGATCTCGGACCACTGGAGCTGGTGCAGTTGGCTCAGGCCCTGACCAGTCGTGATCTGAGCACAGAACAGTTGAAGGCACGACCGTTTCAGAAGGGTGGTATCAGTTATCTGGAGACCACCTGGTCGAGTCGGTGATGACTCAAATCAACAAATTCAGTGAGCGCACGACGCGGCCGCAGAGGTCCTGCACCTTCTCCCAGCGATCTTCGTTGACGCTGGTGGCCAGGGTGTAAAGCCGGCCCCGATCAACGACCACCGTGGCCAGTTCATGGCGATCCCGATCTTCCAGGTGCACCGCATATTCCAGGTCATAGAAGGTGTGGTTGTTCACCTCTCGCTCGTTGGCTTCAACCAGTTCTGCTGTGCGGCCGCTGCCCGCGGTGGCGATCACCTCACGCCGCAGTCGTTCACCTACAGCCACAGCACTGCCGAGCTCGGTGAGCTCATTCTCTTCGTTCACGTTGTTGATCATCAAACTCACGGTTTCATCGCTGTGGATCAGGTCGTGAAACACCACCCGAGGGCCATTGCTCACCTGCACCTGGGTCCAGCCCGTTGGGTACAGAAACGCAAACCGCCCATCAGGGCTCTGGTACGACTGCAAGCCGGCCGTTGGTCCCGCAGCACAGGCTCCTAATGCCAGTGCCAATACACCCAACAGAAGTGTGCGGGAGAGGGAACGGATCAGCTGCATCAGAACCGGTTCGAATCGAAGCATTCTGCCTAGAGTCCGTCCCATCGGCGGAAGATCACTGAGCGGCTTCACTCGACCGTTGGCCCGGCTGATCGATCAGTTTGAACGCCTGCCCGGCATCGGGCCGAGAACCGCCCAGCGTCTGGCGCTTCATCTGCTCAATCAGCCAGAGGAGCAGATCCATCAGTTTTCTGATGCGTTGCTGGCCGCCCGCACTCAGGTGGGCCAGTGCCAAACCTGTTTTCACCTTTCCGCTGAACCGGAATGCGAGATCTGCCGCAACCTTGAACGCCGTAACGGCCTGGTTTGCGTGGTGGCCGATTCGAGGGATCTGTTGGCGCTGGAGCGCACCAGGGAATTCCAGGGGCGTTATCACGTGCTCGGTGGCTTGATTTCGCCAATGGACGGCATTGGCCCTGAGCTGCTCAAGGTGACCCCCCTCGTGGAACGGATCAACCGTGAGGAGGTCACGGAGGTGATCCTTGCGCTCACCCCGAGTGTGGAAGGCGACACGACCAGCCTTTACCTGGCCCGCTTGCTCAAGCCCTTCTGTTCGGTGAGCCGGATCGCCTACGGCCTGCCGATGGGCAGTGAACTGGAATATGCCGATGAGGTCACCCTCAGTCGTGCCCTGGAGGGGCGTCGCCCAGTGGATTGAACTGCACAACCCGTTCTGGTTTTTTCTGATCAGAATTGGTCAGGTGTTCTGCGTGGATGAGCAAGTTCAGCGCCACTCCTCCGAAGCAGCGTCTGCCTGAATGGTTGCGCCGCCCGATCGGCAATGCCTCCGATCTGGAGCGGGTTCAGGGGCTGGTGAAGGTCAACCGCCTGCACACCATCTGCGAGGAGGGGCGCTGCCCCAACCGTGGTGAGTGTTACGCCGCTGGCACGGCCACCTTTCTGCTCGGTGGATCGATCTGCACCCGCAGTTGTGCGTTCTGCCAGGTGGAGAAGGGCCAGCATCCGATGCCGGTTGATCTGGCGGAAGCCGAGCGTGTGGCGGATGCCGTTGATTCGATGCAGCTCCGCTACGTGGTGCTCACCGCCGTGGCGCGCGATGACCTCCCCGACCATGGCGCCAGCCTGTTCACCACCACCATGGCGGCGATCCGGGCCCGCAATCCGCTGATTGCCATTGAGGTGCTCACACCGGATTTCTGGGGTGGATATCCCGATTCGGATCAGGCCCTGTTGGCCCAGCGCCGGCGGCTGACCACCGTGCTGGAGGCCGCACCGGTGTGCTTCAACCACAACCTTGAAACGGTGCAACGCCTGCAGCGACAGGTGCGGCGTGGTGCCACCTACGAGCGTTCACTCGGCCTACTTGCCGCATCCCGGGAGCTGAAACCTTCCATCCCCACCAAAAGCGGATTGATGTTGGGCCTGGGGGAGAGGCGGGATGAAGTGATCGACACTCTCAAAGCGCTTCGCGCGGTTGATTGTCAGCGCATCACCCTCGGGCAGTACCTGCGCCCGTCCCTGGCGCATCTCCCCGTTGATCGCTACTGGACCCCGGCTGAATTTGAAGAGCTGGCGGATGTGGCGCGCGAGCTCGGTTTTGCCCAGGTGCGCAGCGGCCCGCTGGTGCGCAGCAGTTATCACGCCGCCGGCTGACGCCATCCCCGCAGGCTTCGCTCCAACACGGCCTCAACCTCCCCGCTCATCAGGGCGCCAGCGCCACCCCATACCATCCGCAGCGGCAGATCCCACAGGGCCGCTTCCACCTCCCGCACCGTGTTGAAACCGCGCTGCCTGAAATAACGAACCAGGCGGCGGTGCTGCTGTTCGGCATCGCGAATCGCCAGCAGGCGAGCCCGGCGGCAGGGCGTCGTCTCCAGGGCCCACGCCATCGTGGCGGCCCACACCAGATCACCGACGCCGGCCGGGGCTCCGGGTTGCACCCGCATCGTGTCGAGCTGTAGGCCTGCATCGGCGCCATAGGCCCAGCCCTTCATCTCCCCCTGCAACAACAGACGCTCGCCATCAACCGGTTGCGCCACCACCAACCGCAGGCTCCACAACCCCAGCGGCCTGCCCACCTGCAGCCGTAACAGCAATCCCCGCTCGAGCGCCTCGCTCTCCAGTTGTTCGAGCATCTGATCGGGCCTACCGCTGGTCATGCTGGCTTGGGCATGGCGGCAACCGACCGCACCGCCGCAGGGTTTAACGGCCCATACAGGTGAGGGAACAGTTCGCCGGTGGGGATGGCATCGGCGCGCAGCGGCACACCCACGGCCGCAGGATCGATTTCTAGCAACACCACCTCGCCGGCATCGGCGTAGAAACGTTGATAGGTGGCATCCACCTGCTCCCGCCAGGAACAGTGGATGAAGCCCACCTGCTCCAGCGTCATTCCCCGGGTGGAAACGCGGTACGAACCGCTGGCCTGCGCTGCTTGCCAGTCGTCCGCCAAGGCCAGGTGAAACAGGGGTTGATCCACCGGGACAGCGGTGGCGTCCGCGGGAAACTGATGCTGTTGCCCGCCGGCGTTCCATGGGTCGGCCCGCTGCATCAACCGCTCGAAGCGGGGATCCTCCAGGATCTGGTTCAGCCATTGGCGCAATTCCCGCAGACTGTTGTCGGCATCGAACCCCTGCGGATCTGCGGTTCGCCACTGCCGTACAAAGGGCCACAGGGCAGCATCGGCCAGAGACAGCTCATCACTGAGCAACCACCCGTTTGTGGCGAGGCGCTTGTTCCAGCTCCGCAGAATCGCCAGACCGGCGGCGCGGTGGGTGTCTTGATGCTCTCCGGGGTAGCGATCGGTGTACTTGAAGCGATCGAGGTGGTGTTTGAACGCCCCATCGTTCTGATCGATCAAGGCCGAGGCATCGCCGGCTTCACGCAGCCTGCGTGGATCCGCCTGATCTAGGGCCCACTCCATCACCGCCAGGCTTTCGTCGATCACCGTTCCATCGCTCAGCACCAGCACCGGCACGGTGCCCTTGGGGGAAACCTGCAGCATTTCGGCCGGCTTTTGCTTCAGGGCGATTTCGCGCCACTGCACCTGAAGCCCCGCCTCCAGCAGGGCCCAGCGAGCTCGCATCGCGTAGGGGCAGCGGCGGAAGCTGTAAAGGATCGGCAGCACGGCATCGGAGTGGGCCTTTGTGGGGATTGTCCGATGCCGAGTGGCCTACTTAGCCATAGGGCGAGGAGGAATGGTGCACCACGATCCGCAGGTTGCCGTCATCGTCCTTGCGCCAGGTCCAGGTCTTGTCAACTTTGCTGACGTTCCCGTTTTCGTCCTGTGTGTAAAGCCAGCCCATAGATGTTGCTGTGTCGCCATCCAGTCGGATGACAGCATTCTCCGTCCAGGCCTTGGCCCAGGGACTTCTCTTTTTAGTCTCATCCGGTTTATTACCAATGGCAAAACCGAGGTCATCGAATCGTTTGTCTCCCCCGACGAAGTAGGAGACAGCTCCACGACGTTTTGTGCGGAATGTACTGTCGCCGTATGCCCAAGTTGGTTTGAAGGCAACGGGACCAGCCTGATAGTCGTAGGCCCCATCAATCACATCCCCGGCGAGGCTCTTGGCGGCATCAAACCCTTCTTCTTTATGGATTTGGCTGATGCTGACCAGTGCCTCCGTCCAGGCTTTTTGAGCTGCTCTCACTTCTTTTTTCTTGATCCGGTTGGCAGGATCAAAGCTCCGATTGTCAACTTTCCGATTTTTTAGTTCATCAGGTGAATCAATAGACTCGTATGGCGTGGAGGAATGGTGCAGAACAATCCTCACCGTTCCGTCACTGTCTTTTTGGTAACCCCAGGTTTTGTCGACGTAGCTGACATTGCCAGCTTCATCTTTGGTGTATAGCAACCCCTGAACAGTGGCGGTGTTGCCGTCCAGTCGCATTACCGAGCGATCAAACCAAGCATCGTCCCAGGAGCTTCTCTGTCCTGTTATGGGATCCGGCTTATTGCCGATTGCGAAGCCCTGGTCGCCGTAATCGTCGTTGCCACCAACGAAATAGGAGATGGCTCCATCTCGGGTTGTGCGGAACGTGGTGTCCCCGAAAGCCCAAGTTGGCTTGAAAGCCACGGCACCGAGTTGATAGGCATAAGCGGCGTCAATTACATCACCCGCAAGATCTTCGGCAGCATCGAAGCCCTGATTTTTGTATGTCTGGCTAATGCTGACGAGGGCATCAGTCCAGGCCTTGTGGGCTGTGCGAATTTCTTTTTTACTGATTAAATCGTTGTTAATAACAAATTTAGTCTCTAGACTGCTATCGCTACTAGATCGATACTTTGCTTTTACAAGAGGATCACATTGTTCAACAATCAGTTCTGAACATTGTTCTGCGTCAAACATAAGAGGTGTTGATCTAAATACAGCTTTTCAATCTTGGGCTTGTTTTAGGGTAGCGGTTGTTACGCTTACTTGGTCTTTCTCATTTTCTTGTGATTTAATATATTAATAGGTTCAATCGAATTGCCTTTAACTTAGATGCGTTTTAATATGATCTACCGAACAATTTTACAATATATCATAAGTGGTTGTTCAGAATCAAAGACGTTGCCAAAAGTTCGTTGAAATTTATCTCACTATTCCGACGATGTGCTGTAGAGCGGTCGAGAGGCAAAGGAGAATCAGTATGACTGAAATGATTCATATAGTCAACCAATTGTTTCACGGGTGACAAGTAAACTTTCCTAGTAGTTTGTGCTGGGTGAATTCAACAAACATCAGACGAATTCCCAGTTTTGTCTGACAAAATAGAATCTGACTGATCAGTGTTCGTTCCGAAGTCATTCAACTCATCGGTACGAGTCCAGAGCGATAAAACTTGCTCCTTCGACCTAATATCGGCACCATGGTATTCGTGGGAAAGAGGTAACTGATTGCCATTCCTTGCATTTGAACAGAATTCAGTATCAATCCTTTTCTCATCTCTGACTTTTTCGTTATCGGCCAATTCTAATTCGATGAACCCTAGGAGATCACTGCTTTCTTTCCCTAATATGTTGTTTATCTTAGGGTTTAAATCGCTATCAATACCGAGTGAATTATGTTTGTTGTCAGAATTTTTGTTCGTATAATTAGTTAGAAGGTCATTATAATTGGGCTGGGTATTATTATGCTTGCTTGAAAGAGAATCTTTGTCGTGACCTGAGCCATTGTTTTTGCTGATATTCTCAATGGTTAATGTATTGTATATAAATCCTGTGAACAGTTCTCCGTTCACGAGTTTGCCTGACCCCCGCTTTCCGTCGTAATCTTTGGTTGGTTTCTCATTAACCACCTCTTCTAGGGTGAAACCTTTAGCCTTCAAGCTCTCAATGTCTGCTGTAATACTCCTAAGCATTTCCCTGTAGTCCAGTAAATCGAATCTGTTCATTAAATTTCCATGACCTGGAATGATAAGGGTTTCATTGTCTGACAAATTAATGAGCTTAGATATTGTTTTGATTAACATATTAATCGAGGCGCCTGCATTGATATCAATCAATGGATAATCATCGCCCATAAATGCATCGCCAGTATGTAGAATGTTAAGTTTCGGGATCCAGACGGCAGTGTCTCCATTGGTGTGGCCTGAGGGTAAATGAATGAGGTGGATAAGCTGATTGCCAAGGGATATGTTCATCTTCTTCCTATATGTAATTGAAGGTAAGCCCTGATCTTCCACCCCTCCAACCTTTCTCATCATCTTTTTGGCTTGCCGCTGCGAAACCACGATGGCTCCATCTTGAGCAAGAATTGCATTGGCGCCTGTATGGTCAGGATGGCCATGTGTGTTGATAAGAAATGTTTTTGAATCTCGCTTTGGTTTAACTTTTTTTGTAAGTTTTT
>QCTY01000061.1:0-8205 GCA_003208975.1 Synechococcus sp. AG-676-F02
GCGCTGATACACCTTGGCTGGAAACGATGCTCCGGCACCATTCAACTGACGGGATGCCCCTGATCCAGCCCCCTTGCCGTCACTGGTTAGAGACTGACAAGAAGCCACCCCAACGCCAACGGCGACCATTGAAGAGACGATCAGGGCCTTCGAGGTGAAGGTCATGGAGTGGCTGAAGAAAATCCAGCACTTTTTTAGCGGACTCTTATGTCTTGGTCTGTAGGAATCGGGCAGCAACCCGCAAAAGCCTCGAAAAATGATTTTTTTAGGCTCGCCTCGATGAATGAAGGCGTGTGGCTGCGGAATATCCGTGCAGCCAGCGATTGATGCGCTGACGCTGCGCCGGTGGAATCTCTTCAAGCAGCTGTGACAGCTCCTCAGCCCCCATGCGTTGCAAGGCGCGCACATCCACATGCCAGAGGGCCTCAGCTTCACGGATCAGGCGAGCCCAGGTGCGTGCCTGTTGCCAGTAGCGCAACCGTGTCTGCGGCAGATGGTGCTTTTTGTGAATGAAGACCGCCATGGCATCACCTTGATGCGCATGGGGCAAGTAAGGGCAAAACAACGCAGTAGCTTCGGAGAGCTGAAGCAAAAGAGCAGCAACGCCGAATCAGTTCGAGCGATTGTCTGCTGTGTCATCGGGAGAGACGTCCACCGCAACAACGGGGAACGTCAGTTCAGCGCATTCCCGTTCGCTCAGTCGACGGGTCCATGCGCCCTTGATCGGATCATTCCAACGGAAACCGGCCTCTTTGGCTTGATGGCGCTCCTCAAAGGAGACCCGAGCCCGCACCAGACGACGGGGCTCCAACCCACGCATCAACAGAGTTTCCAGATCATCACAGCGTGCAAAGACTTCGGCGAGGTAGATGCAATCGGTCAGAGCACGATGGGCAGCCCAGACCGGCACGCCATAGGCCAGAGCCAGATCACGCACCGAAGGCCGTGAGCGCAGCTGGCGGTCGGCAGGCCAGCGAATGTCCTCCATCGAACAAAGCCAGGGGCGCTCCAGCGGCGGAAGCGCTCCCCGGCCGAACCACTGCCGATCAAAGGCAGCGTTGTGAGCCACCAGCACATCGGCCGCTTCCACCAGGAGCTGGAACCAACGCAGCCCCTCGGACCATGGCTGGGGCAGCCGGGTTACAGCAGCAGGGATGCGATTGATCGGTTCTGCCGCATTGGTGTCGACCGGCAGCAGGAATGATTGCTGCGCCAGTACGGAGCGGGAGGCCACATCAAACAGGATTGCCCCCACCTCCAGACAGGCATGGGCGGCGGGGTCGAGTCCGCTGGTTTCGGTGTCCAGGATCAGAAGCGAGGTGGGTCCCGAATCAAAATCTGCACGCGGCTCTGAGGCAGGAACGGGCTGAGTGGCTGCAGGCGCCACCGAGAAATTCCCAAGCAGATCAAGCTGATTCCCCATGCCGTCTCCCATGGACTCCCCCAAATTCTCACGCCCACTGCAAGGGCCAGGTTCCTAGGGTTTCAACGCTTGCTTGCACTCGGATGGCTATCGGCATCGGTGACTCTCTACCGGACTTCAATCTGGAGGATCAGAACGGTGAGAGGAGATCTTCCGCTGCTGTACGGGGCCGCTGGCTCGTGCTGTTTTTCTACCCCAAAGACGACACCCCCGGATGCACGGCAGAGGCATGCAGCTTTCGGGACAACGCCGGATCATTTGATCAGCTCAATGCCGAGATCTGGGGCATCAGCGGAGACGACGGGGTGAGCCATCGGCGGTTTGCAACACGCCACAACCTCAACTTTCCGCTGCTGAGCGATTTGAACAACACGTTGCGACGCAGCATGGGCGTTCCCAAGGCGCTTGGCCTGTTGCCGGGACGGGTGACCTACGTCATCGACGGAGAAGGGGTGATCCGCCATGTGTTCAGCAACCTGCTGGACGGTCCAGCCCACGTGCGGGAAGCACAACGGGTGATCAACGAACTGCAGGGTTGAGCCATGCCGATATGGCGGCAGATCGGTGCGATCTGGCAGCTGAAGCCGGCCAAGCCCTGGGGCCAGATCGACTTCATCGGGGGAAGCTATCTGGCAGCCACACCCCAGGTCAGCTATCGCCGACTGCTGGAGGATCTGGCGGCTACGGGGCTCGTGGTTCATGCCTGGTCCTACGTGCCTGGATTCGACCATCAGTCCCAGGCCCGCAGCGCCTGGAGCGATTTTCGTGACGCCCGGCGGCGACTGGAACAACGCGATGGCCCCCTGCCAAGCCCACTACGGGTGGGTCACAGTCTTGGCTGCAAGCTCCACCTGCTGGCACCCGACGGTGGCAGGGGCTGCCGAGGGCTCGTATCCCTTTGTTTCAATAACTTTCAGGCGGACCGTTCCATTCCGCTGCTGGGGGAACTTGCACCACGACTTGGCGTGGAAACGGAGTTCAGCCCTGATCCCAAGGAAACCTTGCGGCTGATCCGACGTCACTACATCCAGGAACGCAACCTGGTGATTCGCTTCGGTCGCGATGAACTCGATCAGAGTCCGGAACTGCTCCAGAGCCTGAAAGATCGCCCTGTCGACTCCAGCGAAGAGATGCATCTCCCCGGTGATCACCTCACACCGGCCAGTGCAGGGCTGCGCAGGAGCTTGCTAGGAAGTTGGGCTGATGATCCCAAAAGGGTTGACGTCACCCGGAAGATCACAGCAACCATTTCTAACTGGGCTCGTTAAGGCTCAGCTCAGAGTCGGGTGGCACATTCGATGCGTGAACCGCTGCAGCTGTTGAGCGGTGGCGGCGGAGTGAGAGCCAGTGCCTGACGCTTGAGATCACGGAGGCGACGCAGCTCCTTGAGATTGACGTCGTAGAAGGTGCGCAGCTTGGTGTAGGCCTTCACCGGCTGACCGTAGTAACTGCGACCCGCCAGGGTTGGGAAAGACGCCCACTCAGGAGCCAGCATCGCAGTGAGGACAGGCGTGAGCGAACCGGCATCGGTGAGGCCGAGGGCTTTGCGACGCTGCACAAGAAACAGTGCACCCTGGTCCTGCGCTGCGGGTCCGAAGCCTCGAAGGGGAATGTGACGCTGCACCATGTTCCAGGTGAACGGCATAAATTGATAAGCCCCCGCAGCTGCACTCGCGTAACGGGAGCTGTAGATGACGCGATTGGGATGGCGGTCCATCGACGGCATCAGCCCGCCGCCGAACATCACGCGATACCCCACATCGAAGCCACCCTTCCAGGTTCCCTCAGCAAAACGAATGGTGTTGAGCAGGGCACGCCGCTCTGGGGTGATCACATAGGGAATCAACCGGGTCGGCGCCTCATTCGGGCTGCTCAGCAGCTGTGATCGGGTGTTGGGGGGAAGGAACGCCGCTGAAGCCGACTGAGGAAGCCAGGCGGCCATGGATCCAGCAATGACTGCAGCAACGAGGTTTCTGCGGCCTGTCAAAGCAATGGACTCCATAAAAAAGCGTCTAAATTAGATGTGAATTTGCAAATAGGAGGGAAGAACTATTCCCTCTTGAGAGCAAAAGAGTAGCTTTTCACTCTGGGGAGAATGTGCCGGTAGAGACAAGAAGCGCAATGGGTTACTATGCCGACCAAAAAAATGTCCATCGCAACACCCAGCGGGAAACATTTGCTTTGGAGAAATATTTTTAACGGAGGTCAGTCAGTGTGCTGCTCGGCCAATTTGATCAGACAGACAGCCGCCTGCAGAGCACCGTGCGTAGGCAGAGGTGGCTCCGTCGGGGCATGCAAGGGTTGATCAAGCTGCCAGTCACCCGATTCCAGCTGCGATCTGCTCAATAATCGATGGCGCCCATGGTTCCGCAACCCCGCCAGCAAGGCATCGACTTCGGCAAAGCCCTGGCGTTCCACCACATGCAGGCCAACGTCCAACGACATGGCTTCGCTGAAGGTGCTGAACCCCGGTTTACCGAGATGCCGCACGCAATAGGGGAACGCGTCGAGAGGGCGTAGACCCTTCGGGAGCAACATGAGGTTGGGCACCTGCTCTAGGGCGGTGCGATCGTCCGGATTGATAGGTTCCGCCATCAGAAATCCCTGTTCTGGCCAGTGGGCAAACAACTGGGGAGACAACCGAAGACCCATTCCACCGAAGCCCACCTGCACCCATGGCCGATCTGGAGCTCTGAGGCTGTCGATCAGATTCAGCGGCAGGGGTCTGGGCTGACTGCACACCAAACCGAGGGATTGTTCCGCCAACCCCCAGTCCATGGGTAGGTCGAACGGACAGCGCAGCAGAAAGAGGCCGCTTGCATAGGCCGATCGGGCACGCTCCACGTGATCGTGAAACGCTTCACCAAACGGCCGATAAATATCGTCCCAACCGAAATTGCTCATCCAGACCAGAGGGGCACCCAGTGCGTTCGCCAGCTGAGCGGCTGCCGGAGGAACATCGGCCAGCAACAGCGTCGGCTCTCTCCAGGAGCGGATCCACTCAACCTCCCGCCTGAGCAGATCCGGCAGATCCTCATCTAGTTGTGCTAACGCGCTAAGCGTGGCGGCCCGATCCGATCCCAGGGCATCGGCCTGCATCACTCCCACATCCCATCGACAACGACGCTGCAGGATTGCGTCGTCATTCAGCAGAGTGGTCAGGAAGCTCGGCTCGATGGCGGAACTCATCACGAGCGTCCAGTCCGGTCGCAACTGGCGGAGCTGCTGAAGCACAGCCGCGTCCCGTGCCGCATGGCCAAAACCATGGCTGCTGCTGCAGGCATAGATCAACACACCAGAGACTCCTTCTCCGGGAGACGCTCCTGGTGAACAAGTGTTCCATCCGGTCGATACCAGCGGTGACTCAGGTGCGAGAGACGCTGACCGCTGAATTCGGCCCAGGACAGATGAAGCAGGGCCTCACCCTGGTCGTTCACGCCGCTGCGGGGGACACAGGCGGCATTCACATAGGCAATCCCCCGCCGATCCCGAATCAAGCTGGTGCGCAGGCCAGAACCCCGCTTCAGTTGATGATGCATGTGGCCGAAAATGACGAGATCGGGCACCCGTGTGCGGGCGATGCGATCAAGTGCCAGAGCCAGATCCTGATCACCCCAGTCCACCGCTGGAGTCTTCCAGTCCCGACCGCAGGGGCTTGTGGGATCGGAGCCGAGCCCGCTTGGGCCGCAATGGGCCATGAGCACAAGCGGTTGTTCCGCCGGAACCAGCGCTGCGGCCGCCACGATCCTTTCGGCGGACTGCTCAAGGGTGACGGGTCCATAAACCGCTTCCACCGCTTTCGAGAGGTGATACCCACCCCCGGAACTGCAGGGACGCCCACCAACCACAGAGAGCGGCAGCGGATCGAGATCGAGCCGTGCCCATCCGCAATCCACGTCCTTCACCAGCGCCAATTGCTGGCGCAGGATCCCTCCACTGCGATCTCGACCCCGGTCATGGTTGCCCAGAATCAGCGCCAAGGGGAAGGGCAACTTGCGCAGGCGACGGGTGAGGCGGAGATCGCCATCGCTGAGATCTCCAACAAACAGAACGGCGTCCGGCTGAAGCCGTTCCAACAGCTGCTCATCCGCTGTGCCCCAGGCGCCGTGCAGGTCCCCAGCGATGGCGAGATGAAGATCGGTCAGAGCCCATGCCTAGGCTGTCGCCATCCTGCCCGGTCCTGACCCCAATGAGCGCTGACACAGCCCTTGTGGAAGCGATCGAGCGACTGAAGCGGGAACGCAATGCCGTGGTGCTGGCGCACTACTACCAGGAGCCGGAAATTCAGGACATCGCTGATTTCATCGGTGACTCGCTGGAGTTGTCCCGCAAGGCGGCCAACACCGATGCCGATGTGATCGCCTTTTGCGGTGTCCACTTCATGGCGGAGACCGCCAAGATCCTCTGCCCCGAAAAAACAGTGGTGCTGCCGGATTTCGATGCCGGCTGTTCACTGGCGGATGACTGCCCCGCCGATGAATTCGCCGACTTTCGGGCTCAGCATCCCGATCATCTGGTGGTGAGTTACATCAACTGCACGGCAGCCGTGAAGGCCCAAAGCGACCTGATCTGCACCAGCAGCAACGCCGTTGATCTGGTCCGTCAGCTGCCGGAGGACCGCCCGGTGCTGTTCGCTCCTGATCGCAACCTCGGTCGCTGGGTTCAACGTCACAGCGGACGCGATCTGACGCTTTGGCCAGGCCGCTGCGCGGTTCACGAGGCCTTCAGCGAAGAGGCCTTGCTGCAGTTGAAACTGGAGCACCCGGAGGCGGAGGTGATCGCTCATCCGGAATGTGAGGAAAACCTGCTGGATCTGGCCGACTTCATCGGTTCCACCAGCAAGCTGCTCATCCACGCGCAGAAGAGCTCAGCGAACAGCTTCATTGTTCTCACCGAGCCGGGAATCCTCCACCAGATGAAGCAGCGTGTCCCTGACAAGGCTCTGATGGATGTGCCGGGCATCGATGGCTGCAGTTGCAATGCCTGCCCCCACATGCGGCTGAACACGCTGGAGAAACTGCGGGAATGCCTTGACACCCTGGAACCGGCCATCGAAATGGAGGAATCGATCCGGGTGCGAGCCCTGGCCCCTATCGAGCGGATGCTGGCCATGAGCCGCTGAAGCGCGGCTGGGGCTCAGTCGTCGTCGTAACCATCGTCGTAAACATCGTTGAAACGCTCCACGCCCGCTTCCTTGAACTGGAAATGCGGCGGAGCATGCCGTGGAGGAGGCGACCCCACATCAGCCCAGGATTCGCGAAAATCCCGTTCCTCTTCGGGATGCATGTTGAACGCGTCGTCTGAACGAATGCTGACAGCCCGAGCGTGATCGAACACACGCCCCAGGGTCTGTACTGCCGAGCAGCCGATGCATGGATCGATCCCTGGCGGCCCGTGCCCCGTGCCCTGATCACCCATGCCCATGCCGACCACGCCCGAGCGGGTTGCGGGGAATACTGGGCCATTGATCTGAGTGAAGGCGTTCTGCGTCAGCGCCTAGGGCAGGAGATCACCCTCCACCCCGTGCACTACGGCCAAGACATCTGGCTGGGCCAGTGCAAGGTGTCCTTCCACAGCGCAGGTCATGTGCTCGGATCAGCCCAGATCCGCCTGGAAGCCGAAAATGAGGTCTGGGTCGTCAGCGGCGATTACAAACGCGACAACGACCCCAGTTGTGATCCGTTCGAACCGGTGCGCTGCGACGTTCTGATCACCGAAGCGACCTTCGGACTGCCGATTTACCGCTGGCAATCAGGGGCCTCTGTGGCCCGCGAGATCCGCGACTGGTGGCAGGGGGACCGAAACCGTCCATCGCTGCTGTTCTGTTATGCCTTCGGCAAAGCGCAACGCCTGCTGGCGGAACTGCGGGCGATCGGCGTGGAGGAGGAGGTGCTGCTGCACGGAGCCGTGGAAACCGTGACACGCCACTACAGAGACGCCGGCGTACCGATGACCCCCAGCCGTCCGGTGAGCGATCTTCCACGCAAGGAAACACTGGCGGGAAGGCTGGTGCTCGCCCCACCCTCGGCTCACCGCTCCAGCTGGATGAGACGGTTCAAAACGCCACAGACCGGCTTCGCCTCGGGCTGGATGGCGGTGCGTGGAGCCCGGCGGCGCAGGGGTTACGAACGGGGTTTCGTGCTGAGTGACCATGCCGACTGGGCAGGACTGGTGCGCACGGTTCGTGAATCAGGAGCAAAGAAGGTTTACGTCACCCACGGGCAGAGTGAAGTGCTGGCGCGCTATCTCCAGGAGTCGGAGGGGATTGATGCAGAGCCCCTGGAGACCTTGTTCGAAGGGGAGTCGGATTAGGGCGGAGGCCAATCCGAGTGGCAGTCACCAGCTGCGGTAGACGACTCTGCCCATCAGTTCCCGCAGGGCCCGCGAACTGCTGGAGAGGCCACCAGCCGTTGGCATCCACATCAACGGGTCGCGCACAACAAAGCCTCCCCAGGAGGCTCGGGCTTTGAAATCCACCGGAAACGGCAGCACTACCATTCCCTGTCGCTCGAATAGTCGCTGGGCACGGCGCATGTGGAAGGCGCTGGTCACCAGCAGCACCCGACGGGAAGCATGGGGCAGCAGCGCTCGAATTGCAGTGGCTTCTTCGGCGGTGTTGCGCACCGGTGGGGTCGATGCCAGTGCACCCACAGGCACTCCAAGGGCCACAGCCTCGCGCCGATACAACTCCCCTTCAGGGGCCAGCCCGGCCTGGAACGGGTTCTGCCCTCCCGTAAACAGCAGGCGTGGAGCGCGTCCGGTTCGGTACAGATCGATCCCAG
>QCTY01000062.1:0-8129 GCA_003208975.1 Synechococcus sp. AG-676-F02
TCCAACGGTCTGGTGCTCGATGGTGGCCTGGTGGTGCTCGGTCACAGGCACCTCTCGCATCGCCGCTGTCTGGTGATCGGGCTGCCCCTTGGCATCAGCCGCAGCGGCACCTATGAGGGGCATCCCACAGACACGTTCAGCAGTCGCCGTTGCAAGCCCGATGCAGCCGGTTGATCGCGACAGGGCTGGGTTCACCCTGGTGGAACTGCTGCTGGCCATGGCGCTTGGAACCTTGTTGAGTGGCGTGGCGGTTCAGATGCTGCTGGGGGATGCCCGTGCCAGCGGAGGATTGGCCCGGCGCCTTCAGCTCCGAAGCTGGCAGCGGCGCACCCTGGCCTTGGTGAAGCAAGATCTGGATCGAGCTTCCAGCTGGCAGGTTCGCCCCGAGTCGTCTCGGACGTGGCCCTGTGCCCTGGCCGGTCGACAACCGCAGCTCGCCATTCATCCCCGCGATGGCTCAGCGGCGGTGGTGTATTCCATCGGTGCTGCACCATCACCGATCTGGCGTGGTCCGGTGCTGATGCGCTGTGGGCCGGCCTTCACCCTCGATGGTCGCCCTTCCGGCGGTGCCTATCAGAACCGTGTGGTGCTGGATGGCGTGGAGCGATTCACCTTGGATGACCACCCTGAGCTGCCGGTGCTGTTGCTGCAACTTGAGCAGCGAAGCGGTGATCAGTTGATCCGCTCATCTGCGGTGGGCTGAGGTTCCAGCAAAAAGAACAGCAGCCCAGCTATTGCGCAGCCATGTCGTTGAATGTTGATGGTGAATCCGATCTGAATCTGATTGGTTTGGATAGAGATGTTTGAAATATGCTTTTAATGCTTCCTGAGAGTTGTCTTCAGCAGATGAATAAGCGTTGTTGTGCAAGCTTCAAAGCTTGATAACCCGATCGGCCTGATTCACACTGCTACTGCGCTGGGATGCGATGATTACAGTGCAATCAAGTTGCCTAAGCTTCGAAAAGACTCGTTTTTCGCAGATGCTGTCCAAGGCTGATGTGGCTTCGTCAAGTAGAAGTAATTGAGGCTTTTGTAGTAACACTCGCCCGAGATTGAGAAGTTGGCGTTGTCCGCCGCTCAAGTTGAACTGGTTTGGATCCAGCACCGTGTCGAGTCCATGGGGTAGCTGTTCCACAATCGTTTGTAGACCTAAATCGGCACAAATCTCATTCAGTTGGGCATCGCTGATCCTCGGGTCCCAAAGCGTGAGGTTCTCCCTCAGGCTCATGTTCAGCAGCGCATCTTCCTGACGAACCATGGCAATCGTCCGGCTGCGTTGCTCCCGCGAGTAGTCCAGCAATGGGTTGGCATTAAGCAACACCTGACCCGACTCCGGTTGCAGCAGTCCTGCGATCAAATTCAACAATGTGCTTTTGCCGCAGCCGCTTCTGCCGGTGAGTGCCAGCCATTCTCCCGCTGCAACGCTCAGATTTAACGCCTCGAAAAGTGGCTGCTCATTTGGGGTATGTGCAAAGCACAGCATGTTGAGTTCCACGCCAATGGCTGAGTTATCAAAGTGCGCCCTTTTGGGGGCTTTTGAACTCAGCAGCAAAACGTCCGTCGGTTCATCGTCGAGGGCGGCAAGGGCGTTGAGTGGTGCGCCGATCTCTCTCCACTGATTGAGCTGGAGCTGTAATCGGATCAGCACCCACCACCAGAGCAACGCCGGTACCAACACGGGTGGCGAGAAACCACCCAGGATGAGCATCAGGATTGGCAGCAACCAGCAGAGCAATTCTGGGAGCCATTCCGTCAGCCTGGACTGGCGTATTTGCTGCAGGCGTTCCGAGGCCGCTTCTGCTTGTAGACCACTCCATAGCTGGAGAACCCGACGCTCAAGCGCTAAGGATTTCATCGTCCGAGGATCTTCCAAGGACTGTTCCAGCTTTGTTCGAGCCCGGCGCTTCTGGCGCAAAGTCTGGTTGTGCTGGGGGTGCTGAAGCGTGTGGTCCAGCATCAAAAGAGCCAGCACGGCGGAGGTTCCCCCCAGCACCAGAAGCACGAGCCATGGTTGCTCTGTCAGCTGCAGGCCACTCCAAAGCAGCAATAACAACACAGTTGAGATCTGCCAAAGCAGGTCCCCCCTGATCACGTCGCTGATCCGTTGCAATCCCTGATGTCGGCTGCTGAGTTCCTGCAGTGAGTGCTGATGCAACGCCCACTCCGGCATTTTGAGAAGCTTGCTCTGGATGGATGCACCGCTGCGTCCGCTAATCGAGCGGGTCAGCGCCGTGATCAGAGCTGGCATCAGGCTGATGCTGAAAACAAGCCCAAGAATCAGGCCCGTATGGGTTGCAGCCCTTTCGCCGCTGATCAGCAGCACAGCAAGAGCGATAGATACCACTTGCGTGATGATTAAGCCCACGCTGAGTCGTGGTTGACCGCGGCTCAGTTGTTGCGCGAGTTCAGCGAACGGTGCACGTCGTTGTCCTCCCGATTGGAAGTCAGCGGAGGGGATGAGGCTGATCACGATCCCGGTGTAGGCCCGGTCGAACTCCTCTCTGGTAAGGCGAAGTCGTCCAGTGGCTGGGTTGTTCACCCAGATGCCTTGAGTGGTGATTGCTTCGAGAACAACGAAATGGTTGAACTCCCAGAACAGCACTGCTGGCAGTGGTACCTCCTGCAGGCTGTTTAAGCCGCGCTTCATTCCTTTTGCCACCAACTGATATTTGCCTGCAGCCCGGACGAGTTGGGCTGCGTTGCTTCCGTTACGGGAGACACCGCAAGCCCGTCGAAGTGCACTTAGGGGTTCGTTTCGCTCGTAGTAACGAAGAACAATCGCCAGGCAAATGGCAGCGCATTCAGTGGTTTCAAGTTGTCGAACTTCTGGGGTGCGGCGATGGCGTTGGCTCCAGTTCAGCCATAGAAGCTCTTTCAGTTCTGGCCAGAAACGACGGATCGAGCCAGTTAGAGATTCCCGTCGACGCTGAAAGGGTGAGTGTCCCTCATTGCTGTGACTGGAGCCCTGAAGGGCGCGATAGCGAAACAGCCCCATTGGATCAGAGTTCCTGCTGTTGCATCAGGTCGCGAAAGGTTCCTGGCGTTTCCTTCAGCGCTGAATAGGTGCCTTGTTGGACGAGTTGGCCATCTTTCATCACAAGGATCAGATCTGCGTCCTGCACGGTGCTGATGCGATGGGCAATCAACAGCCGTGTGCAGTTGAGCAGGCGTACAGACCTGAGGGCCGCTTTTTGACTGGCTGAGTCAAGGAAGGTGGTGGGTTCATCCAGCAGTACCAATCGTGGGTTGCCAATGAGGGCGCGGGCCAGAGCAAGTTTCTGGCGTTGGCCTCCAGATAACTGTTGTCCACCACCAGAAAGTGGTGTTTCCAGCCCCATTGGCAGCTTTTTGAAGTCTTCACTGAAGCCCACGGCGTCAAGAGCCTCCAGTGCGGCGGTCATTGTCAATGGCCGACCTGCGCTCAGCACATCCCAAATCGTTTGCCCGACCAGGCGTCCGTCTTGAAGCATCGTGCCGATCTGCGGCCGCAGAAGGTCCTGTTGCAGCTTTTGAGCGTCTACATCATCAATGCGGAGGATTCCTTGCTGGGGTACGTCGAACCCCAGCAGTAAATGCAGCAGGGTCGATTTGCCACTGCCGTTAGGTCCCACGACAGCGCAGTAGGCGCCTGCAGGGATCTGCAATGTCAGATCTCGTAGGGCCCAAGAACTGAACTTGTTGTAGCGGAAGCTGATCTTTTCAAACGCGATCGCTCCCTTTAATGGCCCAGGATCGATCGCACCTGGTTGCCATTCAGGAGTACTCGCTAGCAGATTCTTTCCAGCGTTCCATTCGAGCTGCAGGTTGAGCAGCCTGCGGAGATGGTTGCTGAATTGTTGGGTGGCAATGAGCTGCAGGCCAACCAATGAAAGTACCTGCAGCGATGCAGCGGCAGAGAAGCTGATCAGCAACACCGTCGCGGCGCTCAACATCGCGGTCAAGAATGCGAGCGAGGTGTTGCGATCCAGTCGGCTTTGCCAATGCAAACCACGGCGCTTGGGGGCTTCCCAGAACTCCAGCGCCCTTATCTCAGCGGCAGCAAGGCGAAGGCTGGAACTGATACGCAGCAGCTCCAGGCTGCGGCGGTCAGCTTCATGAAAGGCTTTGTCGCGCTGAATCTGGAGGCTTCGGCTTGACCAGGCCAGCTGGGTGCTGATCAGCACCCAGACCAGCAAGCAAATCAGAACTTTTAAGCCAAGTAGCGGTTGTTGGGCCACCAGCAATGTGCTGCTGACGGCGAGGACGATCAGCGGGATCGTGACATCCTGCAGCACCTCGGGTTGCTGCTCTCCCACATTCAGAAGCATCTGAATGAACGATGGGCCGAGACCGCTTTGTAGTTTTAGAACCGTACGCAATGGCACCCGCAAAAATTGCTGCAGACCCGCCATTGCCAGTTGGATGGCGTTGAGCTCGGAGAGAAGCGGGGTGCGTTGGCTGCGCACAAGAAAAATGAAAACCGGAAGCAGCAGTACTCCTGAAGACTTGCCCACCACAAGTAGAGGAACAGCAAGCCATAGCAGGGCTTCCACAGCAAAACTTCCAGCCCGCCAGGGGGGCAGATTCCAGAAATATGGAAGGTTTGTACGCCCGGGCCAAAGGCTGAGCACATCGGTCTGCAGTTGCTCTGGTTGAGGGGGCTGGTTTGTTGAGCTACCTAAGGGCTGAAAAGTTGGGACCAGTGTTCGCGGATGTTGATGGATCAACCAGGCTGAACTGGGTTGGCTGTCATCAAGGGCTAACCAGAGTCCTGAGTCGATGTTGCAGCCGTTGGTCCACCACTGGGTGGGAAGTTGAATGACACGGCTTGGGATACCCCTCTGCCACAAAAGCTGGGCAGCTGAATCAAGGTCGTTTCCCGACCAATCTTTGAGCAAACGTGGAATCTGCTCTGCCGCTTTGTTCATTGGGCCGCCGCCTGACGGCACAGCCACTCGAAGCGCCGCCCCGCCTGATTGACGTTGTCAAGGATGTCAAGACTGAGCGTTTCATTGGCGTGGGCTTTAGAGGCCAGGCCATGGCTCATCAGCTGATCCCGGTCGCGATGGGAAAGCAGAACTGACAAAGCGCGATGGAAGCGTGAGGAGAAGGCGACATCCTCATCCATGCGATCTTTTATCGCACTGTGTGGAATGGCCAGGAGTTGCATATCGCTGCTGGCGACAACATTCGCTGTGGCAAGACTGTTTGAGCTGAGAAGGGCAATTTCCCCGAGTAATTCACCGCGGCGGGAACTGCCAACTTGCTGGCGTTGTAGATCATCGATGAGAAAGACATCCGCCTCTCCTTTGAGAATGATCCAAAGCTGATTGAGCTTGCTGCCCTGCTCAATCAAGGCTTTTCCATGCTTGAAATTCTGAACGGTTCCTTCGCGACTCAGCCAATCGATATCAAGATCATTGAGTTCGGCGAAAAGCAGCAAAACCTTTCGAAGTGGCTCGATCTCAGAGCTTTTCCAGCGATGCACCAAAGCGTTCTGACTTTGGAGCTGCAAAGCTAGTTTTCGTGCCAGAACATTATAAAAATCTGCCGCGAGCTCTTTGTCATCATCAATAGCTAACTGGAGAATCTCAAATGGAACGCGAATCCATTGGCTGCCGGATTGACCGATCACGCTGGCCACGCTCGGCCTGCCTTCGAGGAAAGACATCTCTCCGAGGATCTGGCCGGCCTCCACTTCAGCGATGACGACACTCTCTCCATCATCCTTAAGGCTTGACACCAAGCCTCGTCCCTCAATCAAAAGCAGCAGCTCTGTTCCTTCCTGCCCCTCTTCAATCAGTGTTCTGGCAGCATCCAGTGAAATTGTTGTCTGGGTGTTTTGAGCCCACGCGAAGAATCGAGATGGGAAGAGCAGGGCGCGTAGTTGCTCGCTCATTTCATTTCCTCAAGGCAAAGAATGTTGAAACGTTCGATTCAGGACAACCAACCGGCAGCAGGGGAAACCATTGTCGTGGATTGAATATCAACGTTGTCGTGGGTATAGGTGACCTGGATGCTTTCACCATTTGCCGTGATGTGTCGTGTCACGGTCTGACCGCCGAATGTCTCCTCGGTTGTGATTCCATTGGACGCATCCCCATCCAAATCGTTGCCAAGGTCTGTGCTGTTGAGGAAGCTGGAACCAAGGTTGTCGCTGGTTACTCCATCAGGGACGGAGTAAATGCCGTTTCCGGCTGAAGCGTAATCACTCAACTGATTGCGTACGACTTCGATATTGGCGTTGACCCCTGCATTAAGGGCATCTTGTACCCGGCTGCTGCTCATGGCGTCCATACTGTTAACAAACATGCCACTGGCACCAGCGACCATTGCCATCAAGATGGTGGACGAGACAAGAGCTTCAGGAAGGCCGACACCGCCTGAGATCCTCTCCAATTCTTCGAGGCTGAGATCATCTGCTTCGTTTTCATTCTCGAAGGCATTGAGTGCCTGTAAGAGGTCCGAACTCGTTAATGGAGATCCGTCTATTTGATGGAAAACTGTTTTACGTTGATCCGAGAGGGCTTGCTGGGCGATTTCTCTCGCAGTTGATTGAGATAAATTGAGAAACTGAAGCGTAAAGGTGATTGTGCTTGTCATCACAAAAAATATGATGTCAAAAGTAGTTTGGCTTTCCTTAAGTGGCAATGCAACGCATTTGGGTTGCATGTCAATTTTTCTTAGCAGAAATAGTGAAGTTTTTTCTCTGCTTGATGATATCAACGGCTAATGCTGATTGCTTGGATTCTGGCAATGTGCCATTTATTTTTGTTTGATCTTTGCTTGACTTGTTGGTTCTTCTGCAGCACAATTTGAACCATTTAAAATTAGATCTTTTTTAGCATTGTTCCATCCGCTAATATTCGTTTGTGCACGGCTGCTGTTTGGATCGAAAGAGATACTTTGATCAATGCGATGGCAGTTCACCCAGAGATATCGGTATCGAGGACTATTGAGTTGTTGAAGCATTCTGGCCACACCCCGTTCTGAATTTCTTGAGCATGAATTTGAAAAGAAATGGTGCTGGTCATCAGGTTGATTTTTGGTTGTGCATATTTTTAAGAGTTAGCATCCATATGCTTCCCTAAGACTCCCTCTGTCACCAACACGGAAGATGGTTCTAATATGTAGGTTGCACCCCCTAAACGAGTCACCTTCCTCTGGCAATCTAAGATATGCCGCTGAGGAGAGACTAGTGTTGGTTTCTTTGATTATTTGAGTATGTAGCACTACTTGACCGTGATTCCCTGTTACGCATCTGTTATTGATTCGTCTAGCCACTATGAATATACCTCTGTAATCATTATGAGTGAATACACCATTTTCGTATCTTGCATAAGTATCAAGTCGTGGAGTTAAGCAGAAATTCTCAATTCCATCTATCGACAAATCATTTAAACTTCTATTGACATTGTCCTCCCATTCGTCGACAAATGTTTGTCGACTTTCTTGAGTATATGCTTCAGTAATTGGTTTCACAATCCTTAATGCTATATGTGCGCCTTCTATGAGTGGTGTCCATCGTGGATCGTTTTCAGGAGTTACGGGTGGATCCAGTATTGTGATATCCACTGTGCATGAATCGTCTGCGAGAGGAGGGAGTACAGCAGCATCACCCGTAGCGAGTTCGATCTGTTCCTGTCCATTTCCAGAAAAGATCAAGCGATTACCACCCGACATATCCACCACCTTGCGATCGTCCGAGTCGTTTCGTTTAATGCGGCAGCTGCCTTGATTACACGGTGCTGAAAGTGTGTATTGATCCCTGGAATCACTGAAATAAATGATGTCGTAGCCTCCATTGCTGCCAATCACAGTGTCTCGGTCACACAACCCACCTTTTTCGTCTAAGCCCGGAACGTAATGGTTGGTGCCCGTTCCTCCCGTCATTTGGTCATCCCCTAAACGTGCAATAAGAATGTCATTGCCGTCACCTCCCTCTAATACATCATTGTCATCGCTTCCCAAAAGACGATCATCACCATTCCCTCCGTTCAGAACACTTGCTCCAGGATTACCAGCTTCTAGTTGATCATTTCCGTCTCCTGATGTGATGGTATCGCCGCCTCCATTCCCACAGATCAAAACATTCCCAGCTGTAAGTTCGGCCCAGTCATTCTCAGCATCATCGAAGATGTTTGCTTGAT
>QCTY01000063.1:0-8037 GCA_003208975.1 Synechococcus sp. AG-676-F02
AACGGCCAGCTTCATAATCAGAATACTCCGTGAAGGCAGCAAAAACCTCGGCCTGTCGCGCATAGATTTTCTGCTGTTGTGGCGTGAGGCTGTCCCATTTGGGAATACTGTCTGGCGACTTGGCCATCTGGGTGCCTTCAGGAACAATCCCTGCCTTGATCTGATTCTGAAGATTGCGCTCTCGAAGAACATCCCAGCCTTCGTCGAATTGACCTTTATATTTGGCAATCCATTCCTTGCTCACATGGTGTGGGGAGTGGGAACCGGCAGATGAATAATAGATAAAAAACGGCTTGTCAGGTTTGATCGATTTCTGCTGCCGCATCCAACCGATGGCCTGATCTGTCATGTCTTCAGTGAAGTGATACCCCTCTTTCTGAGGTGCATCTACAACGGTGACACCATCGTGAATGGTGGGTTCCCACATGTTGTCTTCAGCACCCACGAAGCCATAGAACTTCTCGAACCCCTGCCGGGTGGGCCACCGTGTCTGCGGACCAGCAGCCGTTGTCTCCCGACCAGGGGTTTCATGCCACTTACCGAAGGCACCGGTGTTGTAGCCGTTCAACCTTAGAATCTCGGCAACCGGTTGGGCATAGTCGGGAACCACCGTGGAATTACCCGCATAACCGGTTGCGATCTCTGGGATCGATCCCATATTGACCTTGTGGTGATTCCGTCCGGATTTCAAAGACGCCCTAGTTGGCGCACATAGGGCTGTGGTGTGGAATTTGTTGTAACGCAAGCCCTTATCGGCGAGCTTTTCCGCAGTCGGCATGTTCACCGCACCGCCAAAGGCGGAGGGTGCTGCATACCCCACATCATCGAGAAGGATGATCACCACATTGGGGGCATTTGCTGGAGCCGTCACTTCCCACTGTTGAGGCAATGGCACTTCTGAAGGGAGTACCTTGGTGATTTTTTCTGGCTTAGGTTCCGCAATCGGAAGTTTGGAGCGATCCAGGTTTATCTTGGAGCTTTGATTTTGTGTGGCCTGCGCTAACGATGTAGTGGAAAGGATCAAGATTCCACCACCTACAGCAATCTGTTGGGATAGGCGTGTGATTCGGGATCGTCCAGGCATGTTTCTGGGAAATAAATAACTCTTGGATCAACTCAGCTTGGTGTTTTAGGCAACTACCCAAAACAAGCTTGTTTGATTTCACTTGTCCGAACCTTGTGGTCATTCAATCGGATCAGTGATCTTTCAATTAGATTGATGAAAGTAGTTGCATGATCCACTCAGGCTGCAAGAATTCAAAGTGATCCCTCATTTTAGCTATGTAGAAAGCCTTTGTCAGCGGCTCCTTTTGAATCCGTAAAATTTATACCAGTCGTGGAGGTTTTCTTTCGTTTTTATTGATTGGAGTACTCTTGCCTTTTTGGGGCTACTTGGGCCGATTGGCTCCGACTCGCTGCACCTTGCTGGGCATCAATACATCTGTGGTTGGCATTCTCCTAGAGGCCTTGTTTCAGCCCGTCTGGCAAACGGGAATCTCGGGTGTCGCTGCTTTAAGCCAGGCGTTGGTGTCGTTTGGGTTGTTGGTGAGTTGGCGGCAACCGGCGTGGCGTGTGGTGCTGTTTTGAGCCGGGGTGGGCAGGTCTGACCCTGGCCTGATCCATTCCTCTGCAGAATCACTGCATTGATGGGGGGCGTGGTGGCTGAAGCTGGTGTGAATCCTGCTGATCAGCCCTGGCCTTGGTGGCTGCTAATGCCACCCAATTAATTGTGATTGCAATGGGTTTTAGGGGGTGATCCCTGAGTTGTCCCTGGAATTTTGTGCAACTGGGATAGATGGTGTGCAACTGAGGTCTTGGTGGTTTCTTGAAGCTGGCTTGTAATTCGTTTCCTGTCGGTTGGATCTAATGGGTGAAACCCCAGGTTCTATGACCCCAAGATTGCCGTGCATTCAAGTTTTTCTAAAGAGGCATCGCGACGCTGCAAACGCAGGCTGATGACCCTCGCGAGATATCGTGCATCATGGGCAACGCCGCAGAAGCGCCCGGAGCCCCAGGTATGCAGCCATGGCAAACCGATGAAATACAGGCCGGCGCTTTGGGTGACCCCGCGATCATGGGCAGGCAATCCACTCCCATCAAAAACGGGCGCATCAATCCAGCTGAAATCGCCGCGATATCCCGTACACCAGATCACCGCAGCAAAGGGCTGTGTATTCAAATCAATGCCAGGGTCATCCACGGGTGGGGGTTGCCAACAGGGGGAATACGACTGTTCGATCGGTGCAGCAATTCCCTCCTTTTCGATCCAGCTGTCAATGCTGCTACGAATGCGGCAGTACACAGCATCGGCCTGATCAAGATTGGCGGCTAAATCATTGGTGAAGCCGATGTGGTCTCCGGTGATGCTGGATAGACGACCATGCAAGTGCATCCCTTCCATCGCACGTCGGCGCAGGTCAATTTCACGACCGCCGTCACGTCCGGTTAGGTAATGGTTGGTCTTCGCTCGGACGGTCCGTGGGTCTGCGTGATCGCTTATCGGCATGGCGTAGTAGCCCATCCGGTCCAGCCAATCAACAACGTCCTTGCCGCGGTAACGGCGCGGAGATCGTGGGGCTCGTCCCACACTCAGATGGACAGAACGCCCTGCAAGATGGAGGTCTTCGGCGATCTGGCTACCTGATTGGCCATTCCCGACCACCAACACAAGGCCCTCGGGGAGAGCATCAGGGTTTCGGTAAGAACGCGCATCGATTTGTAGTAACGAGCTGGGCAGGCGTTCGGCGTGTGGATGACGACGGGGTCTGTGATATCCCCCAGTGGCAACGATGACGTGTTCGGCATCGATCACCCCCTCGCTGGTGACCAATCGGTAGCCATTGCCAATGGGTGTCAAACGTTCGACAGCGATTCCTTCGCGTAAATCAGCGTTGACATGCTGAGCAAAGCGCTGGAGATAATTCACAATGGACTTCTTGTCCATGAAGCCGTCTGGCTGATCGCCGTCGTAGGGGAAATCAGGCAGACGGCATTGCCAGTTTGGTGTGACTAAACAAAACGAATCCCAGCGTTGCTGATCCCATGCATAAGCGACACGGTGTTTTTCGAGAACGAGGGGTTTTAGTCCTTGCAGTTTCAGTTCATGAGCTACGGAAAGCCCAGCCTGGCCTGCTCCGACGATGACAACAGAACGGCGCTTTGCAATTGCATTCTGGGTTGATATGACGTGCATTAACTCAATATACCTAAAAACTATGGGAAATCTTCCGCTGCCGATGTAGCTGAAGGCACAAAATGAGGGAAATAGAATTCTGGATCTGACCTGGATTTTTGTCGCATTGAGCACTTCTCGCGGCCGGCCGATTGGGCCACGATTTAGTCAATTATGAAAAGATTACATGCCTGCAGTTGACCGGCCCGCCAATCAGCCCGGTGATTTCCTTGTAGATTATGAGGAGAAAGTCTTCCCTGATATTAAGGCCGATCCAGGGGAAAAAGCCCTGGTCACATTCCATACAGTGGCCTTCGAGGGATCCATCGGCCTTGTCAATCTCCTGCAAGCCAGCCGTCTGATTTCCAAGGGCTTTGAGACTTCAGTCTTGCTTTATGGTCCTGGCGTCACCCTAGGTGTCATGCGTGGGTTCCCCAAGCTTGGTGATGCGGCGTTCGACGGGCATTTGAACTTCAATGCGCGTCTCCAGAAGTTCATGGACCAGGGCGGAAAAGTGTATGCCTGTCGCTTCGCTCTGCAGGCGCTTTATGGTCATGGTGAAAAGGCCTTAATGCCTGGAATTACTCCAGTTAATCCACTCGATGTTCTTGACATTGTCCTGATGCATCGCAAAGAAGGCGCTTTCATTCTTGATACCTGGACGCTCTGATTTTTACTTTGGGGTTTGTTCACTTTGACTACAATTAAGGTTGCTGCAGCCCAGATCCGTCCTGTCCTTTTCAGTCTGGACGGATCCCTACGGAGGGTGCTCGATGCCGTGGCTGAAGCAGCATGCCAGGGTGTTCAGCTGATCGTATTTCCTGAAACATTCCTCCCGTATTACCCCTATTTTTCGTTTGTTGAACCACCGGTTTTGATGGGTCGTTCCCATCTGACCCTCTACGAACAGGCCGTGCTGGTACCCGGCCCGGTAACTGATGCAGTTGGTGCTGCCGCACGCCAACACGAAATGCAGGTTCTCCTTGGTGTGAATGAACGTGATGGTGGGACGCTCTACAACACGCAGCTGTTGTTTAACAGTTGCGGCGAGATTGCTTTGAAGCGGCGGAAAATTACACCGACTTATCACGAGCGAATGGTCTGGGGTCAAGGTGACGGCTCAGGCCTGAAGGTGGTGCCCACTCCACTGGCCCGCGTCGGAGCCCTGGCCTGTTGGGAGCATTACAACCCCCTTGCCCGTTACGCCTTGATGGCCCAGGGAGAGGAGATCCATTGCGCCCAGTTTCCCGGCTCGCTGGTGGGGCCGATCTTCACTGAACAGACCGCCGTCACCATGCGTCATCACGCCCTGGAAGCAGGGTGTTTCGTGATCTGTTCCACCGGTTGGCTGGATCCCGATGACTATGCGTCGATCACGTCGGAGTCAAGCTTGTACAAAGCTTTTCAAGGAGGTTGTCATACCGCCGTGATTAGTCCCGAAGGTCGTTATCTTGCTGGCCCTTTGCCTGAAGGTGAGGGGTTGGCGATCGCCGATCTGGATCTCGCACTGATCACCAAGCGCAAACGGATGATGGACAGTGTCGGCCATTACAGCCGTCCTGAACTGCTGTCTCTTCACATCAACAGTACGCCCGCGGTTCCCGTTCAAGACATGACCACTTCGTCGGTTCCGTTAGAGCCAGCCACGGTTTCCGATGCAATTTCATCGATGGAGGGGTTGAACCATGTCTGAGCTTGGCCGCTTGGTTACTGAACTCCAGGTGAATGGGGTTCGGGTTGACCAAGTGAAGGGCAACCCCGGAAGGCGGGGAGGGGCTGGTCCTTCCGATCACCGGGCGCTTGAGCTTGATGGCACCACTTTTATGGTGCCTGTTTATAACGATGCCTCTGCATCGTCTCCCTACCGGCTGGCGTCCAGAGGCCACGCTCTGTTGATCGAGGGTCCTGCGCAGACCTGTGCTCCAGAGATTTCAACTCCACGGGAGCCTGCGTTTTACGGCTTGGCGACCGCCGATGGAATTTCATACCGGTCCATCGCCTTGCTGCACAGCAAGGATGTCCTGGCGACCACGCTGCTGCAGACCTGCATGCGTTTCCGAGATCGATCGCAGTCCTGTCAGTTCTGCGCCATTGAACAGTCGATCGACAACGGCGCGTTGATTCGCAAAACCCCCGAGCAGGTTGCGGAGGTGGCTGAGGCTGCCGTCCGGCTGGACGGGGTCAAGCAACTGGTGATGACCACCGGCACGCCCAACAGTGATGATCGCGGCGCACGCCTGATGGCCGATACCGCTGAAGCGGTGAAACGTCGTGTGAACCTCCCGATCCAGGGTCAGTGTGAACCGCCAGAGGATCCAAGCTGGTATCGGCGCATGAAGGAGTCTGGAATAGACAGCCTCGGCATGCACCTTGAGGTGGTGGAGCCGGATGTGCGACAGCGGATCCTTCCGGGGAAATCGGAGCTCAGCCTTGAGCGCTATTACGAAGCCTTCGCGGATGCCGTTGCGGTGTTCGGTCGTGGCGAGGTATCAACTTATCTCCTGGCCGGTCTTGGCGACAGCAAGGAGGCCCTGCTTGCCTGCAGTCGCCGCTTGATTGATCTGGGGGTCTATCCCTTTGTAGTGCCCTTCGTTCCGATCTCTGGAACGCCACTCGAGAGCCATCCTTCACCAGATAGCTCCTTCATGGTCGACGTTTATCAGGGTGTTGCCGCAATGCTGCGATCGGGTGATCTGCACTCTGATCAGATGTCCGCCGGTTGTGCCAAATGCGGCGCCTGCTCCGCTCTCGCGCTGTTTGAACAGGTGTCCTCTTAGCCATGGTTTCTTGTCTGGATCCCAGCAGCCGTGGCATTGGTCGCAGCACCAGTTCGGCACCGCACGTGTTCATGCCCTCCGTGCGTAGCGGGATCGGCATCGATGCCGACGACTTTCGCCTGTCGCCCACGGCGAGTTCAGACCGTTTCACGTTTCATCTGCTGCGTTCCGATGCCACGCTCCTGCAGGGGTACTGGTCGTTGCGACGGGGCATTTTCTGCAGTGAACAGCATGTGTTCGAGCGCTCTGATTGTGATGAGCTCGACGCGATCGCCTACCCGATTGCTGCGCTGCACCACAGCTCCGACCCAGCCCATGACGATGCCGCTGGCACCAATGTGGTCGGCGTGGTTCGGATCGTTGAGACGGAACCGCGTCTCTGGTATGGCGGCCGTCTTGGCGTGCATCGTGATTTCCGCCGTCATAACCAAATCGGCAAAGGGTTGATCTGGAAAGCTGTCACCACAGCGAATGGTTGGGGATGCGACCGCTTTCTCGCCACGGTGCAGATACAGAATGTTCTCTTTTTTCGTCGCTTGCACTGGATCTCGGTCGATGAGCTTGAGATACGCGGCATCCGCCACCACCTGATGCAGGCTGACCTCGCTTACTACTCACCGTCCCGTGAGCAACGTCCGATCGCAGTGTCCCAGGAGTCGTTCGCGGCGTGAGTGACGAACGTCTTGTGAATGCCTTGCTCAGGAAAAGTGGCCTTCTGGCCAAGGGGGACGTTCGCTCAGCGGCTGCCACCTTTCGCCATCAACCGTTTCCACAACTGGGATTAGCCGGGATGTTAGGTGACGACACCGCTGTGGTGCCTGCCCAGACCGGCCAACTGCTGTTGGCCTGTGAGGGGATGCATCCCGACCTAGTCGAGGAGGATCCTTGGTTCGCGGGCTGGAGTGGGGTGTTGGTCAACCTCAGTGACATCGCGGCCATGGGTGGTCGACCGCTGGCTCTTGTGAACAGTGTGTGGAGCGGCCATGCCGAGGGAATGAGCGCCCTGCTGGAGGGAATGCGCTTTGCCTGCGATCGCTTTGGCGTCCCGATGGTGGGTGGCCATTCCAATCAGCAGAGCTCCTATCAGGCACTCTCGGTTGCCGTTTTAGGTGTGGCGGAGGGTCCAGTCCTCTCCGCGCGCGCGGCATGTCCGGGTGATGAGCTCTGGTTGCTGATCAACAAGGCTGGAAGCTTTTACCGCCACTACCCCTTCTGGGATGCCGCGACCCATGCATCGCCTGAGCGACTTCGTACACAGCTGGCACTGCTGCCGGCTCTGGCTGCCGCACAACTGGTGCACGCCGCCAAGGACATCAGCATGGGTGGAATGACCGGCACCGCGGTGATGTTCGCCGAAGCCTGCGGTTACCAATTGATCCTTGATCTGGATGCTGTGGAACGTCCTGATGACGTCCCAGACGAAGCCTGGCTTACTTGTTTTCCAAGCTTCGGATACCTTCTGGCTGTCGACCCCACGCGCACCCGATCCCTTGCGCAGATGCTATCGAGCGAAAAGACGCTGATTTGCTGCCGAATCGGACACTTTGCCGAGGGTGATTGCAGCGTGTTGCTGCAACAGGCCGGGGTGAAGTATCGCTTCTGGGATGGAGGCGATGGGCTCACTGGTTTTGGATGTATTCGATGAGACAGTCATAGTCAATGTGGCCGTGCAGGGTCTTTGAATTTGGCGATGATCAATGCCTGAAGTTCGTTTCCAACTGGAGTGGCCTGACGGGCAGTCCAGCACTCTGTATTCGCCATCTACGGTGATTCTGGATTACTTACAACCCGGTGATTCGCTGTTGGTTTCTGAGCTTGAGTTGCGTGGCGTCGAAGCGCTTCGCGCGGCATCAGAGCGAGTTCGCGAACGTTATGGTTTTGCCTGCACGCGCACACATGAAGAGGAATCCCAGCTGCGCCAGTGGATCTCCCGCTACAGCTCCGATGACACCGTTCGTGTTGTTGGACCACTGACCTGATGATCACTGTTTTATTGAGCCGCCTTCAATGTCTGCCCCCCTCTTTCTTCTCCCAATCACCCTTGAAACTGCTCGTCAGAAAGCGCCTATGGCTGAAAATGTCTGGAAC
>QCTY01000064.1:0-7788 GCA_003208975.1 Synechococcus sp. AG-676-F02
ATCGAGCAATCCCGCTCCCCCAGATGCACCACGTTGCCGTGGCGATCTGCCAGCACCTGCACCTCCACATGGCGCGGCCTGTCGATGAATTTCTCCATGTACAGGCCAGGGTTGCCGAAGGCGGCCTCTGCTTCTCCCTGGGCTGCCTTGTACAGACTCGTCAGCTGATCCGGACCGGGCACAAGGCGCATGCCCCGGCCGCCACCGCCTGCGGTGGCCTTGATCATCACCGGGTAACCCATCTCTTCGGCCAGGACCGTAGCTTCCTGGGGGTTGGACAGCAGTCCTTCACTTCCTGGAACGGTGGGTACACCCACCGATTGCATCGTGGACTTGGCTGTGGATTTGTCCCCCATCGAGCGGATGGCATGGGGCGATGGCCCAATGAAGGTCAACCCATGGTCCCGGCACATCTCAGCGAATTTGTCGTTTTCCGCCAGAAATCCGTACCCAGGATGGATCGCATCCACACCACGTGATGTGGCCGCCGCAAGGATGTTGGGAACGTTGAGGTAGCTCTTGCTGCTGAGGGCGTCGCCGACGCAAACGGCCTCGTCAGCAAGCTGGACGTGCAGAGCGTCCTTGTCGACCGTGCTGTAAACAGCCACCGTTTCGATGCCCAGTTCCCTGCAGCTGCGCAGGATCCGCAGGGCGATTTCGCCGCGGTTGGCGATCAGCACTTTGCCGATGGACATCCCGCAACATCTCAGGCCTGACAAGGGATCGTATCAGCGGCAATCGGCTGCCCCAGCGGAGGTGTGACCTGCCTGCCGGTATGATCATCAACCGAGGAAGCTCGAGGAGCGGAATCGACCACGCGGATGTGGTGGAATTGGTAGACACGCACGTTTGAGGGGCGTGTGGCTTCGGCCTTGCGAGTTCAAGTCTCGCCATCCGCATTTTTTTTTTGGCACGTCCTGCTGTTCACGATCCCGGACCTGCCGTTGTTCTTGTCTCCAACGGTCCAGGCGAGCTGAGCACCTGGGTTCGGCCGCTGGCAGAACGGCTCCACGCAATCCTGCCCCTGCGCCCTCGCCTGGCCGATACGGCGGGTTCATTGCAGCTGGTGCTGGTTCCCTGCCCCAATGCCACAGGCCAGGAACATGTCGCTGCAGCTCCTTGGGGGCTTTTTGAGCGCATTACACCCGCGATTCGTTTCTGGGATCTGCTGTTGCGACCGCAGCGTTATGGCCCCTGGCCACGGCGGGGGGTCGTGGTGTTTCTGGGTGGGGATCAGTTCTGGACGGTTTTGCTGTCTGCACGCCTCGGTTATCGCCACATCACCTATGCGGAGTGGGTGGCGCGCTGGCCTGGCTGGAACGACCGGGTGGCGGCGATGTCGGATGCTGTCCGCCAGCAGCTGCCCTCTCGCTTCCAACAACGCTGCCACGTGGTTGGAGACCTGATGGCGGATCTTTCCGCTTTCGCACGCACGGCTGCCCCTTTGCCGGAGGGTGAATGGATTGGGCTGCTGCCAGGGTCCAAGCCGGCCAAGCTCAGTGTGGGAATGCCATTTCTGCTGGAGACGGCCGATCGCCTGGCCCGGTTGCGGCCGAACAGCCGTTTTTTATTGCCGATCGCGCCGACAACCAGCGAAGAGGAGTTGATTCGGTTCGCTGGCGAGTCCAATCCGATCGCCCGTTCTTACGGTGCAGCCGTGGGGCAGTGCCGCGATGGCCTGCTGGTGACGCAAGCGGGTACAACGATTCGTCTGCTGAAAGAGCATCCAGCCCATGGGCCGTTGAGTCAGTGCGCTCTGGCCCTCACCACGGTGGGGGCGAACACCGCCGAGCTCGGTGCTCTCGGGGTGCCCATGATCGTGATCGTGCCCACGCAGCACCTGGCGGTGATGCAGGCCTGGGATGGTGCGATCGGCTTGTTGGCACGCCTTCCTCTGCTGCGGCGACTCGTTGGCGGGTTGCTGTCGTTATGGCGTTTACGCAACAACGGCTTGATGGCCTGGCCGAATATTTCCGCCGGTCGGGTGGTGGTGCCCGAACGGGTTGGTGAGATCACTCCACAGCAGATCGCCGAGGAAGCTGCTGACTGGCTGGCGGCACCGGAACGGTTGCAGGGACAGCGGGATGATCTGCAGGCTCTGCGAGGACAGCCAGGAGCTGTAGCGGCCTTGGCTGAGGAAGTACGGCAACTCCTCCCCCGCCAGCTTGAATCTGCTTAGGGTTTAGACAGATTTTGCACATTTGATGCCCGAGCGGATTGAGCGTTCCCAGGCGGAGTGGATGCAGTCGCTCTCCCCGGAGCAGTTTCAGGTGGCCCGTTGTGGTGGCACCGAGAGAGCCTTCACCGGCGCGTATTGGAACAACAAAAAAACGGGTTTGTATCACTGCATCTGTTGTGATGCGCCGCTGTTCAGTTCAGCCACAAAGTTTGATTCCGGCACAGGCTGGCCGAGTTTCTGGGATGGAGTGTCTCCTGAGGCGATCACCACCAAAGAGGACCGCAGCCATGGCATGGTGCGCGTCGAAATCAACTGCTCCCGCTGTGATGCCCATCTCGGGCATATCTTTCCCGATGGCCCTGCTCCAACGGGTCACCGCTACTGCGTCAATAGCGCATCGTTGGATTTCAAGGAGTCCTGATCCAAGCCAGCCGTCACCAGGGGTCGTCGAGGTTGCTTTCCTCCAACGGCTCCGGCTCGCGACGCGGTAAGGGTTCAACGTCCATCGGTTCTCGCTGGGCGGAGTTGGTGCGCCGCGATGCGGGCATAGCCCGTCTGGGTTCCATCTCCCTGGGCGGTAACTCACGTTGATCCCGATCAAGAGATTCTCGGCCAAGTGATTCCCGCTCGAGAGGAGGTCGCTCCTGGTAGAAATCCCGCTCCCGATAAGGGTCATCAGACGGCTCGTCGAGGTAACGCCGCTGAGGAATCGCATCACGGCGGCGGTCCTCCAGCTCCACGTATTCGATTTCTTCCTCCGGCTGGAATCGTTCGGTTTCGGCTGCTGAGAGGCGGCGTTGCTGCTCTTCCAGAGGTTGGCCTGAACTGAGCTGGTTTTCCACCGGCACAAGATTCACGCGGTAACGCTCGCGTTCCTGCTCTTCCCAGCTCGGCCCGCCAACCCCAAGCTTTTCCAGAACGCCGCTGTTCAGTTGCTTGAGCTTGTCTTCGGCTCCCTCGTAAACAATGATTCGATCAGGTCCGCTGCTGACAATTTCCTCGACAGGCATCTCCCAGGTGCTGAGGACGCCTTCTCCGAGCAGAGGAACACCGAGAGCGCCCATGACGAGGGTGATGAGTTCTCCTGTTTCGATATCGAAGGCAAAACCCAGCACACGCCCCAGCTGCCGACCGGATTCAGTGATCACCTGGCAGTTGATCACACGGCTGTAGCGCTCCGGATTGAAGTTGTCGCTCAGCGAGTCGGATGAGTCAACCAGGATCACATCCCCCACCTGGCGGATGCGGTCCAGCGGCATCCAGCGGGGCAGCCCTGGCAGGAAGCGGGTGAAGGGGTTGTCGCGCAGGCCGATGGCCACCACTTCCCGACGGTCGATGTCGACGATTACTTCACCCACGACCCCCAGACGACGTCCTGAATCCCGGGTGATCACCTGGGTCCCCATCAGCTCGGAGCGCAGCCAGAGTCGGTCGCTCGGAACGCTGTTGCTGACGGCGTCTGTGGATGAAGGGGTCGGGGTCAAGCGCGGGCCGTTGGCCATGGTCGTTCAGGCCATTGTGGCGCAGGGGTTCCGCCTGTCACGTTCAGGCTGCACAACGGTGATCCCCTCCCACAGGCTGGGTCTTGCAGCTCAAGCAGCATCCGGCAGTCCGACCACCTGGGTGTGTGCTCCCCGAGCCTGCGTCACGCCGATCGTGCGTTCGGCGGCGCCGATCATTGGCCGGCGATGGCTGACCACCATGAACTGGGCCTGTTCGGCCTGGCGTGCAATCAGAGCGGCCAGACGCTCCACGTTGACGCCGTCCAGGAAGCTGTCGACCTCATCGAGGGCATAGAACGGCGAAGGGCGGAACCGCTGTAAAGCGAACAGAAAGCTCAAGGCCGTCAGGGATTTCTCCCCTCCGGACATGGACGCAAGCCGCCGGACGGCCTTTCCCTTGGGATGCGCCACCAGGGTCAGCCCCCCCTCCAGCGGTTCTTCGGAATTTTCCAGCTGCAGATGGCCGTCCCCCTCGGACAGGGAGGCGAAGATTTCGCGGAAATGGCCGTCCACGGCGGTGAAGGCTTCCATGAAGGCTTCCTGGCGCAATGTCGCCACCGTTTCGATCCGCAGCAGCAGTTCCTCCCGTTCACTGTTGAGCACCTCAAGCCGTTCGTTCAGTTCCGCCAAGCGCAGTTCCAGTGCGTTCAGCTCCTCCAGGGCAAGCATGTTCACGGGCTCTAGCGCTTCCATTCGCCGCTGGATGGCCTGCAATTCACCCTGCAGTGCTTCGAGGCCGCTCAAGCGCAGCTCCTCTGGGATCTCCGGTCGGGGATCCGGCAGAGACTGCTCCATCTCCTCAAGCCGAATCGCTCCACTGCGCTGTTCCTCGATCAGACCCTCCCGTTCCTCTTTGAGCCGCTCCAGGTTCCACTCGGCCTGCTGGAGTGCCTGGCGCTGGCGCCCCACCTCGGCTTCCGCCGCGTCGCGCGCCCGGCGTTGTTCCCCGAAGCGCTCCTGAAGATCGGATTGCTGCTGCTGCAGCGTGTTGCGTTTCTCCTGCAGGTCCTGCTGCTGCTGCCGCCAGGATCCATGGGCTGTGGACAGGGCCTGTACGGCCTCTTGAAGGCGCTGCTCTTCCGCTTCCAGCGCTTGGCGCTGGTCGCCGAGCCGTTCCAGGGCGAGTTGACGCTCCCGCTTGGCATTCAGCAATTCATCCCGCTTGCTGCGGGCGCTTTCCAGTCGTCCATCGGCGGCTTCCAGGTCCTGTTGCAGTTGTTGCCAGGCCGCGGCGTCGTCGTTGGTTCCGCTGCTCTGTTCTGCGGCTTCCAGCCGTTGCAGTTCCTCCTGCAGTGGGGTCAGCTCCAGCCCGATTGCATCAAGGCGATGCCGTTGAGACGTCTGATCCTTCTGCAGCCGAACCAACCGTTCTGCCCTTTGCCGGCTGCGTTCCAGCAGCGGGCCATGGTTGCGGTGCGCAGCGTTGCGTTCGGCCACCAGGGCGGCCTGCCGTTGTTCCAGCTCGCGCAGCTGTGGCTTCAACTGCTCCAGGGTCTGGCCGAGTTTGGTTTCTTCCCGCCGGCAGGCCGCCAGGGTTTCGCCCAGCTCAAGCAGCCTGCGGCGCAGTGGTTCCGCTTCATCCTGGTCATTGGCGCGTCCAAAGCTGAGTCCTCCACTGCGTTGGGAGAAGCTGCCGCCGGTCATGGCGCCGCTCTTTTCCACCAATTCCCCTTCCAGAGTCACGGCCCGCGAGCGCCCCAGCTGTTGGCGTGCACTGGCCAGGTCGCTGAACACCAGGGTGTCGCCGAAGACATAGGCGAACACCTGGTCGTAAACCGGCTCAAAGCGAACCAGCTCAACGGCCCTGCCGATCAGGCCAGCCCCGCTGTCTCCGCCGGGGCGGTTGCCGCGGGCCAAGGCGGCTCCACCAGCGTTGCTGCCGGGCGCTCGAATCTTGTTCAGCGGCAGGAAGGTGAGCCGTCCGGCCCGTCGATTCTTGAGCAGTTCGATCGCCCGGGCAGCAATGCGGTCGTCGTCAACGACCACCTGGCCCAGGCGTGCGCCAGCGGCCACCTCCAGAGCAAGGCGATGCCGGTCATCCACTTCGCCGAGCTGGGCCACCGGCCCATGGATTCCATCCAGACCTGCCTCCAGCAGCAGCCTCAGAGCCCCTGTGCCACGGCTCTCCTGCAGCGCGTCCCGGCGGCTTTCCATCCGGGCGATCTCCCGTTCCAGCCGGGTCTGCTCCTGTTCCAGTCGTGCCCTTGTGCGCTGCTGTACGGCCAGGGAGTCGGCGGCCTGCTGCACCGCCTGTTTCCCCGTGGAGATTGCCTGCAACAGGTTTTGCCAGTCCTGTTCCAGCTGCTCGAGCCGTTGCTGAACGCTCTGCTCGTCTTCGCCGTCCTGGCTTTGCTCCTGCTGCAGTTCCACCAGCCGTTCCGCTTCCTGCCGCAGTCGCTCCTGAAGCTGCTGCTGCTCCTCCTGAAGAGGGCCGAGGCTGGTTAGAAGCTCCTGGCGACGCGTGCCGCGGCGCTTCTGCTCTTCCAGCCAGGCACCGGAGCGGCCTGCCACGTCCGCCAGCCGCCGGCGAGACATCTCCACGGCTGATTCAGCGGCACGGCAGCCTTCTTCCGCCCCTGCCAGGGCCTCATTGTGGGGATCGCCCTCCAGCTCTCGCGCCTGCAACTGCCACAGCTGCCGGCGATTGGCCAGATCGTGGCGCAGCCCCTGCAGCCGCTGCCCTTCCTCCTGATGCTGGCTCGCTTGGCGCTCCAGCTCACGGCTGCTGGTTTCGAGGCCTGCCAGCTCTGCCTGGACGGCCAGCAACTGATCTTCCCCTAAGGCTTTGACCTGTTCCTGAAGGGTTGCCAGCACGTCGGAGGCCTTGGCGAGTTGCTCGCGACCGCTGGCAATGGCTGCGGCATCGCGCTGTTCCTGGGCTTCGAGGGTCTGTTGGCGGCTGGCAAGATCCTTGAGAGCCTGCTGGGCTGCTTCAAATGCGAGCACCATCTCCTGGCGGCGACCCAGCTGCATTCGTTCGCGCAGCTCCTGGTACTGCCGGGCTTTGGCACAGTCCTTTTCCAGCCGCTGGCGGCTGGCCAACAGTTCCTGCTCGATGATCCTGCAGCGTTCCTGGCGTTCCTGAACGTCATCGAGCTTGCGCTTGGTCTGATCGATGCGGCTGTCGAACAGGGCGACACCAGCCAATTCGTCGATCAGGCTGCGGCGGTCGCGGTTGCTCATCGACACGATGCGGGTCACATCGCCCTGCATCACAACATTGCTGCCTTCAGGATCGATGCGTAGACGACGCAGCTGGGTCTGCAGTTGTTGCAGGTTGCAGGCCACGCCATCGGCGCTGTAGCTGGAGCTGTAGGACCCCCCTGGCATTACCCGCAGCTTGCGGGTCACCGTCCATTCGGTTTGCCCCGCTTTGATCCACGGTCCTTCCTCTGGGGCTTCAAGCCCCTCCTCGGCGGCATCGGGCTGCCAATCACTGAGATCGAAACGGACGCTGACGCTGGTTTCGGCTGCTTTGCCGGCTTTCAGCATTCCGCTGTTCACAAGGTCCGGCAGGCGATCGGCCCGCATGCCTCGGCTGGTGGCCAGGCCAAGACAAAACAGAACACCATCAAGGATGTTGCTTTTGCCCGACCCGTTTGGCCCCGTCACCACGGTGAATCCCTCCTCGAGAGGGATCGTCATCGCTCCACCGAACGACTTGAAGTGCGTCAGCCCAACCTGATTGATGTAGACCAACAGGAAAGGGGACTGTCAGCGGGCTGAACGTAGCGGAGCTCACGAAAAGCTCAAGCCCGTTGGATCTGACACGTTCCATTGCTTATTAATAGTCTTCCGATCAGATTGCCATCGATGAGCTGTACCTGAATGGGGGCGGCAGGGTTGGAGGGCAGAGCTCCGCTGTATTGACCGGCCATCACCCGTTCAGCCCAGCCTCGGTCTCCTGAGACAGCAGCACTTCGCGGCTCTAGCCACGCCAGCCGATGGGCGGGTAGCGCTGTCGCTGGTTGGGGCGGTCGATCCAGACAGGGGGGCTCATTCAGCCTCCAGGTGCGACAGGTTTCACCGTCCTCCAGCAGCAGATCGAAATGGCAGCCGTGTGGGTCGTCGGGGGCTCCGGTGTGGCGCAGCAGGGCGTAACGGGGC
>QCTY01000065.1:0-7697 GCA_003208975.1 Synechococcus sp. AG-676-F02
TACGAACATCAACGCAGCGCCACTCAGCAACTCGACCTCGTAGGGCAATCCCTCCGGGCTGAGTGTCTTCAGCTGAGCAGGATCCAAACCCTTGAGGTTATGCAAACAGGCAGGCAGGTTCTGCAACCCCAGCGGTTGAGTCGTCATCCCGGCATGTTGGATTCGACCATCGTCGGTAAGAAGCAAAGGTGCAACGACTGCTTCCGGCATCATCAAAAGAGTTCGGAACAACGGCTGAAGCCAACCCGGCTCGATCGGCAACACATCGGAGTTGAGCAGACAGACATAAGGCGTTTCTGCCGACAACACACCGGTGTTACAGGCCAAAGCAAAACCACTGTTGCGCTGCAAAGCGATCACCGAAACATCCAGTAGTTCATCGGTGAGCTGCCCGCGGCACCAGCCCAACACCTCTGTCTCGATCGTTGGGTCATCAATCACATAAAGCAATCGAACCCGCTTCTCCTGAAACCAGGGGTCCTCGCAGAAGCCCGCCACATGACCAAGCATGAAATCCCAACGGCGATACAAAGGAATCACCACCGTGATCTCTGCTTCAGGCGCCTCACATCCAAAATGCTCACGGCGGTGAATTAACCACTCCCAGTGCTCTTTTACCTGCAATGGAACGGCTAATTGCTGAAGAGCAGGACCAATCCCAGCGTCAAACAGAGATGGTGCCCGCTCCAATGGAGTCAGTCCCGCCTGACAGAGCTGCAGCAAGTGATCCACTACAGACAAATAGGGCAGACCACGCACATCCATCACATTTGGAGTTTGCTGATGGCCCTGCAACCAGATCCCGGTGAGGCTTTCTCCCGGTTCCAACTCAAAGAAAGCCAGAAAGCCGGCATCTTTGAACGCAGGACATTGCAGTTGCCGGGCTACATCCGGCCGGCACAGATTTGGACCCTTTGATTGGGCCTGAATCCAACGCCCAGCACTGGTGAAGCCCAACATGACGACACGTCCGGCTGAAGCCCGCCAACCGAAAGCAAGAAGCTGCTCTTGAGAGACCCTCAGCAGCTGATCAAGGTGTGCTTGCCCCCGCAAACACCGCAATCCATCGATTAACCGAAACAACCCCTCGCTGGGATGGGAGTCCAGCCTTGCTTCCAGCAAAGGCAATATCAAAGGCATCAAACCTTGACGATCAAGCGAAGCAACAAATGGCTGCCACGCAACTGATCCATAGTTTTGACTTTTCGCAAGCAAAGAATCCAACAATTGATCTGCACATGTCAGATCACCCCGCAACAACGCTGCCTCGAGTTGGCTATCCATTCCGTATCGACTCAGCATTTCTCGAGCCGCTATCTGCACATCAGCGGAGTGATGGAGATCAGCTAACTCCTGCCACAAATCACAGGCCTCCTGCAGCCTCTGCAGATTCACCAGTGCCCTGGCTCGGTTGTCCTGCAACCAAGGGGAGGTGAAACCAGCCCCCAGAGCCCATTCCATCAAAGCTAACGAGAAAGCTGCTGCCCCTGACTCCCGTGATGCGATCGCCTCTTCCAGGAGGGCCTGCTCAATCCCAGTGCCAGATACAGACGAGACAACTAGCTTCTGCAACGTCCAGCCATGGCTAGCTGCCAGGGACTGCACGGCCAACAACAGTTCATCGCTTGCATCCTCAGGCTGAATGTCGCGCTCGCAGCCCCGGGCGATGTCGAAAGGGTTGCGCCAAGCCACCGGCCCCTCAGGCCAATCGCTCAGCATCGGTGTGTAGTGGCGGCAGCCCTCAAAGAAATAATGGGTCACCTGGCTCCAGCGACTGCGCTGCAGGTTCTCCACCGCCGAGCCGCCGTGGATCAGGTTGGCGCTCCAGATCAAGGCCTGGCCCAGCCTTGGTGTGAATGTCTCCCTCTGGAAGCCGTCACTGGCAACCGCCGCTTGCCAGTAGTCGTGAAAAATCGTCTGATCCGGAGATACACCCGGTTGCTGCTGAACACCCACATCTGCGGCCTGGAGGTAGGGCAGGCGCTGACTACCCGGCACGTACTCCAACGGACCGGAATCTGGATAAATGTCCTCCAGCGCAACCCAGACGCCGCACATGAATCCGGGAGGTTCACTGTGAAAGTGCACCGCATCGCTGTGCAGATGCTGCTGGGTCCCTACAGGAAAATTCAGAGTCTGAAAAGCAAACGGCAGACGTCCCCAGCACGTCTGCAACATCGCTTGGATGTCCGGTAGGAGCGCAAGCTCCCGCACCGCCTCACTGTGCTGCCACGCATCCTGGACACGCAAACTTGCCCGTCCTCCTGCTTCCCGCCAGGCCTCCAGATCAAATTCAGTACTTAGATCGCCTCGGATGCGATCCGCCAGCATCTGCATGCGCTCGCGTCCCAGATCCACCACCGCATAGCCCCGGTCATGCAACTGATCGGCAATAAATTGATGCTCGCCAAAAAAACCCTCTTGGCGATGGGCCTTGAACAGGGGCGAATCGATGAGGGGAAAACCCTGCAGCGGTTGGGTTTGAGACGTCCCCATGCGAATGGTGGAATCAGGGCTGCCCAGGTGCTGGGACCAGCGGTAGCCGAACCCTGGCATAGCCCGCCCGTCTCCAGGCAACTCATCCACCCGCAGCCCCTGTTGGTGAGCCAACACACCTATCCAGCGCTCCAGGGCGTGAGCCAAGGTGCCATCGGTCTGGCCGGCTTCCGCTTCGAAATCGCTGAGTTGCTGGCCGAGATCGACCAGAGGTTTCAACAGCTCAACCCGTCCAGCCAACATGCTGCCGGCAATGAAGTCGGCGTCGAGCAGCTCCACACCCCGGAGCCCGGTTCGCCGTTGGAGCTGCAGCAGATGCGTGCCATTGTTCTGCAACTGCAACGTGATCGGCACCCGCGTTCCCGCCGGAGCCAACAATCCCAGCTTTGGATCCATCCGAAGCTGCTCGTTAAGCCCCTTCAGCATCGAGGGGGCCAGCAGTGACTTGATCAGATGCTCCCCCCAGTCCTCACCATCGGCGAGGTGTGGTGAAGCCTTCGTATGCAGCTTGACGAAGCTGAGATGACCATGGTCCAGCACCGCTGGGAGCAGCTGCAGAAGAAACGGAGCGATGTCGCGACCACGGTTTGGCACCCCAAACAGCTTCACCACCGGGCAGCCACGCCGACGCAGCACCGCTGCCGCCGCCGAGAGACGTTCCAGCGGGGTGCTGACATAAACGTCGATTGCTGACAGCAGCGCTTCAGGGAGGAGTTCGAGGATCGCGGCCAAGCCATCGAGGTAAAAGCCGTGCACCATCAACGCCAGGCGATGAGGGCTGGGCTCGCCCCACTGGATCAGGCGATGTGCAGCGGACAAACCCACGGCAGGACGGAGAGAGGATTGCTCAACGACTTCGGCAGACCAATAGGCCTGATGGCCGCTCCAGCTATCGATCAGCACAGGCGCCTGAGGGTCTCCGTTTGCCAGCAGCTCATTCCAACGGCTCACCAAGCACAACCAGCTGCAATAAAGCTCCGGGCTGGCGCCGCTCATGCCTCTATGGTCAGCCGCGGTAAGGGCACGCACCGCAGGAATCGAGCGGCCCTGGGGGGATGGCCGCCAATGGGCCTGCTGCAGATAAACCTCGTAATTGCCTCGATCTGCAGGAGTGTCCGCCCTCAATGGCGGGATCCAGTCGCAGTTTCCGTCAAACCCCGCCTCAGGCTCGCCCGAACCATTGAGCAGCAAGGGGATCCGGCCAAGACCAGAGGCCAATGACCTCCGCAGCCGTTGCGCGGTCTGCTCCGCTGCATCCAGATGCTGTGTGCCCTGAATCAGTAATGCAGGGCGCTGTTCCAGCGGCAACGCCCGATGGGAGGCCAACCAGCGGGGAAGTTGTGCAGCAATTGCCTGCTCTTCTGCAAGCGTGGAGGGCCGATCGATCACCCATTCCAACAGCAGCGGCAGCCCCGATGGCAGCGCAAAGCAGCGCTGGATGGTCGCCCAGCGAACATCGTCCTCCCCGGCCACCTGGATGGGCAGCACCCAGGCGCCGATCCCGAGCTGACGGGCACGATCGTCATCCCGCCCGACCGCCGCCAGGCCATTGGACTCCAACCGACACAGCCACAACGCCATGGCCTGATCCATTTGGATTGATGATGGCACCAGTGCAAGCAGCACCATGCAGGTTTGGAGTTCACCCTTTCCTTGCGCTCCGCTGCCGGAGCTTGAGCAAGTCGACTTCCCCGGACCAGCCGGCAGCCTGCTCATTTACGACAGCCCAGATCGGATCCTGCTGCGCAGGAAGGCAGCGAGTCGCTGTGATGGGAACGAGCTGGACCAGCTGATGCAGGGCTATCGAGCCCTCAACGAGCTGAACCGCCAAAGCAAACATCAGATGATGGCCATTTGGCAGATTGGCGACAGCAACTCCCACCCCCCAAAAGCGGACGGCATTACTGCAGCGTTGTTGTTGCTATGGCTGCAGGCAGCACCGGAGGCTCTCGATCCTTACCTGCAATTGGATCCCGGTTACCTGCAGCGACTGCTGCTGGCCCAGAGTCACCCCCGGCAACTTCTGCAGCAGTGGCTAAGCCAGCCCCAAGGCGATCTGATCTTCGATGACGCCTTCGACGAACAGTTGAGGGGCACACAGGAAGAGCTCAAGCGCCTGCAACGCAGTCATCAGCAGATGTCCACCCTGATGGCCCAGGTGAAAGACCAGCAGCGGCGAACGCGGCGGCTGCTGGCCTCAATGCTTTCAACAGCTCAGCCGCTGGAGGACTGACCCTCAGACGCCAGCAACACCTGTTCGAACACCTCCACCAACAACTCCTGGTCCTGCATCCAAGGGGACAGTTCCATCCAGTGCTGGTCCTGCTCGGCCCTCAGCTGCCGTAAGAGGTCGATCAGATCGCTTTCAATCCGGGAGCTATCGGGGAACAACAGCAACCCCTGGGCCAGATGCGCAATGGCTGCCTGAGATCCCTGGGTGCTGGCTAAATCCTGGCCGTGCTCCAGCAGCGCATATTCCTTGAGCTGAGCGGCTTGTTTCTGCTCCTCACGCTGGAGGGTCTTCAACATCTGAGCTGCAGCGGTCCGCACCTCCTCCAGCGCCGCGGTCTCTGCAAGGACACGCCAGATCCCACAGGCCTCCACCACCCGATCCATCGCCACCAATGCCCGTGCACGGTTGTCTTCCAACCAGGGCGATTGAAAACCGGCGGCAGTGGCCCACTCCATCAGCGCCAGCGTTGTCTGCGGGGCCCCACGCTCCCGCGCCAGCAATCCCTCCTCCAGCAAGGCGAACTCAAATTCAGAGGCATGGATCAACGCAGGGCGGATGCGCTCCAGCTCCCAGGACAGGTCCCTCGCGAGCGCCTGAACCTCAATATGGAAGCCGCTCACCCTGGCCTCGAGGGCCAGGGCCTGAAGGTTCTGCAGCGCTGCGGTCTGCAGGGTCAAATCCTCGCAGTTCTCCAGATCAGTCCAAAGCCGCTTGGCTTCCTCATGCCGTTGCAGCTGAACCAGGGCACGGGCTCGGTTGTCCGTCAGCCAGCCATCCGCATGGCCTTCTGCTTCCGCTTGATCCAGCAAGGCCAGCGACAGCTCTGGTTGGCCGCCTTCCCGCAACCGAATTGCTTCCTCCAGCACCTCACGAAGGGACATAGGAGGGGACAAGAGGCCACTTAAAGGTAATTTGACGTCATAGAGGGCTTTTTGGGTGGTGTCTCAGCCCCAGTCGACAACCGCAGCCGGCCAGATCCCTGAGGGGTTGAAACATCACCTTTCAAGCCGCGGCCAACGCAGGACCCTGGCCACGGGAGACGTGCTGCTGCCCTCGGGCGAACCTCCTGGAGCAGTGTGGATTGTGCTGAGCGGAACCCTACGCAGCCTCGCCAGCCTGCCTCCCCAGAACACGTGGCGCACCGTCGACAGGCATCCGCCGAACGCTCTGGTGGGTTGGCTGGGATTGCTCTATGGCCGCCCCCTGGAACACCTCCGGGCAGGTGAACCCTGTGAGCTCCTGGAAATCCCAGCCAGCTGGTTTCTTGAGGTTTGGGACTCCTCAGCGGACTTACAGCAGTGGGCTGCGGAACAGACACCCCGCGTTGAAGCTATCGCCTTGCTCCATCAACTGGCCCACGCCAACCATGGGCGCAGCCAGCAGCTCGAACAGTGGAAGCACTGGATCAGCGATTTGGAATGGGCCGTACAGGAATTACCACGCCAGCGCTCAGGCGGTCATTGGTATCAACTTGAGGGGCAAGCGCTTCAACCGCGTTGGATCTGGCTCCCGGATAGCGATATTGCAGCCCTGGATGCCGAAATAGAGCAGATCACCTCCCTGAGCGCCATCGCTCCAGTCACCCCAGAGGTGCTGAGACTTCCCCGGGCCAGTGGTCGCCGCGACATCCCCATCGCCATCTGCCAGGCCCTGGCTCTGCACTACGGCGTGCCGTTCCTGCGCGACAACGTCCGTGACGAGGTGGCAGGACTGCTGCAGCGCCAGACCCGTCTGAATCTGCTCAACATCGGTCAGCTCCTCAGCAGCCTGGATCTATCGGTGTCCCTGGCCGAAATTCCCCTCGGACAACTCGGACGCATCCCGACCCCAGCTGTGCTGGAGCATCGCGGCAGCATCGCCATCCTCGAAGGGGTGGAACCCGATAGGCGGTTGCGGCTGCTTGAGCCGGAACTCGGTCCCCTGCGGATCCCCGCCGAAGACCTGCTGGAAGCCAACAGCGACCGATTAAAGCTGCTGCTGCTACGTCGCAGAGCCGACAGCAAGGAACAACGGTTCAGCTGGGGGTGGTATGCCCCGTTCCTGAAGCCCCATCGCCAGGAACTGATCGAAGTGATCGCCACGTCTGCGGTGGTGAATGTTCTGGCCCTGGTGACCCCTCTGGGCATCATGCGTCTCATCAACACGCAAGTAGGAGGCAGCGATTCGCTTGCTGGGGTGATCAGCATCGGTGTGATCCTGATCGCCGCCACCCTGGTGGAAGCCATCGCTTCTGCACTGCGCAGCCTGATCTTCACCGGCATCGCCAACCGGGTCGACATGGACACCCGCGAGACGATTCTGGATCGCCTGGTGCGTCTGCCCCAGACCTTCTTCGACAACCGTCCCGTGGGGCGGATCACGTATTACTTCAACCAACTGGATCGGTTGCGGGACTTCCTGATCGGCAAGGCCCTCACCACCATCCTCGACTTCTCCTTCAGCATCCTCTACCTGGCGGTGCTGTTCGCCCTCAATCCCCTGCTGACCTTGGTCACGCTCAGCACCCTGCCTCTGTTCATCGTGCTGGCGATCATCGTCAACCCGATCGTTGAGCATCAGATCGGACGCACGGTTGAGGAGGGCGTCAACACCAACAGTTATCTCACCGAAGCCCTCACCGGCATTCAAACGATCAAATCCCAGAACGCTGAGCTGAAGACCCGCTGGGCGTTTCAGGATCGATACAGCCGGTTCATCGGAGAGGATTTCAAGCTCAAGGTCACGGGCGAGACCATCGGTGCCCTCGCCAAATTCCTTGGGGAGCTGTCTTCCATCGCCACGATGGTCGTGGGCATCTGGCTGGTAACCCGCAATGAACTGAGCATCGGGGCCCTGTTCGCCTTTCGGATCATCGGCGGCAAGGTCACCGGACCGATGGTGCAGCTGGTGCAGACCTGGCAGCAGTTCAAGATTCAATCCCGCAATCTCACCCTGGCGGCAGATGTGGTGGACCGTCCCACGGAACAAT
>QCTY01000066.1:0-7309 GCA_003208975.1 Synechococcus sp. AG-676-F02
TTTTTGTCGATACGCCTGTTGCGGCTGGTGGAGGATGCAGGACTGTGCTGGACCGTTGTTGCGCCCACGCACAAGGCGGTTGGGGTCTTGCGCCAGGCTCTTGATCTGGAAGGTCTGCAACCCACCTGGTATCCCTCAACGATTCATCGGCTGCTGCGGCTGAAGCTCAAGCGGTCTGCGGAGGCAGAACTGTGTGAGCCCACTGAGCAGACGGCGATGGCACTGGAGAACCTGGGTCTTGTTCTGATCGACGAGGCTTCGATGGTCGACAGCACCCTGCTGGGCATTGCCCTGCAATGTGCTCATCCATTCAAGACGCGACTGGTGTTTGTCGGAGATCCAGCTCAGCTTCCACCGGTGGGGGAGGACAGCAGTCCGGTGTTCGCTCTGCAGCGGGCCTGTTCTGCCACCCTCACCGAGGTGGTGCGTCACCAGGGCCCGGTGCTTCAGCTCGCCAGCAGACTGCGGGATGGGGGACTCCCCTGTCAAAACCCACCATCCCTGCCACCGATTCTCGATGCCCAGGGCCAGGTTCGATGTCTGCCCCAGAAGGATTGGCTTGATCAGGCCCGCCGCGCACTGAAGGAGGCGGCGCAGCAGGACAACCCAGATGCAGCCAGGATTGTGTGTTACACGAATCGCAGCCTTGATCGCCTCGTGCCCCACGCCCGACGGGCGATTCACGGCGAGATGGCGGATCAGATGCCAGTGTTGCCAGGCGAGGTGCTGATCAGTCGCACCGCTGTGATGGCCCCAGCCTCTCGAGATGGGGAGGAAACGGGAGAGGAGCCCGACATGGTCCTGGGGTCCAACCGCGAGGTGGTTGTGCGTGATGTGAAGCCGGAGACCTGTGATCTGGTTGATTTCGGGTTGTCATCAGCTGATGGCTTCGTTCCTGTGATCGAGACTCTTTCGGCACAGGTCTCGTCCGGTGAGCTGGAGTTGACGTTGCGTCTGCAGCCGCCTGTTGGAAGTGAGGCCCGTCGGCACTTGGATGAGGTGATGAAGCGCTTGCGTCAGCAGGCTCGCGACGCAGGTAAAAAGGGTGGGCGGGCGATCTGGCGCCAATATTTCTTGATTCGCGATGCTTTCGCTTCGCTTGGCCCTGCAGCGGTGCTCACCGTTCATCGCAGTCAGGGCAGCAGCTTCGGAGAGGTGTTTGTGGCTCCCGATGTGTTCCGCTCCGATCCATCCATCCGCCAGCAGCTCAGCTATGTGGCGGTATCCCGAGCCAGAACAGGGGTCTGGATGATCGGCGGGAGCACATCTGCTTCCGTCGCTGAGGCATGGCGGCGGGAGTTCGCTGCATCCATGCAAGGGCGCTGAGCTCTGCCTGTGTTGCTCAAAGACGAAGGATCAACGCCGCCAGTCCAATGCTGACTCCCAGACTCACCACACCGAGTACAGCTCTCCAGAACGCTTTGTCGCGGGTGTTCAACAACGCTTTGGGGTCCATGGCCGTGGTCAGTGAATCTCAGTGTGCGGTCGATCGACCAGATAGGGAAACCTCTGTGCAATGGATCGATGCAGGCTTCCGATGGGTTGGTTGTATGGGACACCGGCCACCACGCTGAAGCGTCGCCCCAGAATCACAGGATGATCTAAATCAGCTTCGCAGCTACGCAGTGACGACTGCACGGTTGCATCGGAGCTGCGTGCTGTGAAGGTTCCTTCCCCCTCTTGCCAGATCCTGCAGGCCAACACGGCATCTTCTGCGGACTGAAACACATTCAAAGGTTCCTGTTGCCGCGCATTGATCACCTCCACCCCGATCAGGGGGAGCGTCACGATGGAGAGGACCAGGCCGAGACGAAGCATCGCTGTACAGCAGAAGCATCCCCCTTGCCGTAGCCAGCAGGTCGTCGCTTTTGTACTCAGTTTGTGATCTCTTCAGATCACTGTTTCAGTAACGCACCTCAAACCAGTCATTGCCGGTTGCTGGCATCTGACTCGGGCGAATGCTGTGGACCTGAGCTCCTGGAGGGCCTTGCTCGCACCAGGCGCGCAGCTCTGCGATTGCATGAGGGGTTCCTTCCACCTCCACTTCCACGCTGCCGTCCCTCAGGTTGCGAACCCATCCCTTGACGCCGAGATCGAGGGCTCGGCGACTGCAGGCCGAACGAAAGCCCACGCCCTGAACGTGCCCCTCAATGATCAGGCGCCAGCGTTCCACAAAAGGCTGAACCCTGGAGGGTTGCGGTCGAGTGATGAAACGTCGGGCAATGGTTTCGGCCCGGCTTCGCGAGCGGCGCGCCATCGGGAGTAAATCGTCAAAGAGCCGACCCAGTGCAGGTGAGCCCAGCCGGCGTGAATCGTCCGCGTGCCCCATTCCTCCGGCTCCCTGTCGCGTCGCCTGCGGCCAATCTCCCACAGCGTGCATCCGTCCGAGGGTGGAGATTGGTGTTTCGTTGGCGGTGGCTTATGTATGCTTTTTGCATCAATAAGTCTCTGCAAAAAGAAAATACTAGAGGTTCGCTTAAGGCACTTGTTTGCAGGTAGATTTATAGTTAATTATTGGCAATTGATTGAAGAATAAAGCGCTTTCAGTAAAATGTAGCCTTGTTGAGTTGATCTGCTTTCAACGTTTTATTGAGGCGCCAAAGAATCGAATGAAATGAATATCCCTAATTAATATATGCGTGTGTTCTGTATCAATGTTCTCTCCAGGCGTTGTTTGGGTAGGGGTTTTATTCCGGTAGTAAACCGGGCAGAGCTCACAACATTTTGGGGCGAGGTTTTGGTCCTGCTGATAGCGCATTGCGCCATCGAGAGCAGATCGTCGTGGAGCTGGCCCAGTGCAGATGAACCCAACTGGCGTGAATCGTGCGTGTTCCCCATCCCTCAGATTCCATGTCGCGTCGCCACCCTTCGACTTCCCACAGCACGGAGGCATCCTGCGGATCTCTGCGGTGATGCAGCGTCCAGCGGTGGAATTCATGCCCCCGAAGTTGTTCTCCGCGGCGCACCAACAGGCCGTCTCGCCGTGGTGTCAGCTGTCGGTAACCCACTTGCAGTTGCCCTCGACTGGCCTGAAACGGCAGAAGACCGGCCATCGCGTGCTGCTGGCCCTCCAGGTCCGTCAGCGATTTCCCCAGCATCAACATTCCGCCGCATTCGGCATAGATCGGTCGTTGATCTGCCCAGTCCACCAGGTTTTGCAGGCTGCGTTTGCAACTGCTGAGTCGGGCTGCATGCTGTTCCGGAAAGCCACCGGGGATGATCACGCCACGGGCTTCCATCGGTAGCGGCTCATCGGCGAGCGGGCTCCAGCGCAGCACCGGCATCCCCAGACGCTGCAACAGCTCTTCCGTCTCGGGATAGCGGAAATGGAAGGCTTCATCGGAGGCCACCGCCACCGGAAGCTCAACTCCTGTGGCCGGTGGGATGTCGGCCAGCGGGGCGTCGCCGGCCACCGGGGCCTTCAGCAGAGAATGAAACGTCTCAAGATCCAGATGTTGTTCGGCAAGCCGGGCCCATTGCTCTTGCCGGATGGCCTGTTTATTGAGCTCATGAACGGGCGCCAGGCCCAGATGACGGCTGGGTAAATCCAGCGCATCATTCCGTGGCAGGCATCCCAGCAGCGGCATCTCGATCGAAGCAAGCACAGCGCTGAGCAGTTCGCGGTGCCGCTCGGTGCTGACGCGGTTGAGCACGACACCGGCAATCCGCAGCCCTGGATCGTGATCACGGAACCCCTTCACCACAGCCGCCAGCGATGCCGCCTGACCTCCGGCATCCACGACCAGAACAATGGGCAGGTCGAGCTGGTGAGCCACCGCGGCGGTGCTGCCGTCCTGGCTGCAGCCAATGCCATCAAACAGACCCATCACCCCTTCAACGAGCGTGAGCTCCGCTTCACCCCCATAGCCCTGGAAGGCACGCTGCACCCAGGACTCGCCGCAGAGGCTCAGGTCGAGGTTGCGGCAGGGGCGATCAGCGGTTGCACTCAGCAACTGAGGATCGAGGTAGTCCGGCCCCACCTTGAAGGGCTGGATCGAGAGTCCCTGGGAGCGGGCCCAGGCGAGCAGCACCAGGCTGAGCAGGGTTTTGCCACTGCCGCTGGCCGGTGCAGCGATCACAACGGCCATGGCTCAGTCGTGCAAGATCTTCAGGGCAGCAGGCTGGCAGCCAGAGGTGCAGCTGACGCCAGGAGCGGGTTGGTGGTGTCGTGTCCGCCACCCAACAGGCGGGCGACATCCATTTCAGGAGTTCTGTTCTGCACGGGAACGATCTCCTCGTGGAGTTCAAGGTCGGCCATGCCGCCACTCTCGAGCCGCATGCAGCCACCTGATTCCGTGCAGAGGATCACGCACACTCCCGGGCTGCTGTCGGGTTTGCAGATCAGACGCAATCCCACCATCTGGCCAGGATGCACGCTGGGCTGACCTACGGGCACAGACATCAACTGAAAGCGCACCTCCACACCATCACCACGCGTGAACCGGGCGTTGATGGCCTCGTCGTCGCTGTCGCTGCTGATGAGTTTCCAACCCAGTCGATCCGCGATCCAGGCCGCTAACAGCAGTCCTTGGGCGGGGTGATTGCTTTCAACATCAATCTCCATCTGGGTGATGTGGTTCAGAGCCTCCCGGCGTTGTGGAGGGTCAAACACCATCGCCAGTGTTTCGCGCCAGTTGCTCAGTCGCAGCCAGTTCAAGTCATTGACCGCCTGCCCTGATTGCACACGGGTTCGCAGCAGATCGAGGCACTGGCGTGGGGTGCCGACGGCGCTGTCGAGGATCAGTCGCCGTGGTGTTCCAGCCAGCTGGTCCAGAAGATCCGGAGCTTCATCGAGGGAGCCGTTCCACCACACCCAGGCCGGCATCCTTGCCGGCAGCAGGGGCTGAAGAATGGCCAGGCCCTCTTCAAGGGCGTTCTGGCTGCCGCGCAGCACCACAACATCGCCGCAGGCTGTTGTGCCACCCCCTTCCTCTGGCAGCGGGCAGTACGCCGCGACGAGGGTTTCCAATTTGTGATCGGCCTCGATCGTCGGAGCCAGCGTGATCAGCCGACGGGGTTGAAGAGCACTCAGGGCTGGGTCGATGTACTGGCCGCGCAGATCTTCGCTTGGGTTGATGCCATCCCATCCAGCCATGGAACTGATCACGGCCTCCGCCAGTGGAGGCGTGCCATTTGGCAGGTCTGCATCGATCACCGCCTGCTGGCCGGCGGCCACCAGTTGATCGGACTGCTGGCCGGTGATCGGTCCATTCAGTCGCCCGGTGCGGATCAGGTGCTGTTCCGCCCAGGCGGGTTGCCAGATCAGCAGGCAGAAGGTATTGGCACCTGTACCCGTGCTGCCTTGTTGTTCGGGTGACCAGAGCTGCTCGAGATAGGTGGGGACGTCAGCGGGAGCCAGTTCCAGGGGGGTCTGGAGGGTGAGCTGCGGAGACATGGATCAGACGGATTGGGACAACGACGTGGCTTGAAAAACAGGAAGTCAGGGACGGCGCCACAGCAGTCCGTCACGGGCCAACAGCGCATCGGCTGCGGCCGGCCCCCAGGTGCGCGACTCATAAGGGTGAATTGGGAGTTGCCAGGGACTGTCTTCAATCAGCTCCAGGAGCGGGGTGTACAGCCGCCAAGCCGCTTCCACCTCGTCGCTTCTGGTGAACAGGGTTGGGTCGCTGAGCATGGCGTCGGCGAGAAGTCGGACATAACCCTCATCGGAGGGTTCCCCGAACGAGTCGTCGTAGGAGAACTCCATGTCGATCGGTCGGCTGCGCATGCCGGACCCAGGCGACTTCACTTCGAAGCGGAATTCGGCCCCCTCATCGGGCTGGATGCGCAGAATCAGTTGATTGGCGGTTGGCCCGCCCGCTGCCGCATCAAACAGGTGGACGGGCGCCTCACGGAAGGTGAGCACCACTTCGCTGAGGCGTTTGGCGAGACGTTTGCCCGTGCGTACATAGAAAGGCACCCCCTGCCAGCGCCAGTTGTCGATGAACAATTTCATCGCCACGTAGGTCTCGGTGGTGCTGTTCGGGTCAACACCGGGCTCCTGTCTGTACCCCGATAACGGACTTTCGTTGCTTCCTCCAGGGCCGTACTGGCCGCGGATGCAGCAGTTCCAGGGTTCCAGTTCATCAGCCAGTCGGGTTGCCTGCAGCACTTTCGCTTTCTCGTTGCGGATGGCCTCCGGATCGAAACGGCCCGGAGGTTCCATCGCCGTGATCGCCAGCATCTGGGTGAGATGGTTTTGCACCATGTCCCTCAGGGCACCGGAGGTTTCGTAGTAGCCAGCCCGCTCCTCAACACCGACGGTCTCGGCCGCGGTGATCTGCACGCTGGAGATGTAGTTGCGGTTCCAGATCGGTTCGAAAATCGTGTTGGCGAACCGCAGCACCATGATGTTCTGGACCGTTTCCTTGCCCAGGTAATGGTCAATCCGGAAGATCTGGTTTTCCTGGCCGCAGGTTTGAACCACACGGTTAAGTGCCTGGGCGCTGCCGTAGTCGCGTCCGAAGGGTTTTTCGATCACCACCCGACTGCGTTTGGGATCTTTCAGCAGACCCGCATCGGCAAGAGAGCGGCAACCTCCGGCATAGAACTTCGGAGAAACCGACAGGTAAAAAGTGCGGTTGCCATGGGTTGAGCACTGTTCATCGATCCTTTCAAGCCTCTCCCCAAGGCGAACAACATGATCGGGTTGCTGAAGGTCGACCGGCTCATAAAACAGCTTGCCGACGAACTGCTCCCAGGCCTGGGGATCTTCCTCGATGCGCTTGGCCATTGCATCACCCATCTTTCCGCGGAACTCCTCATCGCTCCAGGGGCGGCGTGCGCAGCCCAGAACGGCGAATTCACTGGGCAAGCGACGCTGCCGGAACAGCTCGAACAGTGCCGGCACGAGCTTGCGGTGGGTGAGATCACCGCTGGCCCCGAAGATCACCAAACATTGGGGCGCGATGACGCGCTCCTGGCGCAGTCCGACCCGCAGGGGGTTGGTGGCGGTGGCGAGCATGGCGCTCATTGGTGTCTGACGTTGGTTTAGGCACGGAAGACTGATCGGGCCGTGCTCTCATCACTTCTGTCTGGATTTGCCATCTGATTTGTCTTCAACCAATAAAAAACCCACCCCGCTGGGGTGGGTCGTTCGAAAGGCAACCTGCTGACCTGAATCAATAGGTTTCAACGTTCCAGCGATGAGCCTTTTTGAGTTGGGGGCGCATTTCAGCCCAGTCCATCCCCCTGGCTTCAGCGGCAGCCGTCATCGCCTCGTCGATGCCTGGCTCCATCCCCCGAAGACCACATAGGTAGACGTAGGTCTTGGGATTTTCGATCATTGAGAAGATCTCATCTGCATGCT
>QCTY01000067.1:0-7281 GCA_003208975.1 Synechococcus sp. AG-676-F02
CCTGGTGATGGAGGCGATCACCCGCCACACCGGTGCCGCCGAAGCGGCCGTGCTGGCCTTCGAAGCAGGGGCAGACCTGATCCTGATGCCTGCTGATGCAACAGCAGCCATCAGCGGCATCAGCCAGGCCCTGAGCGAGGGAAGAATTCCCCTGCAGCGGTTGCAAACAGCCCTGCAGCGACGTCGGGTGGCCCTGGAGCGTTGTGCAACAGCCGACGACAGCAGCCCGAACATCGTTGACCAAGCTCACCAGGCACTCGAACAGGAACTGGTTCAAGCCAGCCTGCAGCTGCATCCCAGCGCCGGCATCCCTGCTGCCAAGGGCATCAATCTGATACGCATTGACAGCGTCTGGCCCTGCCCGGCCCTGGGCGGTCAGGCCCCTGCCCTGAACCACCCACAAGTCCTGGGCTACAAACCCGTGTTGATTCACCCCCAGGGCCTGTCCCCTTGGCGACTCGACCCTGAAGCACCGCTGGCGCTCGAGCTTCTGGGAGAAGGACCAGTGCTGCTGCAGCTCTTCCTGCGAGGAAACCCCTTCCGCGGAGAGCAGGACCGGCAGGAACCCTGGAGAGCCGCGGTGCGGCAACTACAGGATCAGCAGCGACTGGCGGGGCTGGTGATCTATGGCAGCCCCTACATCTGGGACCAACTGAAATCTGAGCTGGATCCAGCGATTCCAGCCGCCTACAGCCCAGGGCAGATGCCGGAAGCTCAGCATCAGGTGCTTCAAGCTCTGCTTCAAGGAAAGATCACATCAAGCGAGACGGCTGGTTTCACCGACTGAGCGGCCTAACCTCCCGCCCAGTTTCTGCCGCCACGATGCTCAGCCTGTCGATGATCGTGCGCAACGAAGAGGCGCGCCTGGCCGCCTGCCTGGACTCGGTGAAGACCATCGCCGACGAAATGGTGGTGGTGGATACGGGCTCCACCGACGCCACTGTCGCCGTGGCGACGGCCGCCGGTGCCCGCGTGGAACGGATGGAATGGCCCGGGGATTTCGCCCCCGCCCGCAACAGCGCCCTGACCTTTCTCAAGGGCGACTGGGTGTTGGTGCTGGATGCCGATGAACAGCTGCGGGCGGAGGTGATCCCTCAGCTGCAGCAGCTGATGGCGCAGCCAGACGTGCTGGTGATCAATCTGTTGCGCCATGAATTGGGAGCCGCCATGGCGCCCTACTCCAGGGTCAGCCGCATGTTTCGTCGCCATGCCGCCATCCGCTGGAGCCGTCCGTATCACTCGATGATCGACGACAGCGTGAGGGAGCTGCTGACCAGCGAACCCGAGTGGCGCATTGTGGATTGCCAGGAACCAGCGATCCTTCACGATGGCTACCGCCCTGAGCTGCTGGCAGGCACAGACAAGTCGGAAAGGCTGCGCCTTGCCATGCAGAGCGAGTTGGCAGCCCACCCTGGCGATCCCTACGCCAGCGCCAAACTCGGAGGATTGCTGATCAGTGAAGGCCAACACGCGCGGGCGATCCCCCTGTTGCGCAGCGGGCTCGAGCAGGCGACGGAGCCAGGCAGCGAACGCTATGAACTGCTGCTTCATCTCGCACTGGCTCTGACTCCAACGGATCCCGCCAGCGCCGTGGACTGTTATCGGCAAGCCCTCGCCATCCCGTTGGATCAACGCGTCAGCCTGGGAGCTCGCATCAACCTGGCTGCACGGCTGATGGACCTTGGTGAGCTGGATGAAGCCCTTCAGCTCACCCAGGCCGCCACCCAGGCCGCTCCTGAAGTGGCTCTTGGCTGGGCCAACCTCGGTTTGATGCAGCGGCAGAAAGGCAACATCGCCGCAGCCCTTGAGGCCTACAGCCGAGCCATCAATCTCGACCCCCGCAACGCCACCTGCCACCAAAACCATGCCGTAGCACTGCTTCTGGGCGGTGACATTGAAGGGGCCCGCAACAGCTTCCGCAGTGCCATCAAGCTGTTCAGGGAACAGGGCCGTGACAGGGAAGCCCAGGCCCTGCGCGACAAGGCACAAGGCCTGGTGAAGCTGGATGTGGAGCCGGTCATTTGAGCTCCCCACTGATCAACCGCACGGTGGTCGTGACCCGCGCTGCCAACCAACAGGGAGAAGCAAGAAGCCTGCTGGAAGCCGAGGGTGCCCGCGTGCTGGATCTTCCAGCCCTGGTGATCGGTCCCCCCGATGACTGGGGACCCCTCGACGATGCCCTCGATGAACTGGAGGATTTCCACTGGCTGGTGTTCTCCAGCGCCAACGGAGTCCAGGCGGTGGAACAACGGCTGCAACGACGCGGCAGCTGCCTGGCGCGCCGGCCGGACAGCCTGAAAATCGCGGCGGTGGGACGCAAAACCGCAGCATTGCTCGATGGCCTCGGCGCCCCGGCCGATTTCGTGCCTCCCAGCTTTGTGGCCGACAGCCTGATCGAGAACTTTCCAGTGTCCGGCTTCGGGCTGCGCATGCTGCTGCCGCGGGTACAGAGCGGTGGACGCACCCTGCTGGCGGATGTCTTTGCTGAGGCGGGGGTGCGGGTGGTGGAGGTGGCGGCCTACGAATCCCGCTGTCCGGAGACCATGCCCGAACCCACGGCAGAAGCGATTGCCGCTGAGCACGTTGATGTGATCTGTTTCAGCAGCGGTAAGACCGCCAGCCATTCCGCCCAGCTGTTGCTGCAACGCTTTGGTGAACGGTGGAGCGAATACATCTCCACCGTGAAATTGATCTCGATTGGGCCACAGACCAGTCAAAGCTGCTACGAGCACTTCGGTCGAGTCGATGCAGAAGCCGACCCCCATGACCTCGACGGGCTCGTTGCCGCTTGCAGGGACGCCTTCAGCTGAGACAGATCAGATCCTGGGCTTCCCCCTCACGAGCGAGAGCAAGACAACCCTTCTCAACATCGATCGACAGCACAGACCAACCAGAAGGCAACAGCCGATCACCGTCTGCGACGCAGCGACCATCGGCCCCTTCACAGAGTTCACCACTGCGTCCCTGGGTTTGAACCAATGCTCGCCGTTGCTGACCCACCCGCAGAACCCCAGACAAGGTGAGACCAGATGCAGGATCAAACACTGCATCTGCGGCATCGGCATCGGAATCGACCTCAACCTGCTCTGAAGAGAGTGGCTGAAAGGGATCGACCCTGCCACCAGGGGCCGACTGCTGAACTTCCTCAACGGTCGGCAGAGGAATTAAGCCAAGGTCTGGCCGAGGTGGACGTGGCAGCTGTTGAGGTTCCGAGGGGAGAGGCTCCAGAGAGGGCATGCTCACCGGAGGGGGTTCGGGAGAACCACAGGCAACGAGGGCCAAAGGACCCAGCGTCAATGCCGCAAGTCCGACGGCTCGATCAGCCGCCGCTTTCAACCAGATCGCGAAAACGGTCAAGATTCGCCTGCAACTCCTTGGTGACGATGTTCCCCAGAATGCTGGGCTCCATCAATGGTGCCAAGACCCGAGGAAGCTCATAGGAGACGCTGAGCTTGACCACGGTGCGGTCTGGCGCCTCTGGATAAAAGCGCACAGCACCTTTGGTAGGCAATCCACCAACCGACTCCCAGTGAAGCTGTTGAGCCTCCACTCTCTGGGTGATCCGGGCCTTCCAATGGAACCGAAACCCCTGAGCTGCCAGAGTCCAGTCGGTCAGATCCGGATCATCCAGAGTTTTCACGGACTCGATCCAGCGCATCCATTTCGGCATGGCCTCCAGATCACTCCAAACCTCCCAAACACGATCGGCTGACGCGCTGACCTCGCTGGTGACGGTGTGTTCGAGCAAACGTCCCATCAGGCAACCGCCGCGTTAGTAGCCAGTTTCACCTGACGCTGCAGGATCTCTGCAGCAGCAAGGTGGCCGCTCATCGTGGCTCCCTCCATCGAGTCGATGTAGTCCTGGCGGGTATAGCTACCCGCAAGAAAGAAATTGCTGATAGGAGTGCGCTGCTCCGGGCGATAGGGATCCATCCCAGGAGCTTCCCTGTAAAGAGACTGCGCAAGCTTCACCACATTGCTCCAGGTGAGCTTGAGGTTGCGGGCGGAGGGGAACAGTTCCCTCACCTGCTTGTCGGTGTGGGCAACGATCACATCAGCTTTCTTCGGTATCCAGGGGTCGCCAGGTGTCAGGACACACTGCAACAGGGATCCCTCACCCTCCTTGCGGTAATCCTCCGGACTGGCGAGGGCCAGATCCGCGAAGCAACTGAAATCAGCGTCGGCGGTGTACAGCAGGTTGTTCAAACCGGTGGGAGTGTTCACATCGCGTCGACTGGCTTCGTTTTCATCCCCAAGTTCAGTGACCCAGCCGTCATAACGAAGCTGGACTGTCGCCACCGGCACAGCCTCCAGCTTGTGGATCGCATCGAACTGCGGGAAGCGACGCCAGGCCTTTGGGATCAGCTTTTTAACGCCCGGTACATCGCAGGCGGCAAGGTAAGCATCCGCTTCAACGCGAATTGCACCATCGGGAGTTTGCAACTGAAGACCCGTGACTTCTGGATTCTCCCCTTCACTGAATTCCACCTGCTTCACTCTGTGGCGGAGGTGAAGCTTTCCGCCACGCTGCTGGATGTAATCAAGGATCGGACCTGTAAGCCAGCGATGGGGAGAACCCTTAAGCAGATTGAGTTTGGATGCTTCGGTCTTGGCCGCGAACATCATGAAGATCGTGAGCATGCAGCGGGCGGAGATTGCCTCGCAATCGATGAAACCGAGTGCGTAGGCAATGGGATTCCACATGCGGCGAATGCTTTCCATGCTCCCGCCATGGCCCACAAACCAATCCTGGAAACTGACTGAATCCAGGGCTCGGATGGTTCGCATCGCCCCCTCGTAGTCAACAAGCCCTCGCACAATCGGACTGGTGCCAAGCGCCAGGGCATTGCGAAGTTTGTCGATCCACGAAAGCTGCGGGGTCGTGAAAAAAGCCTTGAGTCCATTGAATGGAGCACCGACAGGGAAGCGGAAATCGAGTTCACGAAGATCCCCGCCCTTGTTGCAGAACAAGTGGGTGTGGTTCTTGGGGAGCAGATTTTCAAAAGCCCCCACCTTCTTCATCAGAGCAAAAAGATTGGCGTAATTGAAGAAGAAAACGTGCAACCCCATTTCGATGTGGTTGCCATCCGGGTCTTCCCAACTGCCGACCTTGCCGCCCATGAAGGTGCGTGCTTCATACAGGTTGACCTCGTGGCCAGCATCCACCAGATCCACTGCAGCGGAGAGGCCGGACAGACCGGAACCGACAATCGCGACCCGCACAATCAATGTGCAACTTGGGCGACTCTATGTATAGGGCTCCATAGACTGAGAGCAGCGCCGGCATCCACGATGACCACCACCCCAGATCAAGCGCCCGCCCATACCGCTAAAGACGGCAAGGGCATCCTGATCACTGAACCAGCGATGCAACAGCTGGCCAAACTCTGCGGTGAGCAGGGTGAGCATCAGGTGCTGAGGGTTGGGGTGCGTTCCGGCGGCTGCAGCGGAATGAGCTACACGATGGATTTCGTGCCCGCCTCCGACACCCTCGAAGACGACGAGACTTACGACTACGAATCAGCTGAAGGCAAAGGATTCCGGGTGATCTGTGATCCCAAGAGCCTTCTGTACATCTACGGGATGCAGCTGGACTTCAGCACGGCCCTAATCGGCGGTGGGTTCAATTTCACCAATCCCAACGCCACCCAGACCTGCGGCTGCGGCAGCTCCTTCGCAGTCTGATCCCTGAGGTACCGCATGGGAACCTGAAGGACGTTTCACGCTCCCCCATGGATTCCAGCCAGGAGAGCCTGTTCGAGCAGGCGATGGATCGCTATCAGGCCGGTGCCAGCGCTGCCGAGATCCTCCCCGACTTCCTGCGGATCACCGAATCAGCCCCGAGGCAATCCGCCGGCTGGACATGCCTGGCTTGGCTTCAACTGCTTTGCGAACAGCCGGAGGAGGCGCTGCGATCAGCCCGCTTCGCAGTGAAACTCAACCCGCAGGATCCCCAGGCCCGTATCAATCTCAGCCTGGCGCTGCTGGAAACCCAGTCGAAAGGAGTCCGCGACCACATACAGGTGGTGCAGCAGGTGCTGGCCATGGCCCCCCAGGTTGCTGAGGATCTCAAGGGGTCCCTCGATGACGGACAGCAGCGGCGACCGGACTGGGCAGCGCTGGAGAAAGTTAGGGCCTGGCTGACGCTATGAGTCATCCCCGCCGATGAGCCCCACCTGGATGAGGTGAATGGGAACGATCCTGCTGCTCAGCAACGGCCATGGGGAGGATCTCTCCGGTGCCCTCTTGGGCCAGGCCCTGATCGATTGCGGCCATACGGTGACGGCCCTGCCCCTAGCTGGCCTGGGCGGGCCTTATCAGCAAGCCGGAATCACCCTTCTGGGGAGCAGCCATGAATTCAGCACCGGCGGCTTGGGCTACACCAGCCTGAGAGGCCGTCTGACCGAGCTCGTTCAGGGACAGATCCTCTACCTCCTACGCAGGCTTCTGCGGCTGCTGCTGTCACGAAAACGCTTCGACCTGATCCTGGTGGTGGGGGATGTGATCCCAGTGATCGCAGCCTGGTTAAGTCGTCGGCCCGTTGCCACCTATCTGGTCGCTTACTCCAGTCATTACGAAGGAACGTTGCGCCTGCCTTGGCCCTGCGCTGCTCTGCTCCGCAGCCATCGCTTTCTCAAGATCTTCAGCCGGGACCAGCTCACAGCGGATGACCTCAGCCAGCAACTCAAACGACCGGTGAACTTTCTGGGGAATCCATTCATGGATCCGGTGCTGACGGCGACACCAGCGCTACCAGCGGTAGCCCAGCGCATTGGTCTGCTGCCCGGCAGTCGCCGCCCCGAGCTAGACGCCAACCTGGGCCTGATGCTGCAGCTGGTGACCCGGCTACCGCAGCGAAAGGACCTGAGCTTTGATCTGGCTCTGGTCGCCAGCCTCCGGAATGAGGAACTCACTGTGCTGGCGAAGCAGGCGGGTTGGACGTTGCACGCCGGAGTGTTGTTGCGCGAGGGAGCACCGGCAATCCATGTTCATCGCGATGGTTTCCAGGCCGTTCTTCAGAGCAGCGATCTGGTGATCGGAATGGCAGGTACGGCCGTGGAACAGGCCGTGGGCTTGTGCCGACCAGCCCTGCAGCTTCCTGGTGGTGGGCCCCAGTTCACTGCAGCGTTTGCCGAGGCTCAGCGCCGGCTGCTGGGACCGACGGTGTTTTGCGCCCCTGGGGAGACAGGCAGCATGGAGAATCTCGAGGCATCAGCAGCTCTTTGCCTGGATCTGCTGCATCGCAGCCGCTGGGATGAAGAGCTCAAGCGATGTTGCCGA
>QCTY01000068.1:0-7079 GCA_003208975.1 Synechococcus sp. AG-676-F02
CTCTGACCCCCTACAACAGGCCTCAGGGGGTCTTCGCGCTAGATAGTCCATCCATCATTTAAGAGAGGCCTTGAAGGCGATTCTCGAAGGAGTTTGACATTTACCCTTGAATCATCGGGGCCAATACCTTATATATTGCCAAACAAATCAAGCCAACAAGGCATCAACTAGAAACGCTATATATGGAATCTGAGACGAAATTTAGACAGCCTTGAGATTAACCTTTCGAGAATACTGAGACGGCTCCGATGAATCTTAGCGGAAAGAGTTCGGTTGACAATCGGGAAGGATTGAGCCGGATGGAACAGCAGCAGCTCAAAGATCTTCGGAGGTAGATCGGCGCCATAGCAGCAGCGCCACACGAGGAGCTCCCCGCCACACCCTGAGCACTCAAGGGTCCTAGGGGTCGGAGCCCACTTGCTGTTACCGAATCTCCGGAGGTTGCAGCTGTGGCAAGTCAGAACCCATTCAGCCATCAGAGATAGTCAACCGGCTGATCCGGTGCCAGGGGTGGATAGCGAAGCTGGCAACGTCTGAAGGCGCTGGCTGCTGTTTCATGGGTGATTCGGCCAGCATGTTGATCCACATAAAGCCTGGCTGCAATGTGCTGACAAGTGACGCTGAGCTCAGGCGCGATGGTGTTGTAGGCCGGGATGATTGCGAATAGCAATGAGAACATCAGAAGTGCTCCAGTCCAGGGTAAGTGATTGGCGTTGAGTGCAACCCCAATAATCAATCGAAGTGATGCGGGTCGTTGTCCTGTAAATGCTCCATGAACTCGCGGAGGGGGCCTGTATCTAGGAATCTCATGAGCTCACGGGCATAGGGTTCTTAGCCCATCTCATCAATAGCTGTGAACTGCAGGGTGCGGATCTCGCCGGGGTGTCGTGTGAGTTCGTTCATGACTGGGGAAACTCCCTTGACTTCCTCCAAGGCATGTCCAAGGTGCAACCCCTGTCAGCAACACTGGCCAGATTGGGTGGTGAGGGTATGGTTGGCGCACCCACTTCCACAAGTCGTGCCAGTTGATCTTGAGAAGACCAAGCGGGTTGCTGTCAACGTCCCGATGGAGCTCTATCAGCAGGCGGCCCAGTGCGCCCGGCATGACCGACGAACTATCAGTCAGTGGTTCAGGGTTGCTATCGAAGATGGGGTCAAGGCTCAGCAGAAGCGGCTGAAGGAGCAAGGCATAACGCTCCCGGAGCCGTCCCTGGCAATCACTGGACAAGCACCAGAACCAGAGAAGGAGAAAGAAGCATCGACTCCACTGAGCAAGGAAGATCTATTACTTAAAGCTGTTGCTCAGTTGCTGGAGGAGCGATCTAAAAGTTAGATCACAGAAACAGCATTGAACTCCATGGGACCGGTAAAAGCCTTCACCACTGGTTGGAGGAAGTCCTTTGACTACAAAGGAAAAGCAACTCGAGCCGAATTCTGGTGGTGGTATCTCATTAATTTTATTGCATCTATAGTTTATGGCATAAAAACTAATGCTGATTTCGGCAACTTCGGATTAAGTAACTTCGGCTTAACTGCCGGAATTATCTTTACCCTTGTATCTATCCTTATATCTTTCTACATCTTAGGGCAGATATTTCCAACTTTGTCTATTTCTGTTCGACGGCTTCGTGATGCAGGTAAACACTGGACTTGGATATTTATTAGCTTAATTCCTTTCATTGGTTTTGTCTGGTATCTAATTTTAATGTGTCAACCTAGTGAAAGCTCCGAATAAGAAGATCGCATTATTTAGAGCACGCAATACTCCAGCGCCAGTGCAAGTTTGTTTCTTGCATGGTGTTCACTAGCTCTGCAGATAGAGGTGGTGAAGTCATTCAATAGTCCTTCGGTGTTGCTCCACCTAAAGGCTTCGCTTAACACCGAATATTTATAGGCCAATAAGGCATGGGCTTCCGTTACCTTCATCCATGGATGGGCGCTAAGGATCTGCTCCGTACGTGTCGGAGTCTTTAACTCTTCATTTTGCATTGATTTAGTTGTGGTCAGGGTTCGTTACACCATTTGTTTATTACTAGCCATACCTTTTGCATGGCTTCAAGCTTAGATTGTCTTCTAGAGGAGCCGTAAGCACTGATAAGTTCTTGCTGCGGGTGTGCATGGCCCATTAGATACTCAGCCATCTCTGTTGGTAGCTGGGCTTCTCTACTTGCTGTTCTCCATGCACCTCTTAGTCCATGGGTTGTCAGATCGGAGCCGGTGATCTTTTTAAGTTGAGCGTTCAGTGTTGTTGCGTGGGGCATCCTGCCGGGTAAAGCTCCCTTGAATGTGTCGGGTACCGGCAGATCTCTCTCGCTGGATTCAGTCTTAGGTCTCCAGCCGCTGGAGGTAGGGCAGATGCTTAACCAGCCCTCCTTCAGATGCGATGGGTCCCGGCTGACTAACTCGCCGACACGAAGCCCTAGATAGAGCTGGAGCATCAGTAGCGGGTGACCGTTGGCACATAGGGCCGCTATCTCTTCCTTTGTGGCCTCTCTGTGATGCTTCTGGCTCTTCGCTGATACATCGACCCTGTGCCATGGGTTGATTGCTTCAGATGCCAGGTAGGCCCCTTTGAGGAGGGTCTGGGTGACGGCTCCGAGCATCTTTACCTTCTTGCTGATCGTCTTAGGTGCGAGCCCCTGCCCTTGGAGCCTGTCCACATAGGCACGCACATCGCTCACTTGAACGGAGCCCGGAGCCGGTACTCCTTTGCAAGCACTTTGAATCGTCTCAATGGTGGATGCCGCTAACGGTCGGCCTGTCTTGGCCTCCTTGCGTTCGTTGTGGATCTCTAAGGCCTGCTCCCAGGTCAGCTCGAAGTCTTCCGGCTCGAAGATGGCTCTAGCGGGTGTGAGAAAGCTTTCATCTGTTGGGTTGCCCGTCGCGTCGTCGAGTTTCCACTCGGTGAACAGGTCATCGGGCTTGATTGGCGTCGGGGCCGATGTGCTCCCTTGATTGCTCGCCTTGGCCTTGAGGCTGCTGTAGGCCGTTGGCCACCGGCTGAGGGCTGTTGCCTTGTCTTTGGTCCTCAGGCTTGTCTTGCGGCTGTGTTGCTTGCCGCTTGCATCTCTCCAGGTGTAAACCGCGCAATAGACGCCTTTGACCAGCCTCGGCCCTTTCAGAGGTCTTCCCATTGTTGGTATTGCCCCCAGTTGTGAGACCCAATAGTGAGACCCTAGCCGCACATAAATCCTTTGTGCAACAGGCTTTGACCATCCTTTAATTAAGAACTCATGGTTCTACTGCGGTTGCTGCACCGTCCGGTCGGTCGGAACCTTTTCCTGCCGGCCCACGGACGTGGCAAGGCTCTCCCCGATTCACTCCGTCGTCTGCTGCGTCGACGCGCAGGGGTTTGGGACCTGCCGGAACTGCCTTCCATCGGCGGTCCCCTTGAGCCGGAGGGTGCTGTTGCCATCAGCCAGAGGCAGGCAGCGGATGCCATGGGGGTCGACCATTGCTGGTACGGGGTGAATGGAGCCACCGGGCTGCTGCAGGCAGCCCTGCTCGGAATGTGCCGACCGGGGCAGGCCGTACTGATGCCGCGAAACGTTCACCGCAGTCTGATTCAGGCCTGCCTGCTGGGGCAGCTCACCCCGCTGCTGTTCGATCTGCCATTTCTGAACGACCGTGGCCAACCCCAACCGGCTGATGGAGCCTGGCTGGATCGCGTTCTGCAAGCACTCCCTGATCAACATCCCAGCATCGGAGCAGCGGTTCTGGTGCACCCCACTTATCAGGGTTACGCCACCGATCCGGCGCCCCTGATCGACCGCCTGCAACAGCGGGGATGGCCGGTACTTGTGGATGAAGCCCATGGCAGCCATTTCGCCACAACCATCGATCCCGACCTCCCTCCCAGTGCAGTCCAGAGCGGGGCTGATCTGGTGGTGCACTCCCTGCAGAAATCCGCAAGCGGTCTGGCTCAGACCGCTGTGCTCTGGTTGCAGGGGAACCGTGTTGATCCCGATGCGATTGAACGCAGCATCGGCTGGCTGCAAACCACAAGCCCCAGTGCCCTGCTGCTGGCATCCTGCGAAGCAAGCCTGAACGACTGGCAAACAACCCCCGGGAGACGGCGGTTGCAACGGCGGCTGGGGGAAGCGCGGTTGTTAAAGCGTGGCTTGCTGAACGATGGAGTACCGCTGCTGGACACCCAGGACCCACTCCGGCTGGTGCTCCACACCGGTGCTGCGGGAATCAGTGGTTTGGAGGCCGACGACTGGTTGCTGGACGAGGGGCTTGTGGCGGAACTTCCTGAACCCGCCACTCTCACGTTCTGCCTTGGTCTGGCCAAACATCAGCGGCTTCGAGCCCGCTTGCGGGGGATGTGGCGGGCCTTACTGACCGCACACCCGGGTCGACAGCCACAGACCCCATTCGAACCGCCACCGCTGCCGTTGGTTGGTCAACCGGCGCAGCCCCTGGCCTGGGCCTGGCGGGCGCCACGTCAGTCCTGTGAACTGAGGCGAGCCGAGAACACGGTGGCGGCTGAATTGCTCTGCCCCTATCCACCGGGCATTCCGCTACTGGTGCCGGGCGAACGCCTCGATGCAGCTCGGCTGCACTGGTTGCTGAGACAGCAAAGTCTTTGGGGTGATCGGATTCCAGACATACTGGATGTGGTGGATCAAACCGCTGAACCCGAAACAGCCTGAATCGACTTGATAAGCCTTTCAACCGGGGTGGTCCAGCCAGAGTGATCAGCGAGGTTCTAACTCCCAAAACCGGTTCCTCCCCCCGGGCCAACAATCCACGCAAGCGCTTGATCAGTGGCCTTGCCGCTGGTGCATTTGGCGCCCTGGTGGTGATTCTTGGCGGCTGGTGGTTCACCGCAGCCGTGGGGGTGATCGTGCATCTGGGCCTGCTGGAGTTCTTCCGGATGGCGCAGTTCAAGGGAATGCGGCCTGCCACCAAAACAACCCTGGTGGCGTGCCAATTGCTCCTGATCACAACGCAGTGGGGAGCCGTGCAGCCCGGTTGGCCAGCGGAACTGTCAGCGGTGATCCTGCCGCTGTCCGGGGCAGCCGTCTGCGCCTGGCTGCTGCTTCAGCCGGTCACCGGTTCCATCGCCGACGTGGCGGCCTCCATCTTCGGTTTGTTCTATCTGGGGTTTCTACCCAGCCACTGGTTGGCCCTGCGCAATCTTTCGGCCCCCGAACTTGCGCCCGGAACCGCCTGGCTGTGCAGCAGCGGACTGGCCATCACCTTCTCAACTTGTTTGATGATCGTGGCCTGCGATATCGGCGCCTGGGGAGTGGGGAAGCGCCTCGGCAGGCATCCACTGTCAGCGATCTCTCCGGGCAAAACGGTTGAAGGCGCCATCGGCGGTTTCATCAGCTCGATGCTGATGGGACTGATCTGCGGTGCCGTGATGGGATGGCCTTTTGGCGGTCTGCCCGGTCTGCTTCTTGGTGCAGTGGTTGCCCTGATCGCGGTGGTGGGAGATCTGACCGAATCCATGATGAAACGGGATGCTGGGCTGAAGGATTCCGGTGATGCCCTGCCTGGCCACGGCGGAATCCTGGATCGAATCGACAGCTATCTCTTCACTCCGGCGGTTGTGTCCAGCCTGATCTCTCTCGCCGAACCACTGTTCCAGACACTGATGTCGTAAGACATTGATGCCCTGGGCAGTCGTCAGGGTTTCACATCCGCAACACCGGTCAGGGTGACCTGTCCAGCCGAGAGGCTGACATCGGTGATCCGAATCGATGGGTCCATCGGCAGTCGCGTGGATGGAGCGTCATCGTCAAGGGGACAGAACCGCACCGTTCCGGCGTCGGCCTGAAGCCGAAAACGTCGATGAATCGGATCCATTTGCGCTGAAACCTGCGCGCGAAGCTCCAGAACCGTGTTGTCGATCCGCAGTGCCCCGAGGGGCGTCACCCCAAGCAGCTGCTCAGCCATCCAGTCCGCAAGATCGCGCCAACGCTCGGAACCCAGTGCGGCATTGAGCTCAACACCCGGCAGCGTCACCGTGCCGTTCACCTGGAAGGGATCCCGCAACGCCAACATCCGCCCCGGCTTCAACAGGCTCAGATCCAGTTGGATCGGTCCACTGCTGATCTCGGCGAACTGCAACGGCAATCCGTCAAAACGCACCTGACGAGCTTTGAGATCCACGCCCTCCAGACGGCCCTGAAGCAAAGAAAGGCTCGACCCCCGCAGGGTGAGGTCGAGCTCTCCAACCTGGTCGCAGCGACTCGCGATCCAGAGACGCAGACCGGACGAGATCAATCGGAGCAGCGGATCACTCATCGCCGCAGCAGATCCAAACAACGTGCCGCCACATGCTCAGCCTGATCGATATGTGGGAGATGTCCGCAGGGTTCGATTGTTTCAGCTGGAGTTGGCAGCAGCGCTTCAGCCGCCTGCTTCAAACGGGGCCGAAGAATGCGGTCCTGAGCGCCCCAGATCACATACAAGGGTTGCGAAGGCAGCGGCAATCCACAGCCGGAGAAGCCACCGCTGCGGGCGAAAGCTGCCAGGGCGTCGGCCCAGCCTGGGCATTGCAGATGCAAGGAAGCGATCTGTTCCTCCGGCGCACCTACATCTGAGTCGGGATCGGCAAAGGCCTGCCTGCAGAGCCCTCGGCGCACACCGGGGCGGCCGAGAAACCAGGCCCCAAAGCGATCGAGCAGAGGTGGTACCGGCATCGGCTGACCGGTCAGGCCAGCTGGTGCAAGCAACAACAGATCACGCACCCGATCAGGCTGACGTCGAGCGAGTTCAACGGCCACCGACCCACCCATGGAGGCCCCGATCACCCCAACCGATTGTGAGGAAGGAAGCTGCTCAAGCAGTTGGTCGAGATGGTTCATCACGGCGTCAGGGCCGTAACGGGCCTGACGTGGCCGCGGCGAAAAGCCGAAACCGAACAGGTCAGGGATGAACAGTTGATAGGAACCTGCCAGCAGAGGTGCAAGGCGACGGAATTCCAGAAAACTGCTGTCGAATCCATGCAACAGCAACAGGGGAGGGCCGTCTCCCAAAACCGCAACTGGAAAAGGATCCTCCACCTCCAGAGTCGGGAGAACCCACCACTGCACCTTGTCAGCCAGATGTCCGGCCTGCGGATC
>QCTY01000069.1:0-7038 GCA_003208975.1 Synechococcus sp. AG-676-F02
TAAGGTCCGACCAATCGCATTCGACCCATGCAGGTCACCACGGAAGACGGCGGTCGCCTGAACGCCTTCGCGAAGGAGCCTCGGATGGAGGTGATGGACGCTGAGACCAGCCGTAATCGAGGTCGCAGCTCCGTGATGATGCTGATCGGCGGCACCGTACTGGTTGGCGCGATGATGGCTGTTTCCGTTGCCATCAGCTGAAAAAAGTTCAGGAAAATCCCTGTAGTAGCTTGCCCTGAGTGAGCATCTTGCTCTTTCCTGCAGGAGTTTGGGGTGAAAGTTCTCGTTCTCGGCGGCGACGGCTTCTGTGGCTGGCCCTGTGCGGTGAACCTGGCGGATCAGGGCCATGAGGTTTTGATCGTCGACGATCTGAGCCGACGCAAAATTGACATCGATCTCGAGGTGGAATCCCTCACACCGATCGTCAGCATCGGTGAGCGCCTCAAGGCCTGGGAGGAGATCGGCGGCAAGCCGATTCGCTTCCTCCACATGGATATTGCCCATGAATACCAGCGTCTGCTCGACCTGCTGCTTGAGGAAAGGCCCGATTCAGTGGTGCACTTCGCCGAACAGCGTGCAGCGCCCTATTCGATGAAGAGCAGCGCCACCAAGCGCTATACCGTCGACAACAACGTCAACGGCACCCACAACCTGCTGGCCGCCATTGTTGAAAGCGGTCTCGACATTCACGTGGTGCACCTCGGCACCATGGGCGTCTACGGCTACGGGTCACATCGCGGCGCCACCATCCCGGAGGGCTATCTCAAGGTCGAAGTGCCTCAGCCGGATGGCAGTCGCTTCGAGGAGGAGATCCTCCATCCCGCCAGTCCTGGCAGCGTCTATCACATGACCAAGACGCTGGACCAGCTGCTCTTCCTTTACTACAACAAAAACGACAAGGTCCGCATCACCGATCTGCACCAAGGCATTGTCTGGGGCACGAACACCGAAGCCACGGATCGTGATCCTCGTCTAACCAACCGGTTTGATTACGACGGTGATTACGGAACGGTGCTCAACCGCTTCCTCATGCAGGCCGCCATCGGTTATCCCCTCACCGTGCACGGCACGGGTGGCCAGACGCGTGCATTCATTCACATTCGCGACTCGGTGCGCTGTGTCCAGCTCGCCCTGGACAATCCTCCGGAACAAGGGGAACGCGTGAAGATCTTCAACCAGATGACCGAGAGTCATCAGGTTGGCGAACTGGCCAAAAAAGTGGCTGCCCTCACTGGGGCACAGGTCAACAATTTGCCCAACCCGCGAAACGAAGCCGTTGAAAACGACCTGATCGTTGATAATCGCTGCTTCCTGGAGCTCGGCCTCAACCCGACCACCCTCGACAACGGATTGCTGAAGGAAGTGGTGGAAATCGCCACACGCTACGCGGACCGCTGCGACCGTAACCGCATCCTTTGCACCTCAGCCTGGACCAAAACTCAGGCCCAGGCCATCGGCACCGCCTCCTGATCAGGCTCATCTCTTGAAAATCGCCTTCTTCACTGAAACCTTCCTGCCGAAGGTCGATGGCATCGTCACCCGTCTAACCAAGACGGTGCGCCATCTCGTGGAAGCTGGCGATGAGGTGGTGGTGTTCTGTCCGGAGGGCTGCCCGGATGAATACATGGGGGCACGTTTAATCGGTGTTCCAGCCATGCCGCTGCCGCTCTACCCAGAACTGAAGCTGGCGCTGCCGCGGCCGGCCGTCTCTGACGCCATTGATGAATTTCAACCCGACCTGATCCATGTGGTGAACCCCGCTGTGCTCGGTCTTGGTGGAATCTGGTTGGCAAAAAGCAAGGACATCCCCCTGGTCGCGAGTTACCACACTCATCTGCCGAAATACCTCGAGCACTACGGCCTTGGGATGCTGGAACCCCTTTTGTGGGAAATGCTCAAAGCCGCCCACAACCAGGCATTGCTCAACCTCTGCACCTCCACCGCAATGGTGCAAGAACTCAGCGACAAAGGAATCCAACACACTGATCTGTGGCAACGGGGAGTCGACACGGATCTTTTCCGCCCCGAGCTGCGCAGCACAACCATGCGGGAGCGGCTACTGGGGGGCCATGAGGACCGCGGCGGCGTATTGCTTTACGTGGGCCGTCTCTCCGCCGAAAAACAGATCGAACGCATCCGGCCGGTGCTGGAGGCTTTGCCTGATACGCGGCTGGCCCTCGTTGGAGACGGACCGCACCGCCAACAGCTCGAAAAGCATTTCGACGGCACTGCCACCACCTTCGTTGGCTACCTATCAGGGGAGGAGCTGGCCAGCGCTTACGCCAGCGGCGATGCATTTCTGTTTCCCTCAAGCACCGAAACCCTTGGCCTGGTGCTGCTGGAAGCCATGGCTGCCGGTTGCCCGGTGGTGGGTGCGAACCGAGGGGGCATTCCCGACATCATCACGGATGGGACCAACGGATGCCTGTACGAACCCGATGGTGCGGATGGCGGTGCCGGAAGCCTGATTGAGGCCACACAACGCTTGCTCGGCGACGAGACCGAACGGAAGGCTCTCAGGACAGCCGCTCGCCAGGAAGCCGAACGCTGGGGCTGGGCTGGAGCCACTGAACAGCTGCGCGGTTACTACAGGCAGGTGCTCAGTCAACCAGCTCTGACGGCGGCCTGACTGTTCGCAAACTTTGCCATTTGGCCAGAACTTTTTTGGCCATTGGCAACGCATGCACTGAACCCCCACCAGGCGTGTTCTGAGCAAAGGCCACCACCACAATCTCTCCATCGGGGTAAGGGGCATAGGAGCCGAACCAGGCATGGTCCGGTCCCCCGGTGCTGTCCTCTGCCGTGCCGGTCTTACCGGCTGCCGGCGGAATCCCAGGACCGTTCAATCCGAATCCCGTCCCGTCGGAGACAACCTTGCGCAGTCCCTCCCGGATGGTCTGCAACGTTGATGGTTTCAAGTCGACCCTTCGCCGGTGCTCCGGTGCCATCCAATCGACGACTCCCGAGGCCAAATGCGGGGTCACCAGCCAACCACCGTTGGCAAACACTGCATACGCGCGGGCCAGCTGCAACGGCGTGATCTGCACCACCGACTGCCCAATGGAGGCACTGGCCATGTCCTCCGGAATCCAGGGAACTGAACCCGGCTCAGCCCAGCCACGCCCACGATCAGCCCAGGTCTCATCACCCACAAGACCGACACTTTCTTCCCAGTCGACCTCAATTCCCGTCTTGCTCTGGAAACCAAGCTGGTTGGCTGCCTGCTTCAACGCCATGGAGCCCGCACCCACACCGACCTGATAGAAGAAGGTGTTGCTGGAATGCCGCAGGGCATCGGCATAACCAATGGTGCCGAAACCGCGGCCGTTGTGATCCGGGAAACAGTGACCGCCATAGGTAATGCAGGCGGTGGTCTTCAGGGTGGTATCAGGTGGGAACTTGCCGGATTCCATCCCAGCCATCGCGGTGACAGGTTTCCAGGTGCTGCCTGGGTCATAGGCGTTCATCGCCCGCGACATCAATGGCTTGGCCGGGTTGGCAAAAAGAGCGTCGTACTCCTTCTGGGTTGTGATCAGCTTTGAGAAAAAGTTGGGATCGAAACCCGGCTTGCTGGCCAAAGCCAGCACAGCCCCATCCCTGGGATCAAGAGCCACCACCGCACCGCCGGGCTTATCAGCCAGCGCCTGCTCCGCCACGCGCTGCAAATCAAGATCAAGCGTCAGGGTCAGGTCCATGCCTGCTTTCGATGGGCTATCACCCAATTTGCGCTGAACCTCGCCCATGGCGTTGACCTCCAGCATCTGGCCACCCCATGCCCCCCGAAGATGAGACTCGTAGGCCGCCTCGACACCGGTCCGACCAATGCGGTCTCGGATCCGGTAGCCCTTTTCAACCAAGACTTCGTACTCCCCTTCGGTGATCGGCTGGGTGTAACCGAGAGCATGGGCCGCCAGGCTTCCGTGGGGGTAGTGACGAAGAATCTCCACATCCACCTGAGCACCGTTCAAACCCAGGGCCTGCTCGCGAAAGCGCAGCACTTGCTCTGGCTTCAGTTCTCGCACCAAGGTGGTGCGATAACCACCAGGGTCAAGACCGCGCTCGCGACGCTGATCCAGCAAGGCCGGATCAAGGCTCAACAAACGGGCCAGACGACCGCGCAGATCCGGCCAATCCGCATCGAGGACCAAGCGGGGTTCAAGGAACAGGGAATAGGACAGTCGGCTTGATGCCAACACCCGACCCTTCCTGTCAAGCAGACGACCGCGCATCGGTGAGCGTGGCACCAGACGAATCCGGTTCTCATCTGCCAGTTCACGGAAGCGAGGCCCCTCAAGCAACTGCATCCAGGCCAGGCGAGCCGTCATGGCAGCACTGAACATCAGCACCACACAGAGCAATACCAAGGGTTGTTGACGCAGCCCCGCATGTCGCTGCTGCGGAATCCGGGCCATGAATTCAGGTGTCCTGAAGGTGTCCCTTCAGAAGATCCAACCGCTGTTCGATCCGCTGCAAGGTCTCGAGCAGATCATCGCGCTCATCGGAGGGATCTTCCACCGAAACCGCAACGGGCATGACAGGATTACCCAGTCCAGGGCTGACGGCATCCAATTGGTCGCGCACATTGCGTGCCGCTGGTTCCCCCTCCTGACGCAGGGATTGGACAGGGTCATCCGTCCCGGTGGTGAAGACCTCAGCCACCTTGGCCGGCCCTCCCTGTCGCGCTCGTTCAAAAACGGCGAGACCAATCGGCAGGACGTCCTGCATCACGGACAACCGCAACTGATCCAGGGGATTGTCGGGAACGGAGTCAGCAGGCATCGGTTCCGTTCAGGAACGCTCAGTCTGTCCTGAAGGCAGCGAAAGTGTCGGGCACGCACTCTGACCGGCCCCGAGCGACCAGCCCCCCACCGCACTGAGCACCATCAGCATCACCATCGGCACCAGGGCTTTATGGGTGGTCTCCATGGACAACCATTCACGCCAGGCACTGAGAAAACGAGTGCGTTCAAAACGGCGCTGGTCGCGTTGCTCCTCCCGGTTGCGGCGGCGCAGGGCCTTATCCACCCAGCGCTCAAAGGCCTTCTTCTTCGTGATAGTCATCTTTCGCTCCACCTCAAGCATCTGGCCGGAACCAAGCTCGGGATGGAAGGTGCTGATCAGCTCCAGGCTTTTGAGAAACATCTCCACTGCACCGTCATGAACGGCGGTGGCATGGTCATCCAACTGATCCCAGGCCAGTTCGGGATAGAAGCGGAGACGGTTGGCAGCGATCTGATCTTCGGTGAGCTGACCTGGCTCCCGCAGCCAGCGGTCGGTATTGCTGTCAAACCTTCGCCAGTAGAGGAAAGGATTGAGATAGATCGTGCGGCCACCCAACTGAATGCTGTCCTGCTGCAGCCGTCTCTGCTGCACATCCTGCGATTGAGTCGCCGTCACATCACCAAGGCCGATGGGTCAGGGTATCTAGCCCGCTTGGTTCCCACCAGCCCCAAAGAAATACCAAAATCTCAGGATTGATCGAGTCCAGCCATCCGAAAACCAGCCTTCAATATTCGGCCAGGGTTTGGTGCACGAATGAACCGAACGAGAGCTTTAACTTCGAGGGAACAATCAGAGGCTTCAAGCCTCCAGCGGGATCGCCGATGGCGATAATCACTCCCACTCGATGGTGCCAGGAGGCTTGCTGGTGATATCCAGCACCACGCGATTCACCCCCTTCACCTCGTTCACAATCCGATTGGAGATCGTTTCCATCAAGTCGTAGGGCAGCCGCGACCAGTCGGCCGTCATGCCGTCCTCACTGGAGACGCAGCGCAGCACGATCGGCCAGGCGTAGGTGCGTTGATCCCCCATCACACCAACGGAACGCACCGGCAGCAGCACAGCAAAGGCCTGCCAGATGTCGTGATACAACCCTGCATCCCTGATCTCCTCGCGCACAATCAGATCCGCATCGCGAAGGCAGTTGAGCTTCTCGTCAGTGACCTCACCGAGGATTCGAATTGCTAAACCAGGACCTGGAAAGGGATGACGTCGCACGATCTCCTCCGGTAATCCAAGGGTGCGGCCCACTTTGCGCACTTCATCTTTGAAGAGCTTTCTCAGCGGTTCCACGAGCTTGAACTGAAGATCCTTCGGCAGGCCTCCCACGTTGTGGTGGCTCTTGATTTTCACGGCTACCCGCTCACCGGTTTTGGGGTCAACATTCGTTCCTGCACTCTCGATCACATCGGGGTAGAGGGTGCCCTGCGCCAGGTAATCGAAAGGTCCGAGACGCTTGCTCTCCTCTTCGAAAACACGGATGAACTCCGTACCGATGATCTTTCGCTTCTCCTCGGGGTCGGTGATGCCGTTCAGCTTGCCGATGAAGCGCTGACGGGCATTGATGTACTCCACATGGATGTTGAACTTGCGGTCGAAGAAGTCCATCAGGAACTCGGGCTCCCCCTTACGCATGAAGCCCTGGTCGATGAACATGCAGGTGAGCTGATCACCAATCGCTTTCTTCAGCAGAAAAGCCAGGGTGGATGAGTCCACACCACCGGAAAGGGCGAGCAACACACGCTTGTCACCAACCTGCTGCCGCACCAAGGCGACGGCCTCATCGATAAAAGCGCTGGTGGTCCAGTCCGGATCACAGCCACAGACGTGGTAAACGAAATTGCGGATCAAAGCCATACCGCAGATGGAATGAACCACCTCCGGATGGAACTGCACGCCATAAAGCTTGCGCTGCAGGTTGGCCACCGCCGCCTCAGGGGTGTTGGCGGTGTGGGCGAGACGAACAAAGCCTTCGGGCAGCGCCTTGACCGAATCCCCATGGCTCATCCACATCGTCGAACCGTTGTCGACGTTGGTGAGCAGATCAGTGGGGTCATCCACCTCGAGCGGAGCCTTGCCGTATTCGGCCTTGCCGGTGGCCGCTTCGACCACACCACCGAGCTGCTGCACCATCAGCTGCATGCCGTAACAGACCCCTAGGACAGGGATATCGAGGTTCCAAATGTTTGGGTCACACAGAGGCGCATGGTCCGCATACACGGAACTGGGGCCACCGCTGAGGATGATTCCCTTCGG
>QCTY01000070.1:0-6796 GCA_003208975.1 Synechococcus sp. AG-676-F02
GTTGAAGTCTCACGCTCTACGAAGATCTCTTATTCGGCCACGTCGAATATTTATCGTTGCTGCAAAGCAATTCCGTGCATTAGGTTTTTCGACGGTATCGGTTGATGCATAGTGTCTGGGGCAATTCTTGAGTGTTGTTCGATGTTTTACTGAGCAGATTCGGCGTCTGTTGCCGGCCCGATGTCGTCAACGGCCAGAACATTGCCGTTGAAGAAGTTGGTCAGGGTTTTGGCCTGGCGGTCGATGTCAGCACTCACAGCCGGTCGCGCCTGAGGATCTGGCGTGGGGATGCGACCGGTGTAGCGACTGGAGCTGGTGAGAATCCTGCTGATCAGCGCTGGTCTTGGTGGCTGCTGCTGACACTCCCTTCTCATATCTTGGAACTTTTATAAAAGAATGTCACGGAATTGTCGATTTAATTTTGTATGCTTAGCCTTGTTGTGAGTAACTGACAACAAAACGCCGGTGGATGCAGTTATTTGGTTTTCCCGATCAGATCAGATCAGATCAGATCAGGTTTTGTTGTTACTATTGAATAGGAATAATTGAAGCAAATGTGTAGCATAGGGGGTCTATGTATGTAGTAATAAAAACTAGAGGTTTGAACGACAGGATTGTAGCCAGTTCTGCTGACATCCTCTAAATTGTGATGGACTCTTCGAGGTGCAGTCATGAAGATGCTACTGCGTTTACTAATAGGCGTCGTCCTTGGATTTTTTCTCAGCCTGACATCTTCTGTACATGTCCACTCAGGCGAGGTGCCTGTAGCCCTCACGTCGCCAAGTGAGAAAGGCATGATTTCTCTCGAAGACCAACCCTTTTACGAGGACCTCCTGATCTATTCATCGAACTGGGATCAGTCCTATCTGGGCAAAGTCACTGGCGTAACTCCACAACAAACGTTATTGCGTTTTTATGCCGTCATGGCTCGGGTTGGTGAAATCATTCGGGATGTCAGCTATCAAACTGATGAATATCCAGGTCTGATTTGGGGCCAGCAGGCCCAAGACGAAATCCGCGAGGCGGAGGTCCTTTTTAGAACAGCCAAGCGAACCCTGGATGATTCGTCCATTCCTGAAAGTATTCGCAAAGATACACAGGAGGAATCTGTACTGAAGCTAAAAGAAATCCTCGACTATGCGTTCGCCAACTCCCGTGAGCCGATTCTGATTCCAAACGATAAGGAAAAGACAGACTGGACGATACCCGGTACGGCGATCACACTCACACGTTCGGTTAAAAACGATTCGGGTAATCAGGACTATTACTTCTCAAAGGAAACCCTCGAGAATATTAACCGGATGTACGGCTTTGTCCGTGACACTTATGGCAAGTCGAGTACTGAGGAGATTATTGCCGTCAATTCACTGGCTTCACCGAAGATTTTTGAAGACTTTGCATATTCACCTGGTTATCTGGTGCCCCCTAAGTGGTATGTGAGTCTGCCAGACAATATCAAGCGTTATTTGCAGACTCCTTTTGGTGAGCAGAGTCTCCTTCAGTATCTGATGACAATCCTCCTGCTCCTGATGTATATCCCAGTAGTCTTAATCTGTGCGGTCAAATTGCTAAATACTTATCGCTATAATTGCGATCACTCTGGGCACTTCCTAAATCGAGTTACTAATCAAAAAGTCAATATTTCGTGGCGACGTTTCTTTCTGGCCTTGCCAATTGCCCCCTTTTCTCAGATTGCCAAGGTTGTGATCGCTAACCGCATCAACTTTACTGGTGTAGCATTGAGAAATTCAAATTCGTTCTTTGATATTGTTGCCTATGTATCATTTGGTTTCACAATTGTCCTGTTTTTTGAGGCTATTGCAAGCTCCAGTGCTGTTTGGATTCTCAGATTTAGGGGTAGCCAATCTGAATTAGAGAAGCGTCGCTTGCGCAATTTGATTCTTCCCTTTTCGCGATTTTTTGGTGCGATTGGAGCTGTGATTCTTGTCTACCAACTGATGTTGCGACTAGGGATGCCATCCAATGCTGTTATCGCATTTTCAGCGGTTCCTGGGCTTGCCGTGGGTCTTGGTGGATCTCGTCTGCTCGGCAATCTGTTCGCCGGAATCGCCATTCAGTCTGATCGGCCGGTTCGCGTGGGCGAGTTCTGCAAAATTGGTAGTGAGATGGGCTTTGTATCCAGGATCGGCCTCCGTTCGATTGATATGATCACACTTTCGGGACGAATTACTATACCGAATAATAAAGTAGAAGATGAGATCATTAAAAATTACTCCGACCGCCATCACCAGTTGGGCCAACCTGAACGCAGTCTGACTCAGGGAATTGAACTGCTGATGGATCTTCCATCTAATTTGGGCGTTGGACAACTCAACGGAATCGTTGAGCGGATCAATGCTTATATCCAGGATAATGACAGGCTCGACGCGCCAGTGGTCAGTTACAGCGAGGATGGTTCTAGCGGAGAAGTTCTGACTGTCTTTGCCAAGGCGTGCTCAGATAATTGGAAGGATTATCTTCAGCTCAAGCAGGATTTGAGCGCGGAAGCAAAAATTGTCATTGCAACTGTGAATAATTTCAAGCATTCAGTGAGCATTTCTTACGACACACCCCGATCTAAACGTCAGGAGCTTCCATCGATTATACGTGGCGTTGTTGAATCCGATCCGCAACTTAAGCTTGGTCCGTGTCGTCTCTCTGCGTTGTCTGATTATAGCTTAGATTTTACATTCTTTATTGAATCTGATTATGACGATACAGGTCAATTTTTTGATGCTATCGCAAGGATGAAAGAGGGAATATTGCAGGCATTTGAAGCTAACTCCATTGAAATTCCATTCCCGACTTCTGTTGAGATTCACAAGTTAGTCCAGAATCCTTTGCCGCCCATTGATTGAAATCAATTTCACATCCTTTGTTTGCATGTATATAGTTAGGTGTTGGGATTGGTCGATGTGATCGCTCCAGCTCATTGCTCAATGCCTCCCATGAAATTGTCTAAGATTATTTGTTGATCTTTTCTTCTCCTCGTTCTTGTTGATTTGAGGTCTCTTGCTCTTCTTGAGTGACATGGACCGATTGGCTCTGATGCGCCGTGTCTTCTTGGTCAGTATGCATCGGTGTGGGCATCCTGCTGGCGGCCATGTTTCAACCCGTCTGGCAAAAGGGAATCTCGGGCGTCGCTGAGTTCAGCCAGGCGTTGGTGTCGTTTTGGTTGTTGGTGAGTTGCCGGCAACCGGCGTGGCGTGTGGTGCTGTTTTGAGCCGGGGTGGGTGGTTTGCCCCTGGCCTGATCCATTCCTCTGCAGAATCACTGCATTGATCGGGAGCATGGTGTCTTTAGCTGGAGTGAATCCTGCTGATCAGCGCTGGCCCTGGTGGTCGATGTTGCCACTCACTTCCCAGTTGCAGTAATCGGTCTGAGGGGTTTGTCCCTAAGTTGTCCCAGGAAATTTGTGCAACTGGGATGGTTGGTGTGCAACTGAGCCATGGCCATGGGGTTGGCATAGCGGATCAGATGAGATCAGGTTGATGTTGGAGCAGGTCGTTGCTGTCGGTGTTGAGCAGCGTGGTTTTGATGTTGTTGTCCAAGTCTTTGAGCAGGAGGTGTTTTCCGATCTGTTCGATCGTGAGCTCGATGGCGTTGCTGATCAGCAATTGATCACCATTGGCGATGGAGAAGTCTTCGATGGTGTCCTTTCCTTTGGAAACACGGAAGTGATCGGCTCGCTGCTTTCGGTGATTCAGCCGCTTCAGGCGCATGGTGATGTGCAAGGGGATGCTGCGATGCCCGACACCAGCAGAGTTACCGGCCCGTAGATGTCGGCTTATCGATCGGCGAGTTGCGGTTGCTGTACGCAACGGGGATCTCTCATCGCTTCAGCGGGATTCCGTATTGATGACCATGTCACCGAGAATATGAATGCTGTGAAAAAGGCGCGTGGTGTGAGCCCTCAACGAGATTCTTGCCATAACGCGGTTGTGGAGGGATATGTGATCAAACGGCATATGCCTGCTTTTGCGATCCATCGTCTTTTGACAGAACGGCCCAATATTCAAGGTCTGGCGGTTCCAGGGATACCGACCGGCTCTCCCGGTATGGAGATGGTTGGCGTCGACGCTGAAAGCTTCGAGGTGCTTGCCATTTCCAATGACGGAACAGCCTTCTTCTTCGCTTGCTACTGAGTATTCAAGAGAGAGCTACATGTAATCCTCTCTCATGGCTATGGTCTGAAGAACATCGCTGCACCCGACACTGTGACGATGAGGGTCAGTGCACCTAAGAACATTGGATAGACGGGCTGAAGGTTTAGAACACCAAAGTTCCCGGTATGGATCTTGAGCAGCCAGAAGGCATCGATCTCTTGTTCCAATAGCAAGCTGTAAAGAGACCCGGTGCCGGCGGTGATCAGCAACGGGAGAGCCGTAATGGGGACCAGCCAACGGTGAACCTTGCGTGCTCGTCTTGACAGCTGTGGTCGGCTCATTGTTTGCGCAGTTGGCGGTGGAGTTCACGCTCATCCGCGCAGGGCATCCACTTCCCGTTGTTCTGATGAACCGACTTGCAACCAATCTCGCTTGCGCGATGTTCTGCGTCAGCTTTGGATCGGTAGATGCCTTTGCTGTGCCCAAGGCTGGGCATGGGGTACACCGCGAATGCAATGACCATGGCGAATGGGATTGAGACCCAGCTCATAACCACTGTAGGAATAAAAGGATTTTGGAATATAGAAAGCTCAAGCCTGGTGCTGAGAATGATTATTGATTTTGCGTTCGCCTGAGGATGTGCTCGAACTGCGCGGACCCGAATGGTGATCAAGATCTGTGATCATGGGTCTTGAGCTTTGGAATCAAGGGGTGCGCGGGAGGGTTGGCAATGAATAGACTTGCCGACCAGTACTGGGGTTCTTGCCGCTTCTGCCAATCTGGAACCACTGATTGCAATCGTTCTAAGGGGCTGATCCCACATTACTCCCCAGCTTTTTGTGCAATTCGGCTTAATTAGGTGCAACAGCTGGATTCGGTAACTAGGCCAAAATATTTTCGAACAGCGTGATTGTGCCGCTCGATAAGTCGTTTTCAAAGAAGCAGCGATCTCAATCAACACCGCTTTTTAGTAGTGCTTTTGGTCGTGCTCCCCGTCGGGGATTGCCTCAAGTGCCCAGCCGAACTGGTGCAAGTCAGCCAGTGCGTAATTAGTGAAAATCGAGAGCTAAGTAATTGTTCGAGCCCAATAGGCGAGCGTTGATGTGATCATCAGCTCCTCGACAGGGTCAAGGTTGTCGATGTCGCGTTCATGGTCCAGCATCGCCTCGCACCGACTGCGTCCAATAAAATTTTTATCATATAGAAACAAAGCACTTGCATAGACCAAAAACTCTCTTTATCATTGGCCAGTTTATATCTAAAGGCACGTCTCTTTTTGATTTAGATTTTTGTCGAAGCAACTATTCAAATGAGGAAATCTTCGATTAGTACACATCGCTTGTCCTGCCTGGTTGAACTTGCGACCGGAACAGCACTGCTGCTGGCACCTGGGTTGGCCATGACCCTGATCGTTGGATCGTCCTTACCCAACGGCGGGAATCAGATGGCCCAACTGTTTGGAGCAGCAATCATCTGCCTCGGGTTGTCTTGTTGGTCCATTAATAAATCGTCAGACCAGGACGTGATGCCAAGCATCGGTCTGATGGCTTACAACATCATCAGTGGCTTCCTGCTGGCCATCTTTTCGTTTACAGGTGATGCAAGGGCGACTGTCGCCATCCCTGCAGCCGTGCTGCACATCGGATTTGGTGTTGCCCTCTCCTTAAAACAAATCAAAGGCCGTCGTTGATCTAAACCTGATCAGCGGTCGACAACGCAACGGAAACCCATGTGACATGTTGCCGAATCCAATGTTTGGCCCATCAAGGCAGACGGTCGGAATCGATGGCAATAGTTATCAGCACAAAGAAATGAGCCCCCTTTAATCACACGTCGTTCTTGTTCACCTTCTGGGACTGCGTACGGTGTCGACGTCCATTCCCAGACGTTTCCGCAGACGTCTACGAGCCCGTAGCCGTTGGGGGGAAAGCTTCCGACGGGTGACGTCCAGAACCAGCCATCCGTCTCTTGGTTGACCCAAGGGAAAGGACCCTGCCATACATTGGCCATCCAACGACTATCCGGCGTCTTCTCAGGCCCCCAGGCATAGTCCTGATCAACCAGGCCACCTCGGGCTGCGATCTCCCACTCATCCGCTGTTGGCAACCGTTTTCCAGCCCAGACGGCATATGCAAGGGCGTCTGCAAAAGCGACATGAACAACGGGGTGCTGCATCAATCCCTCAAGGCTGGTATCAGGCCCTTGGGGATGGCGCCAATCGGCTCCAGCAATAAGCGCCCACCAAGAGAGAGGTTCGCTTCGATTCACCGTTGAGGGAGGCGGAAGAAAAACAACAGACTCGGGAATCTGTTCTTCAGGAGGGAGATCCGGGTAAAGCCTTGGATCAGGGGGGAGCTCCGACACTGTCTGATACCCAGTGGCATCAACGAACTTCAGAAACTCTGCGTTGGTGACAGGCGCCGGATCAATCTCGAATGAATCAATCGAAACTTGACGGACTGGCGCCTCCTCTGGGTAAAAGCGATCGGAACCAACTTGATAGTTCCCAGCGGGGATGGCAATCATTCCATCCCCGCTCGACGAACCAGACACCATCAGATCTTTTTGGAATCGGTGTCTTTGGGGTAGATCTGAATCGTCACCTTGTCAATCTGTCCTCCATAGGCGCTGTAACGGCGGGGACCAATGGGCTTGATGGTGACCGGCGAGCCACGATCAAGACCGACATC
>QCTY01000071.1:0-6291 GCA_003208975.1 Synechococcus sp. AG-676-F02
CACCCCGTGGATGGCACACGCCATGTGCGTTGAACGACTGGTCTGTAAAACCGTGCAAAGCAAAACCTTTCAGCCAGGCGTTCAGGCCTAAAACTGTCTCAATTCAGTTCTTAAGGTTTTCTTCGTGAACAGCCTTAGTTTCTCTTTGGGGCCACTGATTCGGCTGCTGGCGGCCCTTGCCTCCATCACCACTCTTCTGCTCCTAGGCCTCATCAACCTGATCCACTGACATCGTCACCGGCTTGACGGCCTTCCCGATCGATGCCCTGCTGCAGACGCTATGCGAGCAATTGCAGCCGGGAACAACCGTTCTGCTGCAGGCTCCACCCGGAGCTGGCAAAACCACCCGGGTCCCCCTGGCTCTGATGGGAGAGCTTGGCGACTGCGCTGCGCGAACAGGTCGAATCTGGATGATCGAACCGCGCCGGCTCGCCGCCCGTGCCGCAGCTGAACGCCTGGCCGCAAGCCTGGGAGAAGCGGTGGGTCAACGCGTCGGCTTTGCCGTACGCGGCGAGCAGCGCCGCTCCACCCACACGCAGCTGGAGGTGATCACCGACGGGATCTTCCTTCGACGCCTGCAAGCCGATCCATCACTGGAAGGCGTGAATTGCGTTCTGTTCGATGAATTCCACGAGCGGCGCCGTGACAGCGATCTAGCTTTCACACTGCTGCGAGAGGCGGCGCCGGTGCTGCATCCGGATTTAGCGGTGATGGTGATGTCCGCCACCCTGGATCTCACCGATTTGCGAAAACGCCTGCCGGAGGCTGTGGTTCTGTCCAGTGAGGGACGCGCATTCCCGGTCACCACTATTCACCAGCCTCCACGACGGAACGAGAGGCTGCCGCAACAGGTCTTGCGGGCTCTCGAGGCTCATGCCCTGTCACTCCCCAGGGGCAGTGGTGTTCTCGTATTTCTGCCGGGACTCATGGAGATCAGCCGATGCAAAGAGCTGCTGGAGCAGACATCGTCTCTGCGGCATTGGCAGGTGACTCCTCTGCACGGACAACTGCCTCTTCAGCAACAGAGCGCGGCATTAAAGCGCTGCCCGGATTCCTGCGATGGAACCGTGGTGCTGGCCAGTGCCATTGCTGAAAGCTCCGTCACAATCGACGGCGTACAGCTGGTGATCGACAGCGGGCTCAGTCGCCAGCTGCGCTTCGACCCCAACACCGGCATGGAGGGACTGGAAACAGTTCCCTCGAGCCATGCCAGTGCTGATCAGCGCCGGGGCAGAGCCGGGCGTCAGAGACCAGGTCAATGCATCAGGTTGTGGTCGCCCGCGGAGCAGCAACGACGGCCAGGCTTCAGCCCACCGGAACTGCAGCTGGCGGATCCGCAACCCGTGTTGATGGAGCTGGCGCAATGGGGAGCTGGTCTCGGCGAGACCTTGCCCTGGCTGGACCCGCCACCAAAAGCTGCCATGCAGGAAGGTCGCCAGCACCTGACAGGACTGGGAATTCTCGACACCACCGGCAAGCTCAGCGCCATCGGCCGCCAACTCACAGGATTAGGAGTGCATCCACGGCTGGGCCTGCTGATGCTTGCGGCCAAACGGCACGGTCGTGCACGCCTGGGGTGTGATCTGGCCGCGATTCTGAGCGAGCGGGATCCATTGCCTAGCTCCTACGCCGGCTGTGATCTGCAGCTGCGCCTGCAGGCCATGGAACAGGACAATCGCCTTGGTTCTCTGCGTGAACGCAGTCGCCAGCTGATGCGGCAACTGAAGCGAGTGATGCTTGAGCCATCCGATGGTCAGGCCAACATCGATGCAGCCGAGTTGGTGCTGTGCGCATTCCCCCAGTGGCTCGCACTTGCGCGCCCTGGGCAACCAGGGCGTTTTTTACTGCGTCAGGGGCGGGGCGCGATGCTGAGAGATGAAGACCCCCTCATCTCAGCGGAAGCCCTTGCTGTTGCAAGGGTTGATACAGGACAGCGGGACACACGCATTCAATTGGCCTTGCCCCTGAGCCATCAACGGGTCGTGGAACTGGCTCTCCAGGAGGGGAGCTGGGTTGATCACGTCTCCTGGGACGAAGCTTTGGGACGGATCCGAGCCACACGCCGCCTACAGCTGGGGGAACTCGTGGTCCAAGAGAAAGCCCGATCTTCAGTCGCACCCGAACGATGCCAGCAGCTGTTGCTGGCCCGTTTTCAACAGGGCCGCACATTGGATCAACTGCCATGGTCGGACAGCTGTGAACAGCTGCGCCGGCGCTTGGTGCTGGCCCATCGCCACCTGGGATCACCTTGGCCCGATCGAGATCGGGAGCTGATGGTGGAGCAGGCAGGCGAGTGGTTAATCCCCTGCTTGATGGGCTGCCTCAGCTTGAACGACATCAATCCAGACACCCTTGAAGAGGCCCTCTGGGGCCATTTGGATTGGTCGCATCGCAAACGGCTCGAAACACTGCTACCCCTGCGCATGGCCATCCCATCAGGCCGCAGCGCCAACCTGCATTACGACGAGGACGACGTGGTGTTGGCTGTAAAGCTGCAGGAGATGTTTGGAACTCAGACCGGTCCACGGGTCCTGGAGGGGCACATGCCTGTGACCCTGGAACTGCTTTCACCAGCAGGCAGGCCGCTGCAACGCACCCAAGATCTGGCGAGCTTCTGGTCCGGTAGCTATGCGCAGGTGCGCAGCGAGATGCGTGGCCGCTACCCCAAGCATCCCTGGCCCGATGACCCTGTCGCCGCACAGCCCACAGCATGGACAAAGCGACGTCATGCTGAGCTAGATCAGTAGTGGAACTACCTGCTTCCGCATATCGCCAAAACGCCGGCAACAAATCTCCATCCTTTGTTACAATTATTGAAATCTTCACTGGTTCCTTCAATGTCCGACAACGCACGCTTCGGCTTCGTCAACTTCGCTGAAACCTGGAACGGCCGCCTCGCCATGATGGGTTTCGTAATCGGTCTGGGTACTGAACTCCTGACCGGCCAAGGCATCCTTGCTCAGATTGGTATGGGCTGATTCCAAAAGGATTCAATTGGCAGCCTCCTCGAAGATTCGAGGGGGCTTTTTTGTGTTTTGAACAGACAACGCCATGGTTCACAGTGGTGTGAAGTCACAGGCAGCTTTTGGCACCGCTATACGTGCGCAACCGTCGCGACGGAGCAAGGCTGTTAAGCAGTGTCATGGTGATTTTCACCATCGCAGTCACCCAGATCCCCCAACCGTGGGCCGTGATTGTCGTCTCTGTGAGTTCCGTGATCTGTGTTTACTGGGGTTTTGCATACCGCCGCCTTGAGCGCTGATCGCATCCCAACCTTCTCGGTTGCTGAACTGAACAGTGCAATTGGGAATCTTTTGGAGCGTGGTTTTGCGCCAAGGTTTCTTGTGGAAGCCACCGTTTCAAGACCACAACTGAAAAAGGGGCATCTCTGGATGTCCTTGGGCGACGGAGACGCCAGTATTTCCGCCGTGGTGTGGGCTTCGCAGCTGCGGCAAATCCGCTACCGGCCAGAAGACGGCGACGGCGTCACCGTAGTGGGCAAACTCAACTTCTGGGCAGCACGGGCAAACTTGACGGTGCAGGTGCTGGACATCCGTCCAAGCCTCACCACGGTGATGCGGGAATTTGAACGGGTGCGCCGTTTACTGGAAGACGAGCAGGTGATCGATCCGGCACTGGCCAGGCCATTGCCTCAAAGGCCCCGTACGGTTGCTGTGCTGACCAGCGTTCCAAGCTCTGCTCTGGCCGACATGCTGCGCACGGCACGCGAACGCTGGCCTCTGACTCGATTGCTTGTGGTGCCCATTCCAGTGCAGGGAGCTGTACAGGAACGCATAGAAACCGTTCTCAAACACATTGCAGAACAAGCCGGCACGCTTGCTTTGGATGCACTGGTGCTGGCTCGCGGTGGAGGAAGCCGAGAGGATCTCGCCGTATTCGACAGCGAAAATTTATGCCGCGAGCTGGCACGTTTTCCCGTGCCTGTGGTGACAGGGATCGGCCATGAAGACGATCTCACCGTGGCTGATTTGGTGGCCGATCATCGAGCGGCAACACCAACAGCAGCGATGGTTGCGCTGCTGCCGGATCGCAACGCCGAATTTCAGCACCTCAGGCAACGGCAAAAACGTCTTCAGGACTGGGTTCAGACCCGCCTCGTTCGCGAACGACAGAAACTGGTTGAACGGCGCTCCGCATTCGCTCAACAAGCTCCTTCGCTGCGGCTTGAAAAACTGAGACAAAGCCTGAATCAACGGCGAACGCTGCTATCTGCCTTATCCCCAGACCGCTGGTTGCAGAGAGGATTGGCTTTCGTGCGAAACCAGGCCACCGGTGAAGCCATCGTCAGCTCACACCAGGCAAAGAGCGGTGACAAGCTGGACGTTCAATTAAAAGATGGCGTGCTGCAAACCCGCGTCGACAGGGTGGAGCCCAAGCCCCCATCACCAAAGTCATGACATCTCCGCCTGAGTGGACCACACGCATCGAAGAATGGCGAAGCGACGCTGCAGCGCTCAGCTATGAAGAAGCCCTTCAGGCCGTTGATCTGCTTTTGGCTGACCTCCAGAGCGATACCGTCCCTTTGGCCGACCTGCAGAAACAGGTGGTTCATGGCGAGATCTATCTGGATCATTGCGATGCACTGTTGAAAGCAATGGAAGCGAACGTGGTCACCCTCGATCCCGACAGCCTCCAGCCCGTCCCCGAATCAACGCCTGACGATGCGTAAAGCTCTGCCCTGGATCTACCTCGGCCTCTCCGTGCTTGGAGCCATCCTGCCCTGGAAAGCAAACCTGGAATTCATTGCTGAAAGTGGAGGCCAGGCCTTTGATTTGGCACGATTTATAGCCGATGCATCCAGCACCGCTGCAGCACGTTCTCTCAGCGCTGATCTTCTGATCGGGGCGACCGCCGTCACGATCTGGATTTGTGTGGAAGGACCACGACAAAAAATCAAGGGCTGGTGGTTGGCGATTCCCCTGAGCTTCGGCGTGGCTTTTGCCTGCGCAGCGCCCTTTTTTCTGTTTCTACGTGAACGTCAGCTGCAGGCTCAGGAATCGGAATCAACGTCCTGAGGCGTCACGTCAATCGTCACTTCGCTTGCCGGCACAGCTGTTTCCGCACGGGACCCCACCTGCGAACTCACCGTTGAATTCGAAGTCCTCTCCGCCTGAGCCTGCATCAGTTTCCAGCCAATCCATCCAAGCCCCGTGAGTATCAACGGGACGGCCACCAACACAAGAGCCACTCCGCCGACGACATCAATGAGGATTCGTCCCGCTGCCGTTGGAAGCAGCAGCAAAAGCAGGATCAGCCAAACGATGGCTGGAGGACGATTCATCGCTCAGACCATCAGAAGAAACAGTCTGAATATTTTCGCAAGTTTGCCCGTGATTTCAAACCAGTACGGGGTTCGGATCTCCCGGTTGACGCGGTCGGACGCGCAGGGCCAATTCCACACTTAGGCATTGCCCGTAATAAAGAATCACACCAATCAGCCACACCCAAAGCGTCAAGACAAGAACACCCCCAATCACGCCATAGGCCTGAAAACGATTGCCCAAGGAAATCAGGCTCAGGCTGAGAATGCTATTGAGGATCGTGAGCGCGAATCCAATCAAAATTGAACCCGGTATTAGGGGCTTCACAGGTACGCGCCTGCTGGGGAGAACCCGCTGAAGCATCAGAGCAAATAAAGACAACACCGTTGTCGGCAAGATGAATTGACCAAACTGAGAAATCTGCCCAGCTTGAGTGAAATCAACCAACCCAGGAACCCACAACCGAAGTCCATCCAAAAGTTCAACAGGTAATTGGCGAAAGCCCACAACAAGCTGTTGCACGGCGATCAGTAATGCCACCATCAAAACAATCAAAAAAGCTTCCAATCTGCTGCGAATGAATTGAACAGCTTGCAACGAGAAAGGAGTAGGTTGCCTAGGCAACGGAGACCAGTCCTCCCACAAACGATCAGACCCACGTTGCAATGTCAGAAATGCATTACTCGCCGTCAGCAAAAGAACAACAACACCAAACAAACCCGCGCCAAACCCTTGAGCAACTAAGCCACGAAATGTGGAATCAACCAAACCAACAGCCGAGGGAGGAAGCAAAGAACTAACAGCCGAAAGCACCGTCTCTAGGCTCTCATTACGCCCAAAGACCTTGGCAACGACGGCCAATGAAATCAACAACAAAGGAAAGATTGACTGGAGCGTGAAATAAGCGAATGCGGCACTCAGATCAACACATTCATGCTTACACCAACGGTTGCCAGCCTTCCAAAGACTGTGGGCAAACCATGCGAGGCGAGCACGACGTCGCACCAAA
>QCTY01000072.1:0-6277 GCA_003208975.1 Synechococcus sp. AG-676-F02
TGTTTCTTGGCATCCACCCGACGCCGCTGGGAACTACGGGTCGGCCTGGTGGCTTTGCGCGATGGCGGCAGGGGCTGAATCCCCTCCCGAATCAGCGCTGCAAGCCGTTGCAGAGCAATCTGACGATTCTGGTACTGGGATCGCTCCTCCGAAACGGACACCACCAGGCAACCGTTCACCAACCGAGCCCGATGGCGCTCCAACAGACGTTGCCGGTGAAACGGACCCAGGCAAACGGAATCCTGCACCGACCAGCTCAACCGCACGGCGGATTCAACCTTGTTGACGTTCTGACCGCCGGCACCGCTCGACCGACAAAACAACCAGTGGAGTTCAGACGCCGGAATCCTCAGGCGGGCATTGATCTCCAGATCCTGCATGCAACCGCATCAAACAAAGCGATGGTGCACATCCTCCCGGCAGCGCATCAGGAACATGACTTCCGAGGTATCGGTCAACAGCAGATGGGTCTGCTCATCAACAGCCGATCGATAACTCAAAACCTCCAATCCCTCAGGCTGGTGCGTGCTGAACATCACCTGACCATCGCGAAGGACATATCGGTTCTGCACGCCAATCAAGACCACTAATTGCGTTCTATTCATGCCATCCAGGCGCGAAGCGATTGTGCTCAAACCGGCATCAGCTAACACCCCAGGGAGTTAGCTGGACATTCAGAACTGTTCGCCACCCTGATGAGCGGCTGGATCGACGAAGAGCATCGCGGCGTGCGCTACGGCCTCGCCGGCGTGTCGCTGGTGGAAGAGACCAGCCCGTTTCAGCAAATCAGTGTGATCCGCAGTGAGCGCTACGGCCGCGGCCTGCTGCTCGACGGCTGCTGGATGACGGCCGAACACCAGGAACGGCACTATCACGAATCCCTGGTGCATCCGGCCCTTTGTGGTGCCGAAACAATCGAACGGGTACTGGTGATCGGTGGTGGTGATGGTGGCACCGCACGGGAATGCCTGCGTCACGTCGGAGTGGCCCATCTCGACATGGTGGAGATCGACGGGCGCGTTGTGGATCTGAGCCGAGAGCATCTGCCCACAATCGGTGGATCCGCCTGGTCGGACCCCCGTTTCCACTTGACGGTTGGAGACGGCATTGCGTGGGTCGCAGGGGCAGCCGACTCCAGTTACGACGTGGTGCTGGTGGACGGTTCGGACCCGGCAGGTCCCGCCGAAGGCCTGTTCAACCGCAGCTTTTTCGAGCAGTGCCGTCGGATCCTGCGGCCGGGTGGTGTGTTCGCCACCCAGAGCGAATCCCCCGAAGCCTTCCGTGATGTGCATATCGCCATCGTGAAGCTGCTGCAGGACGTGTTTAACCATGCCGACCCTCTCTACGGCTGGGTGCCGATGTATCCCAGTGGCTGGTGGAGCTGGACCTTCGCCGCGATGGACTCCCCCAGGTATCTCAGAGCACAGACGGACCGGGCCGCAACCGTGGCCGACGACTGCGAGATCTGGACACCGCGCTGGCAGGAAGGAGGATTTGCAGCGATGCCCGCCTTCATGGAGCGTGAGCTGAGGCGATGAGCACGGGCTTCGACACCGACGGCGCGATTTACATGGGGAGCCGACGTGATCCAGCCGGATGCCGGGTCGGGCTGTTCGGAGTGCCCTATGACGGAACAACCTCGTTCCGACCAGGCGCCCGCTTCGGTCCTGCTTCCATCCGCGAGGTGAGCAATGGGCTTGAGACCTACTGCCCACAACTGGATCGGGATCTCGATGATCTGGCCTTCGCAGATCTCGGAGCCGTGGACATTCCCTTTGGAGCTCCAGAGCCCGTCGTGGAAGCCGTGCGCGAAAGCACGCAGACGGTGCTGAATCTCGGGCTACGGCCCCTGGTGCTGGGGGGTGAGCACTCAATCAGTTCAGGCGCCGTGGCCGCTGTCTCAGCCAACTATCCCGACCTGGTGCTGGTGCAGCTCGATGCCCACGCCGACCTGCGCGACAGCTGGCTGGGCTCCCGCTTCAGCCACGCCTGCGCCATGCGGCGCTGCCTTGAGGTTCTCCCCAGCCAGCAGCTGTTTCAGCTGTCGATCCGCAGCGGCACCCGCACCGAATTCGACGAACTGCGCAGCAGCGGCAGGCTGATGGCTGATGTGGGAGCCCTGGCAGAGGCGCTCAAACAACTGCAGGGACGACCGGTTTATTTAACGGTTGATCTGGACTGGTTTGATCCCTCCGTGCTGCCCGGCACCGGGACGCCCGAACCAGGCGGATTCTTCTGGTCGGACTTCGCCGCCCTGGTGGACGTTCTCCAACACCATCAACTTGTGGCCGCCGATGTGGTGGAACTGGCTCCGCAGCTCGATCCCAGCGGTATCAGTTCCGTGCTGGCGGCCAAAGTGACCCGCAGCCTGCTTCTGCTGCTCGGCGCTGATCAGTAAACATGCCGGGCATCGGCCCGCTGTTGGCGCAACCGACGGTGCTGCTGCGCGATCAGGTCCACCACGAGCGTTGGATGCTGATGGATCAGGGTGAGAAAACCGGTGCGGTCCAGCCGAATCAAGGCCAGCGGTGTCAACGCCTTGGCATCCCTGCTGTGGCGCTGATCCGGCGACACCAGGTCCTCATAAAAAAACAACTCCCCGATGCCGTAACGGACACGACTCCCTCGACCACCGTCCAACTCGACAAGACCCTGTTCGACGACATAAATGGCATCAGCAAAGTCTCCATGCCGGAACACCAGGGAGCCCGTGGGCAAGGTCCACCGGTCGATATCCCGATGCTCACTGATCAATGCCAGTGGTGTCTTGGAATTGGTGCTTGCGCTCACGCGCCGTACAGCTTCATGAGAGATCAACTATCACCCGATATCTCGAGAATGGTTGCCAACCAGAGCACGATCCAGCTCCAGCTGCTGCTCGCGGTCATTGCCCTCCAGCCCATGCAGCGGCGGTAGCTCCGGCGCACAGGGGGTCCAGTGGTGACAAACCACCAGCCCGGCGAACTCGGGGTGCACCTCCAGGCGACGCAGACGACACCATCCCAGGCTTCGCCCGTCACTGGAACAGTGCTGACAACTGCGGCAGTTAGACCTGGAGATCAATATCACCGAACCTGAGTGCATCAACGCTAGTGACGGTCTGCGAAATGGACCAGGCCCGCGAGGCAATCTCCAAGTTCGCTTCCGGTTGCTGAAGCTCTCCATAAGAATGCGACTTCCCGCATCGGACCCGATGTCTCTGCAGCGCACGCCGCTTCATCAGCTCTGCCGAGACGGCGGCGGTCGGATGGTGCCCTTCGCCGGCTGGGAGATGCCGGTGCAATTCAGCGGCCTGATCCAGGAGCACAAGGCCGTGCGTGAACAACTGGGGATGTTTGACATCTCCCACATGGGCGTGCTCCGCCTAAAAGGTCCCGATCCGAAGTCGGCTCTGCAGCAGCTGGTGCCCAGCGACCTCCACCGCATCGGCCCAGGAGAAGCGACCTACACAGTGTTGCTGAACGAATCCGGCGGCATCCGTGATGACCTGATCGTTTACGACTGCGGAGCGATCGATGCCGAATGCGGAGCCCTGGTGGTGGTGATCAATGCGGCCTGCGCCGACAGCGACACCGCCTGGATCCGTGAGCGCATGGAACCGGCCGGGCTGACGGTGACCGACATCAAAAAAGCTGGCGTCCTTCTGGCTCTGCAAGGGCCACAGGCCATTCCAATGCTCGAGCAGCTGAGCGGTGAAGACCTCAGCGGCCTGCCCCGCTTCGGCCACCGCATGCTCACGCTCTCTGGCCTCCGAGAACCCGTGTTCACCGCCCGCACCGGGTACACCGGCGAAGACGGTGCCGAGTTGCTGCTCACTGCCGACGATGGCCAGACGCTCTGGAGAGAGCTCATCAATCGAGGGGTCACACCCTGCGGTCTCGGCGCTCGGGACACCCTGCGTCTGGAAGCTGCCATGCACCTCTACGGCCAGGACATGGATTCCGACACCAACCCCTTCGAAGCGGGCCTGGGCTGGCTGGTGCATCTGGAGATGCCTGCGGATTTCGTCGGCCGGAAGGCTCTGGAGCGAACGGCCGAGACCGGTCCGTTCAAACGGCTCGTGGGGCTGAAGCTGCAGGGCCGTGCCATCGCCCGGCATGACTACCCGGTGCTACACGACGGCACCAGGGTGGGCGTCGTCACCAGTGGCACCTGGTCGCCCACTCTCGAGGAAGGGATCGCAATGGCCTACGTGCCGCCTGAACTGGCCAAACCGGGCACGGAACTGAACGTTGAGATTCGCGGCAAATCACAGCCGGCCATGGTGGTCCGGCGCCCCTTCTACAAACGCGCCTGACCCGGCCCGAGGCTGTGGGAAACTCGCCTGCTACCAGCAGAGATATCCCATGCGCAGCAACGGTTGCGGAGACCTGCGCGAGCAGCAGATCAACAAGCAGGTGCAACTTTGCGGCTGGGTGGATCGTCGCCGCGACCACGGTGGAGTGATCTTCATCGATCTGCGCGACCGCAGCGGCACCGTTCAGATCACCGTGGATCCAGATCTGGGAGCCGAAGCTTTCGCCGTGGCGGAGCACCTGCGCAGTGAGACCGTGCTGCAGGTGAACGGGAAGGTGCGGGCGCGACCCGCCGAATCGCTCAACGACAAGCTTGCCACCGGTGCAGTGGAGGTGCTGGCCAACGGCATCAACGTGCTCAACAGCGTGAAGGGCAACCTTCCCTTCCCCGTGTCTGTGCATGACGAGGAGAACACCCGCGAAGAGCTGCGCCTGCGTCACCGCTATCTGGATCTGCGCCGCAAGCGCATGAACGAGAACCTGCGCCTGCGTGCACAAACCATCCAGGCTGCCAGACGTTTTCTGGAGAACGAAGGCTTCATCGAGGTGGAGACGCCGGTGCTGACGCGCTCCACCCCGGAAGGGGCCCGCGACTACGTCCTGCCCAGTCGCGTCTGCGGTGGCGAATGGTTCGCCCTGCCCCAGTCCCCCCAGCTGTTCAAACAGCTGCTGATGGTGGGCGGCATCGAGCGTTACTACCAGGTGGCGCGCTGTTTCCGCGACGAAGATCTGCGCGCCGACCGGCAGCCGGAATTCACCCAGCTGGACATCGAGATGAGCTTCATGGACCAGGAGCAGATCCTGGAGCTGAACGAAGCACTGATCTGCTCGATCTGGAAGACCGTGAAGGCGATCGACCTGCCTCGCCCCTTCCCCCGCATGACCTGGCATGAGGCCATGGATCGTTATGGCACCGACCGGCCCGACACCCGCTACGGCATGGAGCTCAGCGATGTGAGCGACATCGTGAAGGACATGGGCTTCAAGGTGTTCAGCGGTGCGGTGAAGTCCGGTGGTTCAGTGAAATGCATCCCCGTTCCCGGCGGTAATGACGCCCTGTCCAACGTGCGGATCAAGCCCGGCGGCGACGTGTTCAGCGAAGCCCAGAAAGCCGGAGCTGGCGGACTGGCATTTATTCGAGTGCGCGATGGCGGCGAGATCGACACGATCGGTGCGATCAAGGACAACCTCAGCGACGAGCAGAAGCAGGAGCTGCTGTGCCGCACCGCCGCAGAGCCCGGCACACTGCTGCTGTTCGGCGCCGGCGACACGGCCACGGTGAACAAGGCCCTCGACCGTGTGCGCCAGTACCTGGCCAAAGAGCTGGGCATGGTCAAGCCCGACCGCGACAACGACCAGTGGAATTTCCTCTGGGTGGTGGACTTCCCGATGTTCGAGTTCAACAGCGACGAGAACCGCTACGAGGCGCTGCATCACCCCTTCTGCGCACCCAACGCCGAGGATCTCGGCAGCGATGCCCCCCAGTGGGCTGACACCCTCCCGGGTGCTCGGGCCCAGGCCTACGACCTTGTGCTCAACGGCTTGGAGCTCGGTGGAGGATCCCTGCGCATCCACGACTCTGCCCTGCAGCGTCAGGTTCTGCAGACCGTTGGCCTGCCCCTGGAGGAAGCGCAGGAACAGTTCGGCTTCCTGATGGATGCCCTCGATGTGGGCGCACCGCCCCATGGAGGCCTGGCCTTCGGTGTCGACCGGATGGTGATGCTCCTGGCCGGTGAGGAATCCATCCGCGACACGATCGCCTTCCCAAAAACTCAGCAGGCCCGTTGTCTGATGACCAGTGCACCCGGTGGGGTTGCCGACAAGCAGCTGGAGGAGCTGCATGTAGCCAGCACCTGGGTGGATCCAAGCGAAGACGAGGGCTGAAAGCGGACGGAAGGGTTGCTCAGATCCCGAAGGGATTCAGGGCTTTTTGAGCACCAAGACCGTAGGAGATGAACCCTGAAGAGGTACATCTCTCCCTT
>QCTY01000073.1:0-5684 GCA_003208975.1 Synechococcus sp. AG-676-F02
AAGATTATCTATACCACTGCGGCATTACTCACATCAACTGTCTACGCACGCTTGATTTTTGATCGATTCAAAGACTTTTCTCGCCAACCATATGCTCGTTTAATATTAAATTTGCAATATGCTTCTAGAAATATCTCAGATCTATTTGCTTCATCCCAAAACTACATTTTGATTTTGTCAGTCTTTGGTTTGATTCTTGCTTCAACAGCAGCACCAGAACTTTTCACCTTCACTGCAGTTCAGTCCGCTATCGTATCTGCAATTCTTGGAGCAATTCTCTTTGTTTCTGTTGTTGGGATTCAGGCTGATGAATTTGTCAAACCTGTAACTAGAACATTAGACCTAGTAGGTGCTCCATTTTTAGTTGCCGCCTTACTACTTGCCAACCTTATTTATCTCAAAATTTAATGGCAAATTTTACCAGGCTTACACTTATTCTAATCTTCCGGATTACTTGCTGGTGTTTGGTCACTTCCAGTATAGCGACAACAAATTTGTTGATTGGTTTGGTTGTTTGCTTACTCATTCCTTTTGGAGACTTCCGAAGGCTGAAGATGCATGCTCTTATTCCTGAAATTCTCCTGATACTTCGCCTCCCATTCGATATGATGAAAGAATGTTTTGAATTGATGTTGATAAGTGATCCGATTGATAAGTTCACAGAAGAAAGAGTGAATACCAGAGCAACAAGCGGTTCTAAATTTGCTGAATTTTTTGATCTTTTTAGAATAACATTTACTCCGATGTCCTTAGTTACCCGTCGTGAAAATTCAGATGTTTGGAGAGTTCATCTTGTTGCCTCAGCTTCAGAAAATGAATCTAAACTCAAATCCAAGGAGAGCGAAAAATGATTGATTCAGCGCTTGTTCGACTCGAATCTTATCAATATGTAGTTATTTATGTCATGCTTTTGATTAGTTTGGTTCCTGTACTGGCAGTTTCTAGAACTAATTCTATTACGGAGAGAATTGCATATGCCTCCAGCTTTGGCAATAAACTAGCATTTATGATTATCGTATTTGGAATATTTAGAGGTGATTGGATGATTGGTTGTATTGGCGCTTTTATTTTAATTGTTGGTGATGCTGGGATGCTTATTCTTTCCCTACTTGAGATGAGGATCTGAATGATGACAATTACCCTTTTTTCTTACGCAATCCTATTTCTAGGTCTTTATTTTTGGATTTGGGGTACACTTCCAATTCTCAACAAAGATCATTCTCTCTTTTATAAGTTGCACACCCTTACAGTTGCTGATAGTGTCGGTTCACTGTTGATCGTGGTCGCATTAATTCTTCGAGCACCCCAATATTGGCCTTTACTACTTGTCACGGCCATTTCTTTGTCTTTATGGAACACTATTTTCAGCTATATCCTTGGCAACATTTCTGATCGGCCATCATGATTGAGTCATTTACCAGCACGGCGCTCATCTTCCCTTTTGAGCTTTTGCTTCCTGTCCTAGGGATTCTTCTAATACGATCCTCTTCACCAATTAATAGTTTAATCTATCGTTCCTTTTTGGGTAGTATTGCAGCCCTGATTTTTGCCCTTGTTGGGGCTCCAGATGTTGCACTAACTGAGGTTATGGTAGGTACATTGCTATCATCACTGCTTTACATTGTAACCATACGTTCATGTTATTCTGTTGTTGTTATTATGGACAAAAAAACTACTCTTTCCTCCGGAAACAAGGATTATTTAAAGTCTGTTTTTGGTGAATTGCATTTAAATATTATTTATCAAGACGAAGAGTTTTCCACTGACGGGGAACAGAATTTTGAATTCTTATCATCTTCAAAATCTTCGGGCTCTCCACATGCACTTTTGATCGATAAAACTATGTATATTGAAGCCGAGAGCCTTTTGTTCGATATTCAAGAAATAGTTGATATTAATTTAATGCCTACCGATCTTACATTCACGAAGATTCCTGCTGCATCATGAATTTAATTTTTAGGCGATTACGTCGATTAGACTTATCAGCTAATTCCTTTAAGTCTCTCCTATACTTGGCTGCAATCACATCTGTGATGCTGATGGTATTGTTTACACGAGATGATTCTCTCGCAAGAGATACAGAATCAATTGTTTCGTACCTAACTTCATATACAAATATTCCAAATGCGGTTACTTCTGTTATTTTAGTAACTAGACTTTTCGATACAATCGGTGAAGTTACTGTATTTACGATTGCAGGACTGGGAGTAAAAATATTGCTTCATGAGGAAGACTCAGAGGAACAATTTGTTGGTATTGATGATCCAGTCGTCTGCCTTCTTTTAGACTTTGCGGCCTTGTTAAGCTGTTTTCTTGCTATTGATCTAGCTTTAAAAGGACACTTAACTCCTGGTGGAGGATTTGCATCCGGTGTAGCTGGTGCAACTTCGATAACCCTGCTAATGGTAACCGGAAGATTGCAAAAAGTAGAGAATTTTTATTTCAAAGCAAATGCTCCAGCGTTTGAAAAATTTGCCGTTGCTTGTTTTATTATTGTTGCATTGGCGACGTTCTGCTCTTTTCTATACCCTTCCTCAATCTTCTCTTCTTTACCACCAACAATTTATATCCCAGCCTTGAATATTATTGCTGCTTTGAAGGTCACCATAGGATCTTGGTCAATACTTCGTTTGTTTGTTATTAAGCGCGGTGTTCTTTGATTAATGTCATATAAGCAGGCAGATCCTTGGTACTTTGGAGATTATACAGGAAGTCTTCCTGGGAATAATTATTCATTAATCCTTAATGGCGTCATTGTTTTTCTTCTTGCACAGATTGCATTGAGTACTGAGCCTTTATTTGATACAGATAAAGGAAAAGTATTCCTTGATGCTGCTCTTAATTTTATCGAAATATTTTTTATCGCTGATTATGTTGGTAAGCTAGCCAATACATGGTCGCGGTATGACTATTCATGGTTAGGTTTTGCAAAAGGCTTTTTTTCTAAATACGGTCTGATAGATCTTTTGATAGTACTTGTCTTGGTGACAGAATACTTTCCAAATGATTCTTTCGTGGCCATAGGTATCTATATCTTTAAATCACTCCTGTCAACCTATTTTTCTGGTTTCCAGGTCGTACTTAAGCGCATCTATTTTATTTTAACAGATTCACCGGCATATACTTTTTTCCCATTGGTCTTACTTTCAATCGTAACTTATTTAATGGCTTTTTCAATCTATGTTATTGAAAGGAATAACGATGCAGAACATTTTGGATCTATTGTTAGGGCTTTTTGGTTCTCCATTGTCACAATGACAACAATCGGTTACGGTGACATAACCCCAACATCTTCTTTGGGTAAAATTCTTGCAATTTCATTTGGAATTATTGGCATAATATGCGTTGCTTTGCTCACAGCTAATATCATTGAATCAAACACGAAGTTTAACGAGCTTAATGGTGGGGCCGATTTATAAAGATAATATGCCAAGTAATCATCTTAATAAGCTTCGCTCTATAAACCATGTTCTTGAAGTTGGTATGCCATATCCTGTCTTTGAATCTTATTTAAATTCCTATAATCAGTATATCGATTTCATTAAATTTGGCTGGGGAAGTGCATTGATTGATCCGGAGTTCACCCTCAAAAAGAAGCTCTGTGACCAGCTAAATATTAGGCCACTGTTGGGAGGTACTTTTTTTGAGTATATGATTCATCATTATAATTTTGATGATTTTGCCAGGCACATTCTCTCCTTTGGTCTTGATTGTGTTGAATTAAGTCGCGGTACAGTTGAAATTGATGATCATCTTTACTCTTCATTTATCCGAACCTTGTCTTCTGATTATTTTGTTATGAGTGAGGTTGGTCGTAAATCTTCTGACCCAGCTAAAAAACTAACACCTGCTGACTGGCTTTCCCATTGTGAGCTCTCTGCAGAGGCCGTAGCATCTCTGATCATTTTAGAGTCACGTGAATCAGGCCGTTCCGGTTATGTTTCAACTGGAGGAGACGTTGATGCTGTTGTTATGGACACGATTACATCTGTTATTCCTGTCGACAGTTTACTGTTTGAGGCTCCCATCAAATCTGTACAGACTTTTCTATTAAAACGCTTTGGATCCCTTGTTAATTTGGGTAATCTTTGTTTGTCAGATTTAGTTGCTGTTCAATCTCTTCGTTGTGGATTGAGATCAGATACTTTGTTGGATATGCAACCAAAGTTTTAGCTTTTATTTTGTTAGAAATCATTAATTGCCAGGGGTTTAATTGCGACCTAGACTTAAGAGTGATTCCATCTCCTCCAGTACCTCGTTGCCACATATGTTTCGGCTTCTTCTGCGTTTTTTGTTAACAGCCCTTTGCGCTGTCTTTCTTTTGTTCCCATTGCAGGTTAGTGCCGTTGAAAATAGTTTTGTTGATGAAATTCAACAGCGTGGCTTTTTAAAAGTAGGCTTACCTCCCTACAACACTCCACCGGCTTATTATCTTGAGCCTGGATCTGACGATTTACAAGGGTACGATGTTGACCTGGCAACTGGTTTGGCTGAAAAGCTGGATGTTGACATTCAGTTCGATCGTTCATCCACAAGCTTTAATGAACTAGTCCAGCGCGTTGGTGCTGATGATTTCGATATTGCGATAGGGAAATTAGGCCTTACATATAAGCGTCTTTACGATGCTTTCCCAATTCAATATCTAAGTTTTCGTCATGCACTTTTGGCTGACCGTAGTTTTATTTCATCCCTAGGCATTGACCCAGATGATCCAAAATTTGGAGATGTTTTAAGAAATTCCAAGATGAGGATTGGATCGATTGAAAATTCCACGTGGGAAACTGAGAGTAGGGCTAATTTTCCAAATGCAGAGTTTATTGGTTTTAAGAACTGGTCTGCAGCAAAAAAAGCTCTTACAAATCACGACGCTAAGTCCAATGTTCCGAAAATTGATGCCATTTATCGTGATGCGACTGAAATCAAACCGATTGTTTATGGGCAGCCTGATTTGTCATTGAAATATGTGCCAATACTTTTTGACGACATAATAGATCGAAAAAGTATATATTTGTCCGAAAAAGGTAAAGTCGGATTTTCTGACTTTCTCGATAATTATTTAAAGCGTGAATGGGGTGGTATTAAATCTGATAAAAATATTCTAGATGATTTCCAAGCCTTTTATCTCCCTTCTGACTCATGACCGCTACAATCCAGTCTGAAAAAAGCATTTTTCAACGCTTATTCTCCATTCTTCCTTTACTTCGAAAACCGCGTAACTTCTTCTTTTATATTCTTCCTTTCTCGATAATCTTGGGAAGGATTATTCCCTCCTCGACGGCTTCTGCCTTTAATGATGCAGGAGTGGCCATGGTTCAGATCATCGCGTTCCCGGCAATACCATTGGTACTTTCTGCTGTAATGATATCAATTGCCAATATTTTTAGTTTATCTGAGCGTAGTCGCGAGGATCGGTTTCGCTTCTCGAGTCGATTTGTGGTGTCATTGTCTATTGCTCTTTTGTTTGGTGCGGTACTGGCACTCTTGCTCTCTTTGTACCAGGCTCCAGGGGTGCTTTCTCCTGATGCAAAGTTATCGATTGGTCGATTTATGTTAGATGTTACCGATATTCGCATTGGAGACGTTCCCACTGTCGATTCAACGGTTAATGGTCTTTGGATTGCAAATATCATTCCAAGCAATATTTTTGCAGACGCTTCTTCCGGTCAAACTCTTAAAGTTATCAG
>QCTY01000074.1:0-5342 GCA_003208975.1 Synechococcus sp. AG-676-F02
GACGAGACTTTCACCCTAGACAACATTGATGATGCACCCAAATTCATCAAGTTTGACGCCTGATCAACACGATCCACTCCCCCTTAGGCCCCTCTTCAGTGAGGGGCCTTTTTTTGTGTTCCACCACTTCATAGAGTCACCGGGTCCTTCAACCGAGCGAGCCGGTGATTGAGCGCTACACCCTCCCTGAGATGGGGGCCGTCTGGAGTGAGCAAGCCAAGTTCCAGAGCTGGCTGGATGTGGAAATTGCAGCCACCGAGGCCAACTGCCGGCTCGGGCTCGTACCCCAGGAGGCTCTTGACACGATCAAAGCCAAGGCCCATTTCGAGGTTGAACGCATCCTCGAAATTGAAGCAGAGGTGCGGCATGACGTGATCGCCTTTCTCACCAACGTGAATGAATACGTCGGTGATGCCGGTCGTCACATCCATGTGGGCATGACCAGCAGCGATGTACTCGATACAGGCCTAGCTCTGCAACTCAAACGCTCCGTCGCCTTGCTGCGGACCGAACTGGATCACCTCACCGCTGCTTTAAGGGAGCTTGCTCGCGAGCACAAGGGCACCGAGATGATCGGCCGCTCCCATGCCATCCACGGCGAACCGATCACTTTCGGATTCAAGATCGCCGGCTGGCTGGCCGAAACGGAGCGCAACCGCAGCCGGCTGCAGAGGCTGGAAGAGGACGTGGCCGTTGGGCAGATCAGCGGAGCCATGGGCACCTATGCCAACACCGATCCCCAGGTGGAGGCCATCAGTTGCGACATCCTCGGCCTGACGCCCGACACCGCCAGCACCCAGGTGATTTCCCGCGATCGCCATGCGGATTACGTTCAGACGTTGGCCCTCGTTGGTGCCTCCTTGGATCGCTTTGCAACGGAGATCCGCAATCTGCAGCGCACCGATGTTCTGGAGGTGGAGGAGAACTTCGCCAAGGGGCAGAAGGGCAGCTCAGCCATGCCCCATAAACGCAATCCAATCCGCAGCGAGCGAATCAGCGGTCTGGCCCGGGTGCTGCGTAGCTATGTGGTGGCAGCTCTTGAAAACGTGGCGTTGTGGCATGAACGGGACATCAGCCACAGCTCCACCGAACGGATGATGCTTCCGGATTGCTCCGTCACCTTGCACTTCATGCTGCGAGAGATGACCAGCGTGGTGAAGGGGCTTGGGGTCTACCCCGACAACATGCGCCGCAACATGAACGTCTACGGCGGTGTGGTATTCAGCCAACGGGTGCTGCTGGCCCTTGTGGGCACTGGCATGAACCGTGAAGAGGCCTACAGAATTGTGCAGCGCAACGCCCATACCGCCTGGAATACCGAAGGCGGGAACTTCCGCGCCAATCTCGAGGCCGATGACGATGTCACCAAACGGCTCAGTGCAGCTCAGCTCACCGACTGCTTCAGCACGGAATTACACCAGGCCAATCTGGGCGTGATCTGGGAGCGGCTGGGGATTTGAGACTTTGAAGGGGGGGCAAAATCCCCCTTCAATTCTTCAATTCGCCAAGCCGGTGGGCAGTCCCAGGATGCGAAAAATCGACGCTGCATTCACAATCGGCGTCAGCGGTGAGAACGCATCGGTCAGTCCATCGGTGACTTTCGCCAGTGCGGTTCGGTTCACAACCACCACATCCCCCTGGCGCAGTGGTGGATTGGTCGGGCTGCTGAGCACCGCCTTGGGATCAAAGGTCATCTCAGTGACGGAAGACTGGCCGTTGCCATCCACGCGGATCAACTCCACGGTGTTCTCACTTCCGCGGCGGGTAATGCCCCCCGAAGCGAGGACCGCCTGGGAAAGAGGAGCATTGGAGGGAACCTGCTGAACCCCTGGTCGAGACACCTCACCGATCACATTGACCTTGATCGTGTCTGGGGCGAAGTTCGATGCAGCGGTTGTGAGTAGGTCAGCGTTATCGGCACCCACGCTTTGATGAACTCGGATGCTGTCACCGTCGTAAATCAGTGGGTTCGGAGCATGGCCACCCTCCCGCAGCACCGTCAGGTAATCGAACCGATACGTACGCGGCCGACCCCCAGGCATCATGGCTGGCCGCAGCACTTCGATCTGAGATAAATCACCACTGGCCGTCACGCCACCAGCCTTCTGAACCACATCCACCAACGTTGGCCAGCCCGTGGCTGTCGTGCTGGGAAGGCTGAACACTCCAGGGCGTTCCACCTGACCGGTGACCGTGACCTTGACCGGCCGTGAAGCCTCAAGATCGAGATAAACAAGAGGCCGTCTCAGAAACTTTTCATACCTGGCCGTGATCCGCAGACGCGCCTGCTCCAGGGTCAGACCCCAGACATCCACGGTGCCGATGCGCGGCAGATTGATGGTGCCGTCACTGAGCACCTCAACCTTGGCCTGATAGCCCTCCATCTTGAAGACCGACATCGCCAGGCGGTCACCAGGGCCGAGTCGGTAGCGCACAGCATCACGTCCTCCAGATCCAAAACTGGAAGCCGCCGCAATCGGTGCTGCTGCTGTTGGAGCTGCTGCCACCGCTAACAAACCGGCCACCAGAGCTGCGCACCCAGCCATGTACCGGCCATGAAGGGGGAACGAAGCACGAAGGGTGGCGGTCATAACAGCATCCGAAACCAATCGGAGCATGAAGAGCGGCCTTAATCTTCCCTCAAAATGAGACGGTTTGGAATAACGATGACGCTGTCTGGTCCGTCCATCCCGATCGCGATGGCCGAAGCCACCGACACCCGTCTGCTGGCCATCGACGAACTGGACCTGCACCTGCTGGCAGGACACAAGTTCGACGCTGTGGCCGACTCCGTAGGTCGGCTCAGGGAAGCCACGTACCGCCAGCAATTGTCGGGTTCCGGCGACGAACGCGACCTCGACGGGCGCGATGCCCACTACGACCACCTTCTGCTGGTGGAACGCAAAAGTGGATCCTTAGCCGGCGCAGCACGCCTTCAGTTCATACCAGCCGGCTCCACCGAACTCCCCGACAGAGAAGGGTCCTATCTGGAGCATGTGTATCCCGGAATCAAAGCTCAGCTCGCCGCCCAGCAAAACCATCTGGAGATCGGTCGCGTCGCCCTTGCGCAGCGTTTCCAGCGTCAACCCCATTCTCTGATGGCCCTGTTCCGTGGGGGAATCCTGTTGGCAGCACTCAGTGGTTATGACCTGCTACACGGTTTGGTGTCTTACAACCATTTCGCCCAGAGCGATTCCGTAAACACCGCTTTTCTCACAGCGATGATGCGCCCCCCCTACAGGCGCCAGGGTATGGATCTGCCTGTTCCAAGACATCCCATCGCAGACATCGCACCGAATGACAATCCTCACCCGAGCGGCAATATCCAGGCTTTAGAGCAGGAGATCCGGCGGCAATATTCGGAAGACTTTCGCCTTCCGGTCCTGCTGCGTCAGTACTTCAACCTGATGGAAGCCAAGGTTTGCGACTTATCCGTGGCGCGCGATTTCAATCAGATCACTGAAATTCTGATGGTCGCCAATCTCCGCGACCTTCCACCGGAACGGTTGGCACTGTTCATCGATCTCCCCCATCAACCGCTCTACCAACAGTTCAGCTGGTACCGCGGCGAGAAATGACCCCTCCAACGCTGGTACTTTGACCAGACGACAGAGGACTGACGCGTTGGGAGAAAGGTTCCCTGATAAGCAGGAGCTGCAGGGACGCTTGATCGAGATCCTGCATCGCATCTCTGGGGCTGATCCTGCATCGATTACGCCGGAAGCTCGCCTGATGGAAGACGTTGGTATTGATTCTCTTGGCTTCTATGAAATCTTGATCGAAGCCGATACCAGCTTTGGAATCCGCATCCGCGAAGAAGAGCTGCTGAAATTCCGCACCGTTGGTGATGTGCAAAACCATCTGGAGCAACTGAATCTTCAGCGATCCCATGCCGATCAGGCCTGAACCCAGTGCCGTTGTTGGCTGGGGTTCCGTCACCCCATTGGGTGGGGATCCAGACAGCACCTGGCAGGCGTTTCGCGATGGCCACAGCGGCATTCAATCGCTGAAGGACGACTGGTCGCTGGATCTACCTGTCCGCATTGGTGGGCGAGTGCCGCGATCAGCTCTTGAAAGCCTCTCACCGCTACTAAGGCGGCGATCCGATCGCTGCGCTCAATTGGCTTTGGTGGCGGCCAGACAAGCCTGGGCGATGGCGTCCTCACTGGCGGAAGGCATCCATCCCAGCCGTATTGCTGTGGTTCTGGGCACCGGCATCGGCGGACTTTCCACCATGCACGAGCAGCACCTGCAGTTGACTGAGGGGGGCCCGGACCGAGTCAATCCCCTGACGGTACCCATGCTGATCCCGGATGCGCCAGCCGGGCAGGTAGCGATTGATCTAGGGATTCAAGGTGGTGCACACACGCCGGTTTCAGCCTGCGCTTCGGGCGCCGAGGCACTGATGCTGGCGCAGATGCTGCTGAATGACGATCGAGCCGATCTGGTTTTGGCCGGTGGTGCGGAAGCCCCGGTGAACCGCCTTGGTTTGGTGGGCTTCTCAGCCATGCGAGCTCTGTCCTCCCGCAACGATGCTCCGAAGGAAGCGTCCCGCCCCTATGGAGCGGATCGGGATGGTTTCGTGCTGTCGGAAGGGGCTGGGATGATTGCCCTGGTGCGCAGCAGTGATACGCCACCATCTGCGGCGAAGGGATGGCTTCTGGCCAGCGGGAGCAGCAGTGATGCCCACCACATTGTTGCCCCGGAGCCCCAAGGCCTTCAGGCCAGCAAAGCGATTGATGACGCCCTGCGCAGGGCGGACATCAGCCCCAGCGATCTCTGCGCGATTCAGGCCCACGCAACGGGCACAAGGCTAGGTGATCTCGCCGAAGTCAGAGCGTTGCGTCGCAGCCTGGGCAAGGCGGTGGACCTGCTCCCCGTCTGTGCTCCGAAAGGACAGCTGGGCCATCTGCTCGGGGGGGCTGGAGCCGTGGAAACGATCCTCGCCTTGCAATGGTTGCGCGATGGAGTCATCCCCCAAAGCGTAAATGCCGATCCACTGGATCAAGAGGTGAATCTTGCCGTCACCGTGAAAGGCCCCGTCGAGCTGAAGTCAGAGCCCACATCACGACTGCTGTTGAAAAACGCCTTCGGATTCGGCGGTCACAACATCAGCCTTGTGCTTGCAGGTAGTAAGACTGAACCGCCCGGCTGAATCCCTGCCGGTCTCGGGGATCCTCCGGAAGCGTCAAGTCTGCGGAGCGTCCGCGCCTGCAGTGGATCGTCCCCAACTGAGACGTCAAACGGCTGAACAGAAGCGCCAGAGGCTTGTAGCGCGCCCCCACAGCACCATCCAGGCCGTCGTATCGGAACACCCAGGGCACCACGACGCCCTTGTAATG
>QCTY01000075.1:0-5156 GCA_003208975.1 Synechococcus sp. AG-676-F02
GGCGAAACAATGCGCCGCCACATCAGCAGCCTGCGCCGCATCCATCTCATCCAGTTCGTGGGCTTCAACCCGGCCACCCTCAAGCAGCTCGGCGTCAATGATGTTGCCGCTGCCTACATCGGCAACCAACGCCTCCAAGCCTGCGCGGTCGTTCATGTCGCCCATCGGCGCAATCCATTTCCTGCAACCATCATCCCTGGGCCAGCACCGTTGTGAGGGCCGTATCCACACTCAGTGTGCGAGACCCGAGATGAACCGGTCGTGCAATCACCCGTTGCAACAGATCCAGTTCAAAAGGCACGAAACCACCCTCCGGACCCACCAACACCACGGCCGGGTCGGGAGACTGGTCCCGCAAGGCGTCAACACTCCCCATCTGAGCCATCCAACAGGCACGCCCTGCACAAAGAGCGGTGAGTCGATCCTCGACGAAAGGGCGGAACAATTTGTGCTGGTGCACCCTTGGCATCAGCGTGTCGCTGGCTCGCTCCATCCCTGCAAGCAAGGCCTCTTCCACCTTGGCGTCTGCCAGCAACGGACTTTGCCAGTAGCTCTTTTCAACCCGGGCCGTGTTGATCAGATGCAGATGGGCCACCCCGAATTCAGCCACCGTTCGCAGCACACGGCGCAGCATTTTCGGGCGTGGAAGTGCCAGCACGATGTCGAACCGATGCCGGGGCGGAGGTGGATCCTGAAAGTCCACCTGAAGGCTCACACCCTCTGAAGTCAAGGCGGTGATCACAGCCCGGCCCTGTTTCCCGCCAACCATCCCGGCGCGCAAGGAATCTCCCACCGATGGCTTGAGAACCGTTCGAATGTGATGTGCGCGCTGATCATCCAGTTGCACCGAGCGGCGATCCAACCAGTCGTCGTCGGGGCGAAGCAACAACAGATTCATAAACGCCCCATGCCTCCTCCCCCCGGTGTGTGCAACCGGATGGCATCTCCAGCTTGTAGTTCGAGCTGCACCGAGCCCGGCACAGGCTGTTCGCGACCATCGGCGTGCAGCACAGCATTGGCGCCACAGGCACCATCACGTCCGCCATGGAGGCCGGACGGAGCAACGCTGCGTGAGCCACTGATGAGCGAGACGCGCATCGGTTGAAGAAAGCGAATCGTTCGTTCCAGCCCATCACCACCACACCAGAGCCCCTGGCCACCGCTGCCGCGGCGAATCGCGAACCGTTCCAGCCGCACCGGGTATCGCGATTCCAACACCTCCGGATCCGTGAGCCGGGAATTGGTCATGTGCGACTGCAATCCCACACTGCCGTTGAAGCCTTCACCCGCACCACCACCGCCCGCCACCGTTTCGTAGTACTGGCTGCAATCGTTGCCGAAGCTGAGGTTGTTCATCGTTCCCTGGCCGGCAGCCAGCGCACCAAAGGCACCGAACAACAGATTGCAGAGGGCCTGTGACAGCTCAACGTTGCCGGCAACGACGGCTGCAGGAGGTTGAGGATTCAGCAGACAACCCTCAGGAACGATCAGGGCGATCGGTGCAAAACAGCCGTCGTTCAAGGGAATGTCGTCCTTGAGCAGACAGCGAATCACGTAAAGCACCACAGCCCGGGTCACCGCAAGCGGGGCATTGAGATTGCCGGGATGCTGCGGGGAAGTACCGCTGAAATCCAGCGTCATACGCCCCATCTCCCGATCGATGCCAACCGAGAGCTGAAGGCGGGAACCGTCATCCAGCTCCAGCTGATGCCGGCCATCGGCGAGTCGATCAATCAGCCCACGAACGCTCCCGGCCGCGTGGCTCTGCAGCTGAACCATCTGCCGTTGCACCGCCGCTTCACCATGGTGCTGCACCAGAGTCTTGAGGCCGTCGACACCCGACTGATTCGCTGCAACCTGAGCCTGCAGATCCGCAAGAAGCTCGGACGTATTGCGCGGAGGCGTCGTCATCTCGTCACAGATGGCGTCCAGCTGATCGGTGTGGATGCGGCCATCGCGCACAAACAACAGATTGCGCAACAGCAATCCTTCGTCGTCGATGCTGCGACTGAAGGAGGGCATGGATCCCGGCGAGAGACCACCGACGTCGGCATGGTGCCCGCGGCTGGCCACGAAAAAACTCGGCTTTGCTTCGTTGCAGAACACCGGAGTGATGGCGGTGATGTCGGGCAGATGGGTTCCGCCATGGAACGGATCGTTGCTGAGCCACGTATCAGCGGGCTTCAGACCATCCAGCTCGCCGGCCGCAAGCTGCGCCAGAAGATCACGCACACAATCCCCCATCGAACCGAGATGAACGGGAATGTGGGGTGCATTGGCCACAAGGCCCCCATAAGCATCAAACAGGGCGCAGGAGAAATCCAAACGTTCGCGGATGTTCACCGAACGGCTGCTTTGCTGCAAACGCTCACCCATCTGCTCAGCAATGGCCATGAACCGATGCCGAAACAGCTCCGACGTCATCGGATCCTCCATATCAACGTCTACGGGTTCTGAACTCTCTGGCGCAGATGGTTCGCAATCCAAAAGCAGAGCACCGTCTGCATTCACGCGAGCCGTCCATCCGGCTTCAACAACAATGCAACCGATCGCTTCAATGATCAGCGCCGGGCCAGGAAGACTCTGCCCGCTGATCAAAGCACTGCGCTGATAGGAGGGCACCTCAGTCCAGCCGAGATCGGGGTGATGCAGCTGAACAACGTCTTCAGCCGCTGGTGAGCGGGGGGAGTTTGCTTCAACGCTGCTGGGCTCCGCCCGAAACTGCTGGGGTGCAGCAACCTCGACATGGATCATGTCGACCACCAGGTGTTGATCACCCTCGACGCAGTAGCCAAAGCGCTGCTGATGGCGTGCCTGGAACGCCGTCAACAAAGCAACAGCGGTCAGGTCAGCTGTCCAGCGCAGGGCTAGGGCCTGTTCAGATCCTGGGTAGCGCAGATCCAGCGACACCCGGATGTCGCTCCACCCTCCAGGATCGGCGCAGTCTCCCTGTTGCTGCAAACGTTGTTGGGCCTGCACAACCAGATCAGACACCTGATCGGGCAACGTCTCCAACCAAACGGAACTGAGCGGCTGATCAACGTGGCGCTGAAGCCGGCAGCTTTGCCGGGCCTGACCCATGCCATAGGCCGACAGAACACCCCCCAGGGGATGCAAAAGTACGGAACGGATCCCCAGCTCTTCAGCAAGGCGACAGGCGTGTTGGCCTGATGCACCGCCATAGGCCACAAGCACCCCACCGCGGATGTCCTGTCCGCGATGCAGGGAGACCCGGCGGATGGCAGCTGCCATCCTCTCGACCGCCAGCTGCAGAGCAGACTCCGCCACGGACTCCGGAGATCGGTTCAGCCCACGCGCCATCTCAGCGAAGAGGTCCTGAACAATCGCCACATCCGGTGGAAGGTCGCGGGACGGACCAAAAACCGCAGGGAACTGATCAGGCCGCAGACGACCGAGCAGAAGGTTGGCATCGGTGATCGTCAAAGGACCACCGGCGCGATAGCAGGCAGGTCCGGGACGGGCTCCTGCGGAGCGTGGGCCGACCCTCAGCTGCAACCCGTGCGGCTCAAGGATTGAGCCCCCTCCAGCTGCCACGGTTTCAATCGGCAACCGATCAGCCAGCAAGGTGAGTCCAGCGATCTCGGTTTGACCCTGAAAGTCCTGCAGCACGGTGTCCTCGGCTGAGGCCACACAGAACACATCGGTCGATGTACCCCCCATGTCAAAGCCGAGTACGGGCACGTGGATGTACCCCGCGGCTCGAGCAGCCGCGACGGCTCCCACCATTCCAGCGGCAGGCCCGGACAGAATCGTGTCCTTGGCCAGCAGCAGCTCGGGAGATTGCAAGGCCCCGCTCGAGGTCATCACCCGAAGAGGGGTGTTGGCGCCCAGTGCGTTCTGCACCTGTTGGAGATAACCCCGCAACACCGGAGCCACCGCTCCTTCCACCAAAGCGGTCTGACCACGCGGCACCAGTCGGGGCTTGACGCTGACCTGATGGGAACAGACTACCGTGCCAAATCCAAGCTGTCGCAACAGATCCGCACAGGCTTGTTCATGGACGGGATTGCGATGGGCATGAAGAAGAGCCACCACAGCAACATCAAGCCCACCGTCTTTTTGCTCGGCGAAGCGATGACGCAGCTCGGGATCGATCCGCAGGGGTTCAACCACTTCGCCGCTGGCATCCAAGCGCCCATCAACCTCCACAACGGCTTGGGCCAGAAACGGAGGGGATTGCAGCTGAAGAGCAAACAGTTCACTGCGGTGCTGGTCACCAATGCGCAGTTGATCGGCCAGACCGGCGTTGGTGAGAAGCAGCACGGGAGCCTGTTGGTTCTCCAGCAGCGCGTTGGTGGCCACGGTGGTGCCCAGTCGAACACTGCTGATGACGCCGGGGGGAATTGGACACCCCGTCTCACACCCCACCAGATCCGCCATGGCGGTCACAGCAGGGTCTCCGCCGTCCGTCGACTCCGACAGCAGCTTGCGGACATGCAACCCGCCCTGTGGATCGCAACCGATCAGATCGGTGAACGTCCCCCCCCGATCCACCCAGAATTGCCAACCACTCTTAGAAGCCTGTCTTACCAATGGTTTTGGAGGGTGTGTATGCCGAGAAGTTGACGGAATGTATGCCTCAAACAGAGACCGTTAAGGGCTTCTGTTTAGCTTTTTACAAGCTTTTCAGAGAACCTTCAGGCAACTCATCACAGACGTAAGACCAATGCTCACAATTGGGGTGTGCTGATCGGGTTTTGTTTTGCTGATACAAGGATTGCGTGCCAGAGCAGCTTTGCTTTTGGCTTTTACCGCAGGATTGACGTTTCTTGGTCACCCCGTTGCTGGCAGCGCGCTCCCGCAGTTGATTCCGCGTGAGGTGTTGTTTGGCAATCCCGAGATCATCAGTGTTTCACTCAGTCCAGATGGACGTTGGATTTCATACCTCGCGCCAGATAAGGGTGTTCTCAATGTTTGGGTTCAGGAGTTGGATGGAGATCTTCCTGCTCGGGTAATAACCCAACAGCGCGATCGACCTCATCGCCCTGCGTTCTGGACGGCCGACGGTCGTTATCTGATCTCTTCACGGGATGACGCTGGTGATGAGAACACAGTGCTTGTAAGAATCGATCCCTCCACCGGTGAGACAAGGGATCTGACCCCTGCCAGCAACGTGAAGGCCTACTTGGTTGGAG
>QCTY01000076.1:0-5119 GCA_003208975.1 Synechococcus sp. AG-676-F02
GACGCCTCCGCCAAAGCGGACTGGATCATGGTGCTGCTGCCCGATGAATTCCAGAAGGACGTCTACCAGAAGGAGATCGCTCCCCACCTGAGCGCCGGCAAGGTGCTGAGCTTTGCCCACGGCTTCAACATCCGCTTCGAGCTGATAAAGCCCCCCGCTGATGTGGACGTTGTGATGATCGCTCCCAAGGGACCGGGTCACACCGTGCGTTGGGAATACCAGAACGGCCAGGGCGTACCGGCTCTTTTTGCCATTGAACAGGACGCCTCCGGCCAAGCCCGCGGGCTGGCAATGGCCTATGCGAAGGGCATCGGCGGCACCCGAGCCGGCATCCTTGAGACCAATTTCAAAGAAGAAACCGAAACCGATCTGTTCGGCGAGCAGGCTGTGCTCTGCGGCGGTCTGTCTGAACTGGTCAAGGCTGGGTTTGAGACCCTGGTGGAAGCCGGCTATCAGCCCGAGCTGGCCTACTTCGAGTGCATGCACGAGGTAAAGCTCATCGTGGATCTGATGGTGAAAGGCGGTCTCACCTCCATGCGCGACTCCATCTCCAACACCGCTGAATACGGTGACTACGTGAGCGGCCCCCGCGTGATCACCGCAGACACCAAGGCTGAGATGAAGCGCGTTCTGGCTGATATCCAGGACGGCACCTTTGCCAAGAACTTCGTAGCCGAATGCGAAGCCGGCAAGCCCGAAATGAAGAAGGTGCGTGACCGTGACTCGCAACATCCCATCGAGAAGGTGGGCAAGGGCCTGCGTTCGATGTTCAGCTGGTTGAAGGACGCTTGATCCGTTGTTGACCATCCAGCCCCCGGTTCTGGCGGTTGTCGCCGCCGCGGGGCTGGACTTGCTAATTGGAGATCCCTTGTGGATGCCCCATCCAGTTGTTGTGATGGGCTGGTGGATCCAGACGCTGCGATCACGGCTGGAGCCCTGGGCAGGTGAACGTCCCCTTCAGCTGCGGCTCGCAGGCCTGTTGATCACCCTGCTGCTGATCAGCGGCAGTGCACTGGCTGGATGGTTCGTGGAGCGATTGACGCAGCAGGTGCCCCCCCTGGGATGGCCATTGCTTGTGGTTGCTCTGGCCAGTGCTCTTGCCGGTCGAAGCCTGCGCAAAAGCGTGATGGCAGTGGTGGAGGCTCTGCCGCCAAGCGGAGCAACCGAGCTGACATCGGCACGCAAACACCTGAGCTGGATTGTGGGCCGTGATGTTCAACAGCTTGATGAGGCGGGAATCATCAGGGCTTGCGCGGAAACGGCTTCAGAGAATGCTGTTGATGGCATCTTTGCTCCGCTGGCCTGGATGGCCGCAGGTTGCCTGCTGTGGTCGCTGAACAGCGCGGCGCCCGGCCCCCTGGCGTTGGCCTGGGCCTTCAAGGCCAGCAGCACCCTTGATTCAATGTTGGGCTACAGGGAAGGCCGGCTGCGCTGGCTGGGAACGGCTGGAGCTCGGCTGGATGATGCACTCACCTGGCTGCCTTGCAGGCTGGTGATGGCGACACTTCCACTCGTCAGCCGCCCCTGGCCGCAGTGGTGGCGTCTGGTTCTTGCAGCAGAACGCGATGGTTCATCCGATCCATCACCCAATGCAGGACGATCTGAAGCGATCTACGCCCATTGCGCCGGGGTTCGACTGGGGGGCCGAAACCGCTATGGCCGGGGGTGGATCGACAAACCGTTGCTGGCAGCGGATCAGCCGGCTGCAACCAAAAATTCCGTCGAAAAAATTCTCCAACTCAACCTGCGGCTGCAGGGGATGTGGATGCTGATCCTGTTGGGTCTGGGTCAGTAAGCGCCCCGATCCATCGGCAGAAGCAACACCCCGAACGTGCGCAAGATGATCGCCAGATCGAGGGAGAACGATCGTCCCCGGGCGTAGGCAAGATCAAGCTTCACCCGTTTCTTGTAGCTGAGGTTGTTGCGTCCGCTGACCTGCCAGAGCCCTGTGAGACCAGGACGCACAGCCGCCACTTCATCCATGTAGGGGCCATAGCGGTTCAATTCCTTGTCCACGATCGGGCGCGGACCCACCACGCTCATCTCGCCGCGCAGAACATTGAAAAACTGCGGTAGTTCATCCAGGCTGGAACGCCGCAGGAAACGGCCGATGGGGGTGATCCGAGGGTCACGCTTGAGCTTGAAATCCCGCTCGAATTCAACGCGAAGAGCTGGGTTGTCCTGGAGGACCCGTGCGAGTACCGCGTCAGCGTCGGGACGCATGGTTCGGAACTTGATGCAGCCAAAACGCTGATAGCCCCTTCCGACTCTGCGCTGCACGTAGAACACAGGGCCTGGTGAACTCAGCTTCACCAGCAATGCCAACAACAGCAACGCCGGCGAGCCAAGACTCAGTACCGCCAGCGAAAATGCAATATCCCCACTGCGCTTCAGCACCCGACCAACGCGACTTTGCTGACCAATCAACGTTCCTGCTGGAAGCGTTGAAGGAGGGGCAGAAATCACCGCCAGATGGGGGCGATAAGAGCCGCGGCCAAGGGCAAGATCCGCCGTCTGGCGCAGAGAGGGCCGGGAGGCCACGGTCAAAGGCTTATTCCTGGATTCAGCACACTCAACGTCACCGCCGCAGCTCAGTCATCTCGCCAGGGTCACTCGCAGCAACGGCACAGAGTTTCTGATGCTCGCTCCAGGCACGGCTGAGGGTGGCTTGAAACCGTTCCGCGAAGGCTTGAGGTCGGAACTGTTCCGCCCACTGACGCAGAACCGCTGGATCAAGCTCACGCCACAACCGACGCTGTTCGAACCAGCGAACAGCCTCAACCAACGATGTCACCGTTTGATCCGGGAACAGCACTCCTGTGGCCTCCTCAACGCCGGATGCCGCACAACGCACCGTGTCCAAAAGTCCACCGCGGCCGAGACCGATCACCGGAGCTCCCGCCGCCATTGCCTCCACAGGTGCGATCCCGAAATCCTCAACTCCCGCATAGACGTACGCCCGACAGCGAGACAGCAACAGTTCCACCTGCTGCTGTGACTGACTCCCCAACAACGTGACCGTGGGACCAGCCAAAGCCTCCAGCCTGCGGCGTTCCGGGCCATCTCCCACCACAAGCAAAGGCAGTCCGAGGCGATTGAACGCCTGGACCACAAGATCAACACGCTTGTAAGGAACAAGTCGGCACAGGCAGAGGTACACGTCGTCCCGTGGGGTATCCCAGCGAAATCGCTCCACCGCCACAGGCGGATGCAAGACCTCCGCCGAGCGCCCCCAGACCTTGCGGATCCGCCGAGCTGTGAAGCGTGAATTGGCCAGCAGGACATCCACCCTCTGGGCGCTGAGTTGATCCCATTGCCGCAGGACGTGAAGCTGCCAACGAATCAGCGGTCCCAGGCCACGACGGGCCAATGCGGACCGCTCCAGATAAGCGTGCATCTGATCCCAGGCGTAGCGCACAGGGGTGTGCACATAGCTCAGATGCAACTGATCGGGAGAGGTGAGAACCCCCTTGGCCACCAGGTGGCTGCTGCTGATCACCAGATCAGCATCACCCAGATCGATCTGTTCGATCGCCATTGGCAACAGCGGCAGGTATTGCTGCACATGGCTGACACCCCAGGGCAACTGCTGGATGGGGCTGGTTCGAACCTCACGGCCATAAAGCCAGCTGCCTGGCCGGGTTGACTCACCATCCACCAACGCGGCCAGCTGAGGCTCGATTCCCTTCTCCCGCAGCAGGGAATCAATCGCCTGAACCACCAGTTCCGCGCCGCCGGAGGACCGTGGCGTGAACCATTCGTGCGCCAGAGCAACGCGCCGTGGGAAGCCCTCCATCTCCGGCGCCATGAGTCGTATCAACGCTAAACGCTACAAACCCTCTCAGAGGATTGCGACTTCATCGGCAGAACACGATGCTGATGGACATGTCCAGCACCAACCTCACCATCAACAGCCTGCTCGAGGAGGCGTTGAATGAACCGGACATCGGCATGACCGATCGATTCCGATGGCACGCAACGGCGGTGGGTATCGCAGCACTTCTGCTCGACGCGAAGCCTCCACTGACCCCACCTTTTGAGGACGCGTTACAGGAAGGGCTTCTGGTGGGGCTCGATCTAAGCCGTGAGGAGCGAGAGTTTCACCAAATCGAACAAGGCCTGGTGCTGCTGTTTCACTCCTGATGAAAACGGAATTGATGTTGGCGCACACAAGTTGAGCAAGATGCTGCTGAAACGGCTCAGAACGGTGCTTTCAATACTGTTTGACGTCTCATTGAAAGATCAGTTCAGATGATCTTGGGACAAAGCACGCTGCAATTCAGCGGTGGACGGCTTCAGCCGGATGGAAAGCGCAAAGAGATTTGATCCCCAACTGGAGGAAACATCCCTGCGAGAGGCGACGGCAAATCAAATTATTTCCCCAGCTTTTACGAGTTATGTGTGCAGCTGAGAATCTCCACTGGACTCACAGGGGAAGGCTGTCTACAACCTAAAAAACGGTTCAAGCTATGTATCACAAAGATACAAAGCAGCTCCAAAAGACTCTCCGGTGTGAGCTCTGGGGAGACTCAAGAGCCTGGATGGAAGAGAGAGCGCAAACACTGAGGAACCATGGAATGCCTCAAGAAGCCGCGGCGCTTTACTCCGAGTTTTCCCAAGGCCCTGAGCTTGAGCACGAATCAAACCAATGATCAGAAGGACTTGAACTCCTGAGCTTGTCGCACTGATGCGACAGGAGCTTCTGCTTAAGCATTTCCATCGACGGCTGGCAGAGCCATACCAAGGAGCTTGAAAAGACGGAATCACATCACAGCCCCTGAGATCAAACAATGAATGACACGGGCATTGCCCCAGTGAGCGATGAATGCTGCGCCGCAACTGCTGAGCACCTTGCAGCATCGCAATAACGCGAGATGATCAAACAGTTCGAGATGGATCAGGGATGGAGCAATCCATCCCTTTATTTATGCTTGCCTCATGCTAACAAGGCCTAACAAGACACCAATACTTAACGCATTCGCATTAGAAATTATCAACGAGCACATTCATCATCGATACGGCAAATTGACTGATAAAATCAGCACTCGAGAGACGTAGCCAACGACCAAGATGAGCGATGATTTGTCCAATGAGCTCGAATCACGGTCTATTGAGCTAG
>QCTY01000077.1:0-5116 GCA_003208975.1 Synechococcus sp. AG-676-F02
CATCCAGCACTCCGCCCACATCTTCCGGCCTTGGCAGTAAAAGGAAGTACTTCACATCCAGAATCCGCGAGGTTTTGTCGGTCCGTTCGATCAGGCGACCCAGCTGGCTGAAAAGCCAACTCAGGTCGCGACTAAGGGTGGCGTCTGTGATCCCATAAAAAATCTGGCAACCTTTCCGGATAATTCGCAGCTGTTCCTGCACCGGCTCGCTCCAGATCGCTTCGCCGTCCTGGAGGCTCCAGTGCAGGTCATTGATCTGCTCCCACATTTCCGTTGTTATGACGTCACGGATTTGGCGCGAGTTTTCGCGTGCCATGGCGATGCAGCTCACGATGCCGTTGGGATTTTTCCGATCAAGCAAAAGAAAATGCAGCACATCCCGTGGAGTCGCTGCTGGGTAGCTCTTATCGAAACTGCCGCGATCGCCGGTTGCCTCCACCAGAGGCAGCCAGGGTTCGGCGCTGCCGGGTGGACAGTCGAGCGCCATTGCTTCGCTCACCTCCAAGAAGCGGGAGATGTTTTCAGCTCGTTCTAGATAACGGTTGATCCAATAAAGGGAGTCAGCGACCCGGCTCAACACGGAACGAACTCCTTGGGTTGTTTTGCGATCACGGGCTGTTCATCCACGATCCAGGTGTCCTTGCAACCACCTCCCTGAGAGGAGTTCACAACCAGAGACCCTCGCTTGAGAGCAACCCTTGTCAGTCCACCGGGGCTGATCCAGGTATCGCGGCCTCGCAGCACATAGGGCCTCAGGTCCACATGGCAGGGGTAAAGCTCTCCTTCGCTTAGTGAGGGCACGGTGGAGAGCTGCAGCATTGGCTGTGCGATGAAATTGCGGGGGTTCGCTCGGATCTTGGCGTCGAAATCAGCGATCTCTGAGCGGCTGGCCTGGGGGGCGATCAGCATTCCGTAGCCGCCGGCTTCTGAAACCGATTTGACTACAAGTTCCTCGAGGTGTTCCAGCACGTAGCGGCGGTCGTCCTCCCGGGCGCAGAGGTATGTGCGCACGTTCTCAATGATCGGTTCCTCGTTGAGGTAGTAGCGGATCATTGCGGGCACGTGGGCGTAGATCAACTTGTCGTCGGCGATGCCAGTGCCTGGGGCATTCGCGATCGAAACCCTTCCTTCGCTGAGAACGTTGATTAATCCTGGAACCCCAAGCATCGAGTCGCTACGGAAAACATGGGGATCGAGGTAGTCGTCGTCGATGCGTCTGTAGATCACGTCCACCGTTGAGAGGCCGTTGGTGCTGCGCAGCCATACGCGGCCTTCTTCACAGATCAGATCCCGACCCTCCACAAGGGGAATGCCCATTTGCTGAGCTAAGTAGCTGTGCTCGAAATAGGCACTGTTAAACACTCCTGGCGTGAGAATCACCGCACGGGGACTGTCGCTCCAGGGCGCTAGTTCCTGCAGGGTTCTCAGCAGATGGGAGGGGTAGTCATCGATCGGCTGCACCGTTCGCCCTGTGAATAGGCTGGGAAAGAGCCTTTTCATGACTCGCCGGTTCTCAAGGAAGTAGGCCACTCCAGAGGGGCAACGAAGGTTGTCTTCCAAAACTCGCCAGGTGCCTTGGCCATCTCGGATGAGATCGAGTCCGGAAATGTGACACCAACGATTGAGGGGCAATGTCAGACCCTGTAGTTGGGGGCGCCATCCGGAGGAGCTTTCCACGTCCTCTCTAGGGATCACTCCGTCGCCAATGATTTTTTGCGCTCCGTAGACGTCGGCCAGAAAGCAGTCAATTGCTTCGAGGCGTTGCTTCAGACCTTTGTTCAGAATGGCCCACTCACTTCTGCTGATTAGGCGGGGTAGCGGGTCGAAGGGAAGGATGCGCTCGCTGCCGTTCTGGCCGGAATCATTGAGGCGGAATGTTGCTCCGAGCCGGCGCAGCAAATGACTGGCTGAGGCATGGCTGCGGTTCAGTTCCTGCAGTCCAATCTGTGAGAGCGATGTCAATAAAGGGTCAAGATCAGCGCGCGGGTCTCCCGTTCTGTTACAGAAATATTCGTCGTAGCCGACCGATGATCTGTAGTCGGTAAACATCCAAAAGCTTTGTCGTATTGCCATCCAAAACTTCGACACCCTCCTCATCTGGTTGTAGTTGATACGTATTCAACAATTGGTAGTAGCGAGGTGTTAGTTGCGTGATTGTTGGGTATCGGTGAGTACCTTAATAGGATGTCTGTGCTGGATCGGACGCATCTCTTGTTGACAGAACAGCGCGATTTCCGCGTGCTTCGCTGCGGACGAATGGTATTGGGCTCACCTGATATGTGCCCTGGGGGGGCACTGTCACCGTGGCAACGCTGGTGATAATTATGTGTGGCCATTTCTATTGGCGTCACCGACAGTTTCGAATGTGCGCTGCAGCGGCTCTCTCCCTTCATCGTGGGATTGCCTGGGTTCGCTGAGCTGATAGTGGAGCTGGGGATGGGGAAAATAGGCGGTTTTCGGAACTGCCTGGGTTGAATGGAATGCCTTTAATTGGTTGCCGTCAAGGCCGAACCGTACATTCCCAATAAACGTTGAGCCCGGCGCAACGAGCATCAGCCACCAGAGTGGTCATGCAGGCATCTTCAAAAGCAGCCTGGCTGTTGAGCAGCGCGTCCCATTCCGTTTTCGGAAAGTGGGTTTGAAGCCAGAACACAGCATGAACACTGTTTGGAACCAGTTGGATCAATCCAGGTTCAATCTGCTTTGCAATCAGATCCACAAGCAAGCGGATATCTATCAATATTTCAGCTGGTTTGGTGTTGATTGGCTGTTCTAATGGCTACGAATTGAGCTTTGGCTCATCGGCTGTAGCGGACTCCGCGGTAGGTGAGCTGAACTTGCGGCACATGAGCTTGGGCTTCAGCCTGGCGGGACTGATAAGTGTGGCGGCGATAGGTGAGCTGAACCAGCGGCTTCTGGTTGCCGCTTGTGTTCTGCGTGTAGGCGTGACCGCGGTAGAGAAGTGTGGTCATGGTGTGTTCAATCAAGCAGGCTCAGGTCCCCGTTCCATGGCCTGAGTCGGACTGCGCTCCGCCTGGATACGGAGTGAACGTTGTGTAGCAATGGCTACCGCTTTATTATTTGCCAACGCTGCCGTGATTCGTCGTTCAGGCCGCTACATATTTGGAAAACTTTTCGATTTAATTTCTCCCCTGAGCGGATATGTCCTGTTCCGGAGTCCATCCGTGATCGACTGCATTTGGTTCAGCGCCGAGGTGAAAAATTGTTCACCACCGCTTTGCAGGCTGCTGCCCAGCAAGGTCCAGTCGTTGCGCAGTTGTTCGGCGCCCTCGTAGCCCAGAGCATTCACCACGTAGGAATGATCTGCTCTGATCCAACGTTCCAGGTTGGAACCCGTGATTTCAAGATGGCATTGCAGGCCGATGGCATGTTGGCCAATTCGAAAAACCTGTTCAGCACAGTGCAGCGAGGAGGCGAGCAGGGTTGCGTGCTGAGGCAGGCGGATGCGGTCACCGTGCCAGTGCAGCGCCATGGTGCTGCCATCCTGACCCTGTACCAAGGGCTCGTCCGTTGAGCTCACCCGCCAGTGGATGGCCCCGAAGCCAACCTCTTTCAGTGGTTGCGGTGGTTCACCCACCTGCAGTGGTTCGACGGATCCACCCGCCGCCACCGCCAGGAGCTGCGCGCCAAGACAGATGCCGATCACCGGTTGGCATGACTGATGCCAGGCGGTAAGCCACTCCAGCTCTTGCTGCAGCCAGGCCATGGCCTCCTGGTTGCGTTCGTTGACGCCCATTGGTCCGCCGAGCACCAGGGCGATGCTGTTGGGGCATTGGTCAGGCGACGGCAGCACGTCTCCGCGGTCTGGCCTGATCACGCGCAGTCCGATACCACGTTGCTCGGCCAGCCGACCCAGCTGGTCCGGGCCTTCATGGTCGACGTGCTGGATCACCAGCAGCGTTGTGGTCAAAGCAGCAGATAGCGCTGGGCGAGCGGCAGCACCTCGGCTGGTTCGCAGGTGAGCAGTTCACCGTCGGCGAACACCTCATAAGTCTGCGGATCCACGCTCACGCTGGGCAGGGCTGAGTTGAGTTTGAGAGCGCTCTTGCCAACACTGCGGGTGTCTTTCACGGCCATGCAGGGGCGTTCCAGCCCTAACCGTCGTTGGATGTCAGCATCCATCGCCGCTTCGCTCATGAAGGTGATGCAGCTTGGGGCCAGGGCCTTGCCAAAGGCACCGAACATCGGCCGGCCATGGACAGGGCCAGGCGTTGGAATCGAGGCGTTGGCATCACCCATCTGAGCCCACACAATCGAGCCTCCCTTCACCACCAGCTCAGGGCGAATACCGAAGAAACCCGGCTTCCACAGCACCAGATCGGCAAGCTTCCCGGTTTCGATCGACCCCACCTCGGAACTGATGCCATGGGCCAGGGCCGGGTTGATCGTCACCTTGGCGATGTAGCGCTTCAGGCGATGGTTGTCGTTGCGGCTGGAGTCCTCCGGCAGTGCACCCCGCTGCACTTTCATCTTGTGGGCGGTCTGGAAGGTGCGGGTGATCACTTCTCCCACACGACCCATCGCCTGGGAGTCGCTGGCGATGATCGAGAAGGCGCCGAGGTCGTGAAGGATGTCTTCAGCGGCGATCGTCTCGCGGCGGATCCTCGATTCGGCGAAGGCCACATCCTCGGGAATCTTGGGGTCGAGGTGGTGGCACACCATCAGCATGTCGAGGTGCTCCTCGAGCGTGTTGCGGGTGTAGGGCCGGGTGGGATTGGTGCTGCTCGGCAGCACATTCGCTTCGCCGCAGATCTTGATGATGTCTGGGGCATGGCCACCGCCGGCCCCTTCGGTGTGGAAGGTGTGGATCGTGCGTCCCTTGATGGCGGCGATCGTGTCCTCGACGAAGCCGGCCTCGTTCAGGGTGTCGGTGTGGATGCACACCTGCACATCCATGCGGTCCGCCACCGATAGGCAGGCATCGATCGTTGCAGGCGTGGTGCCCCAGTCTTCATGGAGTTTCAGGCCGCAGGCGCCTGCATGCACCTGCTCCTCCAGGGCCTCGGGAGTGCTGGCATTGCCTTTCCCGAAGAAGCCAAGGTTCACCGGCAGGCCTTCAGCGGCCTGCAGCATTCGACCGATGTGGAAAGCACCT
>QCTY01000078.1:0-5086 GCA_003208975.1 Synechococcus sp. AG-676-F02
TGAGACCCTTCTTGGGGTTAATCAAGATTTCGCCATAAAGCTCTGATTCTTCTGCATCAGTCAAACCTTCTCGGGCTAATGCGATCTGGTCCTTGATGTCTTCATTACCAGTGATGGCATCACTCTCATGAGTTGTCAGGCCATCGAAGTTGCTTGCACTCAGTTCAGGTTTGCCTTTGAACTTGGCGACCAAGCCATCATGATCATCTTTCCCCCAACCCTTCTTGGTGCCGTTGCCATTGATATAAAGCTTGCCTTTCCTTTCGTCATAGACGACATCTGCATCGCTCTTCTTGAGTTGCTTCAGTTCTCTCTTGCTAGAGGCGATGGCAAAGGTCCCATCATCGATACCTTCCAGGCTGAAAGTGTCGTCTGGGTTAAACCCCTTGATTGTGCTGACCTGATGTGGATGTGACATGGGAGCAGCAACTAACAGGAGTGGCACCCCTTATAGCCCTGATTAAGGGGTTTGTATCCCTTGATTGGCTCAGCCGTTAGCCCTGCACAGGCAATAAAAAACAACCGCCATTGCATACGGGATAAAGCGGATGCATTTGTACTATTAATACCTCGCTTGGATAGCAAATTACCATCTGAACCCATTGATTCTGGGCTTCGGCGAGTTCGTCTGCAAATGGTCTGAACTGGCGTTGATCTTAATCTGAGCCTTGGAAGAGGCTGAGGGTGCTCAGATTTATATGGCAGTGAATCTATAACCTTCAGTTTGGCCAGGAATTAAACCTAACGAGCATTCAGTCCCATCCTGGGTTGTATAGCAAAATTCCATCTCTGGTCTGCTAATAAAGCCGTAGGAGTAATCATATTTAACAGGATTAGTGACGACTCTAATCTCGCCAACCTTGATGATAGTTTTGCCAAGCTTGTATTTGATAATAGGCGTCTTGTCTGCAAGATTGCGAAGGTCATAGGAGGAATGATTGTTGAGATGAAGTGATTCACCTGCTTCTACATCATTTATCTTGGTACCATTGTCAACATAGAAAGTATCGATGCCTTTGCCGCCAATCAGAACATCTTTGACTTTCTTGGAAAGGTTAGTGCCAGGGCCAAAATCACATGTATCACGTGAGGTTGATGCAGCAATCAAGTCTTTTGCGTCAGAACCAACAATGGTGTCTGCCCCTGAGCCGCCAGACAGATAAGGGGAATTGGCAAGATTCTCTATTGCCAGATTTGAAATGTCTATGGTATCTATCTTTTTGGAGCCACGATATTCGAATAGAAAGTTAAAGGCATAGGCAAGTTTGTCGTCTGTTCCTGACAACAGATATTCTTTGAGAATACTTCTGGAATAGGTCTTGTCAATAATCTTGAAATTCTTTGATCGATCATTGAAGCTCTTGTAGTGCAAGCTGATTGGTTCTGAATCGTCCCAGTTAAGCTGACCATCTACAGTAAAGACGAAGTTGCCTTTGAGTTTAAAAGAACCAACATCAGGAGCCATTGATCGTATAACATCCGATTTATTCTTAAAGGGTTCGAAGAGTGTAGTGGTATCAAGCAACGATAAAGCAGATATATTGTTGATCGATCCTTTGGATTTGAATATGCGTCCTTTAAGACATGTAGTCATTGTGTTGAAACTGTCCTGTAATGCTGACTGTAGATGAGAAGGCTGTAAAGTCAATCAATGCCAACACATCTCTTGGATAGAAAGCAGATTCAGGGGGTGGAATGATCTGTAAAAACCTCTCATTGTGTGATGTGGAAATACGCCATGTTTATTATTTTGACTTGGTTCTGCTCCCTTTGATGCTTTACTAAACTCACAAAGTCAGAGTTTGTTTTCATTGATGCTCTTCATGACAACCAGGCAAGTGATGTAGACAACCCTCTTCTCGCCCCCCTGCATTGTGTGACATCTTGGTTCTTCTTTCTTCAACTAAGTGAGGCTCAAGTATTCCTCTGAATCTGAGACCTGACTTGTATTTGAACTTGTCAACCTAGTCACCAACCTTCTTCGCTCCCCAACCCTTGGCTGTGCCGTTGTTATTGAGGAAGAGCTTGCCTTTCCTCTCGTCGTAGACGACATCTGCATCGCTCTTCATCAGCTGCTTCAGCTCTTTCTTGTTGGAAGCAATGGCAAAGGTGCCGCCGTCGGTGCCTTCCACACTGAAGCTGGCATCAGGATCAGTTGATGCACCCTTGGAGACCTTGCTGACCTTCTGTGCGTTGAACTCAGTCATCGGGAGGCGCAACCAAGTGGAGTGGCACCTCTTCTAACCCGGGTTCAGGGGTTTGAATGCCTCGACTGGGTCAGCCGGAAGCCCTGCACAGGTAATAAAAAACCCCGCCTTGCGAGCGGGGTGGATGAATTTATCTTATTAACCGTGTTTTTCTGTTGGATCAAATTTAGATCAAAGGATTGATTTGCTCAAATGCCTCCAATTCAGTATTTTCCAGTAGAAGTTGGCGGATAGCATCGCCAGTTTGCTCTGTCAGCAACAAGTTATCGCCTTGTTGCTGATAAGTAATAAGACTGGATTGATCATGTAATTGAATAACATCATTCTCCAGTACAAAGTCTTTTACGACGTCCGATCCTTTCGACATCTTGATGATGTCTCGCCCCGTGCCCGAGATAATGACATCATTTCCACCACCACCACCAAGGGTATCGTCGCCACTACCACCTCTCAAATTATCATTGCCTTTTTGGCCTTTGAGGTGATCATTTCCAGAGTCACCAAAGATGAGATCATCGCCGGCACCAGCATTGACATAGTCCGAACCTGGGCCTGTAGCAATAAAGTTATTTGAATTAAGCCCCTTCATGTTAGCTCCTTTCAAATCATCATCCAATCCTCCAGTGAAGTATGAGTATTCAAATAATGTGTCTTGCGGGTAATCCAATGGGAGCGATTGAGTTGTATTTGACAAGTCTTGAATCTCAGGAAGATCCAAGTTCACAATCTGATTTTGATCAAATCCCTTAAACCAACCACGCTCGAGCATCTTCTTCAACAATGCTCTTCGATCGACATCCCGCTCATCACCCAAGTCAATAAGTGTGAATGATTCAGTTGGCCCCGTTCGTTCAAACTCTTTTATTGGCGCAAACCTTCCAACTCCGCTCTCCATGTGATTACTGATCACGCGGAGAGCTTTGCGTCGCAACTTTATCTTTGGCGTCAACGTTCCAATCCATTGTCCTTCAAGATCATCATCAGAAAGCCTGTCAATGTTGTCGAGAGAAATTGCATAATTAAATTGGGGGAGATATTCTGATTGGCCCGATTCTTTTGATAAAGTATCAGAAACCTGCCTCCCAAATTGGCTTGTTGAGATTTGGTCCATACCTTGCGAGCTGGAGCTGTATCCCCAAAATAAATTAGCCATATCGACGCGACCATTCGTGTATGAATCCAAGCCAAACTTATATTCTGTGGTGTCGAGTAAATGTTCTTTGACCTCTGCAGCTGATAAATCCGGCCGTCTTGACCAATAGGCACTCACTATGCCAGCAACCAATGGAGCTGCCATTGATGTTCCAGGAAGGGGGACATAACTATTGTCAGCTAAATGACCTGCACTGATAATGGCATCACCGGGTGCAAACAGATCGACCGCGGGTCCATAATTGGAAAAACTAGACCTAAAATCATTATTATCAGAACTGCCGACCGAAATAATATTATCAAAAAATACTCCATATCCGCTGGGATAATTGCCATACGTAGCAGGGTCTCCATTGTCATATAAACCATCATTTCCAGCCGCTGTAATCAACAGTGCGTCTGGGAAGGTTTCAGCTATCTCTTTGTAAAAATTATATTCGGTTTCTGTTACATAACCCCAACCACCAAAACTCAAGTTGACAACCTTGCTTCCATAACCCATTGCTGCATAAACACCCGTAGCAATGTCCGAGATGCTTGCTGATCCGTCATTACTGATTTTTACTGGAAGAATCTTTGCCACTGGGTTGGCACCCATGATCCCAAAACCGTTACGCGCAGCTGCAGCAATGCCAGCCACATGCGTTCCGTGTCCTTGAGTATCCCAAGGATTTGGCTCATAACCGTCAGCGACCACATCAAAGCCACCAGGTGCCATATTGCTTTCTAGATCTTCATGGGTGTAACGAACGCCCGTGTCGACAATTGCGATCAGATTCTGACCGGAATCAAGGTCTTCAATAAGATCAGTTGCATTGTCAAATGGTGCGTAGGATGCAAAAACTTTCGCATCAGCTGCAGTTGTTCCTGAATAGAGATAATCAAAGCTCTGGCCAAAATTGTAATTACCCCACTGAGAAGGCCAAAGAGGTTCACTTTCATGGAGATACTCAGGAGTTGGCTCAGGTTCAGGAGTTGGCTCAGGTTCAGGAGTTGGCTCAGGTTCAGGTTCAGGAGTTGGCTCAGGTTCAGGAGTCGGCTCGCTATCCCCGGAGTTGTTTAACAAAACAACTGGACTATAAAAATCAAGGGTGTAGTCGTCTCCTAGAACATACAAGACATCCTTTGCCATAAATTTGCCAACAGAACGCATAGAATATTTGCCATTCAAAGAAGTAACAGTGACCCTATTGTTGATCTGGCTTATGCTTGAATTCGAGGTTAAATCCTCTTCGAGGAAGGCTATTTGATCTCCACCATTACCAATAATAACCTTATCGCCAGTATTCGGAACGAATGCAGCACCGTCATCGACCGAGCTTATCTCATCAGGAATAGTTGTATATGAACTGAATTCAACAAGTTCAGGCGAAGAAGAGTCAAGAACACTTCCCGAAATCGATGTGTCATCGCTAATCGGCCTTAAGTCATAGATTGCATCTTCAAATTCAATTCTCTCTACACCATCAAGAAAAAAGGACATGACTCGCCCTGACAAGCCTCCTTCAAGCTGAATCACGCCTCGTTGAAATTCAGGGAAATAATTAAATACAAGTACATCTGAGGATATTGCAGGAATTTGAGCAGTATCCACATCATCACCACCGAATAAATACTCAGTAGATCCATTATCATTAACAATCAGAAGGTCGCGATCGTCAGTGCCAAGCAGCGTTTCAGCCAGAGTAGAAACACTGCCTCTAACTATATTTTCGTGCGTCCAATCT
>QCTY01000079.1:0-4997 GCA_003208975.1 Synechococcus sp. AG-676-F02
CTGAAGAGGAGGAAACGGTGCTCAACGACGCATCGTTTGAGGAGCAGGCCTCAATCTCCAGCACCGCTGCGATTGCGGTCGAACCAGAGCAGAGCGGAAAAGATCAAGAGAGCACCAGCCTGGATGCCGAAGTCGTTGAGGGGGACGCTGTCGCCGGCGGAGAAGCGGAACAGCATGGTGAACAGCCCGAGTCCAGCGGAGGCGAAGAGAGCGACCCAAACCAAACGCCGGAGTCCACGCCAGGGGGTTTGTGATTCCCGCAATAAGCGCTCCCTGACAGCGGGGTCGAGGTTTTTATCAGCAGGCCGCTCGTTGGTCAACACAGATCATGCACTTGCGGAAATGTTAAATTGAATGTGCCGCCGATGTAGCTCAGCCGGTAGAGCAACGCTTTCGTAAAGCGTGGGTCGCCTGTTCAAGTCAGGTCATCGGCTTATTAACAAAACCCAGTTACAGCAAGAGTTATTCGCTGTAGCTGGAACCAATCAACCGCGACATTCGGTCCTGTCAACTGCACATGAACGACTGGTCGATTCGCTCCATTTGTGACGACATTGGTGTGAAGTCTTATCGGGATCAATAGCCACAAGTGACAAATCGAAATCGATCGGCTGTTCAAAAACACCCTTGCCCATTGGACCGGTGAAATGGCATCCCCTGGCACCGCGGGAGCACTTGACAGAAGTACCGAACAATTCACACCACCCCGAAGCCCAAGAGTGCTGGGGGAAAACAGTTGGCGCAGACACTCCTGATGATTAGAACTCAGGTCAAAGCCTCATTTTTGAAGCGGAATCACAGATGACCAGATCACTTGGATTGGCCAAAAACCGGATTGCCATAGCGTCACTCGGTGTTGTGCTTTCAGGCCTGGCTCTGCCAACGCCAGCCTCCGCAGAACGCTGCCACTTCCTCATGCCTGTTGGAGGCAATGGAAATGGTCCCGCCCCTCACATCGTCAAGAAGCAGGTTCAACGCCCTAAGGGCCTGATCGGCAATGCCATTGGACGCACCAACTGGAACACCGATTTCGTGGTCGATCAACCCAGCAATCGCTTCAAACTCTTTTTCACCGCCGATTCCACCGAAGGCACGCCGGGGTCTTACCCGATCGAGGCTTATCTCAAGTTCGCTGATGGCAGCAACCTAAAAGTTGTGGATCAATCCATGAAACCGCCGACGGGCACCGGGGCACAATTTGGTCCGTTCACCTCCCCTTCTGGCAAGGTTGTGAACCAGGTAAATTTCAAAATCGGAGCCAACAAGGACCCCGGAGGTACCGGTTTCAGTTACAGGATCTCGGTGCAGGCCTGCAATTGATGCTGCAACTAGAAGCCGCAAATGGTTGAGGAATGGGACTCGAAACGATTGGGGGCAAATAATTGCAAATAGCTAGATGGTCATGCTCTCTCCCAGCTCGACATACTCTTCATCTCTGAGGCCTGGAGTAATCGTTGCCGTGACGCCCAGCCCCTTGGTCCAGGGATAAGTGTGCTTCTGTACAGCCGCCAGGTTGTCGGCTTCCACCAGCAGCACGCCACCACCGGTCTGAGGGTGGATCTGACGGGCCAGGACAGAGAAACCAGCAAATTCATCCATGCGCTTGCCGCCCTAGATGTAACCCACGATGGCCTCGGTGTACTCCTGACTGGTGGGATCGGGAGCGCACCCGTGGATCATGAAACGCGCCATTCAAAAACCTTTTAAACCTGGGCGATCAGTGGGCATGAGCTGGTCTTATCCCGATTGATTGAGGTGACGGTCATCACAACCTGAATGGATCGCGGAAGTAAGGATCGTTCAGCAGCATTGACGCAAAGCGTTATTCCCATGGATCAAACCGAACTCAACAACTGGAAATCCATCGCCGAAAAGATGGAAGTCAATGGCACAACCGAGAGCTGGTTCTACACGCGTGCCAAGGCCATTGCCGAGGGGAAACCAGACCCGATGCCGGAGATCTAACAACTGATGCCTGATTCGGTTTGATTCAAAGCCGTGCCGATCCAAAACCGCTCCATCAATCCACCCCCGGAGATATCTGGAGTCGTTGAGTTGCTGATGAATAGTCAGCAGCAACTGATTGGCCAGTTCAAACCAGTCCCCCTTTCCAGCACTGGAGGGCCCGGTCATTCCCTGTTATCGATAGACGCCAAATCCTCCGGGAAAATTCTTGGCAGCACGCCTGCACTGGTAGAGGGGGTTGGCTCAACGCCACTTCTCACCCCGCATGTCCAGAGAAGCGGAATCATGCTCAAACGTTCCAATGAAGCTGCAGTTTTCGATGGAAACGACCACTGGAACTCCAAGGCCAAGGCAATATTTTCTAGAACTAATGATTAAGCCTTTACTTGTAACCACTATTGAAAGATAACTCATCAAGACCACCTACTTAGTTAAAATTAATTTCATTAAAACCATCAAAAACGGCCAAGCTAATCTCAAAAGAGCTTTTGAAAGAAAAAATCTATTTTACCCGAACTAAAACTTGCAAAAAGGCAAGGAAATTCATAGAAAACGGAAATCACTATGGCGATCATACGGTCTTCAGGCTGAATCAAAATATCAAAAACTCCAAGAAGGCCAGAGGAGCAGAAAGTGAATCGTCTACCGCGTCAAGTATTTATTTCGAGGGTCAATTTGACTCATTAAATGGCTGCCCCTATCTTGAAGTGGAGAATGAAGATGCAACGCACCCAATGAATGATCTTGATTTAAACAATAATTGTAAAATATCAAGAAAAGAAGTAAGGTAATTTTAAATCACTGCCATATCAACGGACCCGCTTAGACCGAACCACTCCCGAGGTGGTGATGTCACGCAATAAATGTCTTCCGAAGACGTCTACTTTCAGTACACGCCAACCCCAGTCTTGAATGGGCAACCTGGACCTGGCACTCTTGCCTTTAACACCGATATTATATCTGTCGGAACAGACAATGATAGCAACGTGATTTTATTTATATGCCCTAAAGAAACACATGCTATTGACAATGTGTTTGTTTCAGGTTCTCTCAAGTCCGAAGTAGAGGTTGGTCAGATCGGTGGAAAGATTGATCCATTAACTGGCGAAGGAGTTATTTATGGCGATGATCTATCATGGAAATTCTGGGGAGACATGGAGGTTTACGGAGAAACAATATCTATCTCGAAGAAGGATGCAGCATTCATCCCCATCCAAGACAGCAGCGGCTCAGGGGGACTGATTGCGCTCAATAGCATCGAAAAATCTGCCCATGGAGATGGAAAGATCGGGAAAGATCGAGAATGTCTTTAGTTCTTATTTTGTTCAGGGTGTGCAAAGCCGATCCTTCTGGAATTCAAAAAGGACTTTTTTAAGACACATTGATTCATGCAGTCAATGCCTTTTTCCTTGGTTTCGCCAATGGTGGCACTTCAATCCAGTGGAACATTGACCTAAAGGAGCCTACTACTGTCGTGGGCGACGAATATCTCAACAATGCCCACGCACTTGACACGCACTCCCACTAAAGTAGGGCTATAAATAATTCAGGTTTGTTACTGGCAGCACCATGATAATGGCCTTTTCATACTGCAATCAATAACCAGCCAATATCAATACCTGAATAGGAAGACAATTGAATTAAAACTCAATTCCAAATGTCTGCTTTAGTCGATTTCAAATGGATTTAGCACCGTGTAAATTCGTTCAGGCTGGCCATCAAACGGCTGTTCGATGAGCCGCCGCGATGGATTGTTGATGCATTAAGCAATGGCGGGTTGCTCAAAGGAAAACACTGCAGACCGAATGCAGTCACTGGCGAATCCATATATGTGAAGGCACCCTACGAAGGCTGGTTGTCGGAACTTGATCGGGCACAGACCCTTAGCTAGATGGCTTGTGCAATTGAAGGCGCATCAAAGTCTTCCATGACGATTACATCAAATCCTACAAACGCCATCCGCTGAGTCCGAAACAGAAGCGACCGACGCCTGAGTCGATCACCCATCAGTTCGATTTTTAGAAAAACGTCCCTCGCCCCTTCAAGGTGAGGGGAATTTTTATGGCCACAAACCCTAGCGCTTGGACATAAAAAAACCTGTCGCAAGCGACAGGCCGAGTGATGGGGAAATCCATTTTATAGCCGTTTCGACGTTATGGACAGGGTTCCGCTTGATACTGGTTAAATCGGCAAAGATTTCTTCACCCTCACGAAAGCTAATCAGTAGACAAGCACCATATGTGCGGTAATTGATGTACTATTTGGCCATCACGACTCTATGTAGTGATTTTGGCCGGGTGATGGGGATTAGTCGGCATCATCAAACCGCTCGATCGAGGGCGGTTTTTTAGTGGATAAAGCCCATAAAAAAGCCCCGACAATCAAAACAGGGCATGGTTCCCTCAAACGATTTGATGATCTAGAGGCCCCCAAACCTCAAGACAATTTCGATTGCGCCCAGTCCGACTAAAAAAGCTCCTCCCAAGAGAGCAGCGTCTTTGGCTGATTGTGCCATTGGAAAAAGGGCAGAGCCCAGAATCAACGCTCCAAACAATCTAAAGGGAATCTGAAGACTCAGCATTTAGGAGCATTACGATCTGACCATCATCACACGACGTCTTTACGGAAGTTCATTAAATAAGCTTAATGACCTACTGTTTTTTCGGTTAGCGCAACACAACTAAATCTTCTGAGGAAAGCAAAAAAAAGCGGACGCCCAAACTGGGTGCCCGCCAAGACCCTTGTGTGAAAAGTGCAGCGAGCTACCAACTTCGCTACGTCTCTACTTTTATTCGGTCATCAAGGCCTGCTTGATTCCTTCATCAAAATCCATAAAGAAGAGCATCGGCCTGTCTGTCAGTCAGCATGGCGTCGCCAGAACCCACCTTTTGACGTGAGCGGAGAAGTGGTTTGAACTACAACAGACTGCTCAGCTTGTGCTTTGAGCTTTGCCTGCTCACCAAGCTCTGCATTGAGCAATAGACCGACAACCGCAAAAACAGCGATCAAGAGGACTGCCCCGGCCAGATACA
>QCTY01000080.1:0-4982 GCA_003208975.1 Synechococcus sp. AG-676-F02
ATTTTGGTGGACTAGGTAATCCTCCTACCGCGATTGGTGTTACTAGAGGTTTGCCAATTCAGGGAACAATGGTTCTCAATATGCTTGGTGCTGTCGAAGCAATGGTGGTCAGAAAAAGTGCAAATATTAAGTCTTGGAAAGACCTTAAGGGTAAAACCATGGCAGCACCGTTTGGTTCTACAACTCATTATCTACTGCTTAAGGCTCTTTCAGATGCAGGGATCAAGCCTTCGTCAATGAAAATCCTTGATCTTCGTCCTGCCGATATTGCTGCAGCATGGGCCCGCGGAGATATTGATGCGGCCTGGTATTGGGAACCTAATCTCGATAAGGCTGTCAAAGATGGGGGTGAAATTTTCATCACATCGGGTGATATGGAAAAGCGCGGTTATCCCACCTGGGATGTAGGTGTCGTGATGAATTCATTTGCAAAAAAATATCCTGATTATGTTACTAAGTTTGTGAAAGCTGAATGTGCTGGCATTGATTTCTGGATTAATAACCCTACTCAAACTGCTGTCATCATTGCAGAGGAGCTTTCACTCCCTTTGGCTGATGCTACACGAATGATGAAAGGAACAGAGATGGTACCTTGCAAGAAGCAACTTACCTCTCAATACATAGGTACCTTTGCCAACGTCGGAGGATTTGCTGATACCTTAGTTGATACTTCTAAGTTTTTGGTTTCCCAAAAGCGTCTACCAAAGCAGCTTACACGTAAGGATTATGAAGCATTTCTAAATCCTCTTTGGCTTGAAAAAGCTGTCAAATAACTTTTAGCTTTATTCACTGGATGCGAGATTTCTCCCGTCTCGCATCCTATATTTATTTTCATTATTCATATGCTTCCTTCGTCTCTCGACCTAGAATCTTTGCGTTCATTTTATTCTAATGGCGGCTCCCCCCTACAGCTTTTTAATGACTTATATGAACGTATTTTAGCCGATGGTGATTGTTATGGCTGCATTTGGATTCATTTGCGTCCTCTTCGAGAGATTGTAGATCTTATAAATAGGCTCCCTTCTTTTGACTCTGATTATCCTTTATGGGGGATTCCTTTTTCTGTAAAGGACAACATTGATGTTGCGACGTTGCCTACTACAGCGGCTTGTCCCTCATTTTCTTATCTGCCGACGCGTTCAGCCAATGTCGTTTCCTTCCTTGAGGAGGCTGGGGCAATTTGTATTGGTAAGACAAATCTTGATCAATTTGCTACTGGTTTAAATGGAACCCGGTCACCCTATGGACCTTGTTCTTCTGCATTTAATTCGGAATATATAGCTGGTGGTTCGAGTTCAGGTTCCGCAGTTTCGGTTTCGCTCCAGCATGCTTCTTTTTCGATAGGAACAGATACCGGAGGTTCTGGTCGGATTCCTGCTGCACTGAACAATATTGTTGGCCTTAAGCCAACTTGTGGAACCTTGAGTTCTAATGGTTTAGTGCCTTGCTGTCCATCGATTGATTGTCCTTCTATCTTTGCATTGTCGGTTTCGGATGCTTCCCATATTGCTTCTATCATGCACACTACTAATCTTTCGGATTCTACTCTTAGAGATCAGCATGAACTTGCAGAATTCCGTGCTATAAATCCTTCTAATGTCTGCTCTATTCTTTATCCATCGGGTAGTGATCTTGAGTTTTTTGGAAATGTCGAAGGTCAATCAATTTACCTGGATTTTCTCGAAGGTCTCCGTTCAAAAGGCTTTAATCTTTCTGGTTTTGACTTTTCTCCATTGCTTGAGGCTGGTTCTTTATTGTTTGACGGAGCTTTTCTAGCTGATCGTCTTTCATCTGTTGGGTCTGTCTTACACTCATCCAATCACCCGGATGTGCTCAAAACAACAACATCAATTGTTTCTAAAGCAGAGTCTATATCTGGTAGCGACGTTTTTTCGGCTCTGGCAAGATTAAAGGAAATTAAGGCACATGCGAAAACCTTGCTTTCTCGTAATAATATTTATATCTTTCCTACCGTTGCGCCCCTATACACAATCAACCAGGTTCTCGCCAATCCTATCGAGCTGAATACAAATATTGGTCATTATTCTTACTTCGCAAACGTTCTAGATCTATCGGCCCTGTCTGTTCCGATTGGCTTTTATTCCAACGGAATGCCGTTTGGCGTCACACTGATGGCTTTACCTTTTCAAGACTGTTTGCTATCGCACTTTGCTCAAACTGTTTTAAACACTGATCTTCGTCCTCTCGGCAAATCACGTATTTAGTCCTATGGATTTCTCAATCAATTATAAAGGACAAATCTTAGTTGAACATTTGTCTGTTTCATTTTCCACAAGATCGCGAGACTTAGCTGTTCTCGAGGACGTCAATATTCAAATAAATTCTGGTGAGTTTGTTTGTTTATTAGGTCCATCTGGGTGTGGCAAATCTACTCTGCTTAATTGTGTTGCTGGTTTCGTTAAGCCTACTTTGGGATCTGTATGTGTGGATGGTGCCTTAGTTGTCAAACCTGATCCTGATCGTGGAATGGTTTTTCAGGATCATTCTTTGTTCCCTTGGAAGACTGTGCTTAAGAACATTGCATTTGGTCCTGAAATTACGTCTCGAGGTGGTTCGTCTCCTGAATCGATTGCTCGGACTTTCCTGAATATGGTGGGTCTGTCACAATATGCTGATTATTATCCCCATGAATTATCTGGTGGTATGCAGCAACGAGTTGGTATTGCGAGAGCACTTGCTAACTATCCAAGTGTGTTGTTAATGGACGAGCCTTTCGGTGCACTTGATTCCCAAACGCGTTTCCTTATGCAGGAAAACTTGATGAATTTGTGGAACGACCTGAAAATCACGGTTTTGTTTGTTACACACGATATTGATGAGGCAATACTTTTATCTGATCGTATTCTTGTTATGGGTGCGCAGCCTGGTCGGATTGTCAGCGATATCACTGTCAATTTGCCCAGAAAGAGATCCAGTCAGACGACGCTTTTGCCAGAGTTTCTTGTTCTTCGTAAGAAGTGCTTGGATCTAATCAAGGATCACACGATGAGTTCATTTGACTCTGATGCTTTTGAAATTACTTAGTTTTTAGCATCATTGTCTTTTCTTATCATCAATCCTTCTATTAAATATATTAATAATTGCATGTATTGATTGTTACCCGATTCCCATTTTTTACCTCATTTGGATACATCATTTTTTTGGTATTTGTTGCTTAATGATATGGGGTCTTCCCCTCTTATGTGTGAGATTTTTCATGAAGCCTTTTCATCAACTTTTGGTGGCTCCTGCCGCCCTTGGCCTTTTGGCCACTGGCGCTAATGCCGCGGAGCTGAACATCAACGGTGTCTCCGAGTACGCCGCTGCAGATCAGGTGACCAGCGTCACCCAGTTTTCCGACGTTTACCCCACCGACTGGGCCTATCAGGCTCTGAGCAACCTGGTGGAGACCTACGGCTGCGTTGCCGGTTATCCCAGCGGCACCTTCCGTGGCAACCGGGCGATGACCCGTTACGAGGCTGCAGCCCTGCTGAATGCCTGCCTCGACAGCGTCACCGGCATGACCGATGAGTTGAAGCGTTTGATTAAAGAATTCGAAATTGAGCTTTCCGTTATCAAAGGTCGTGTGGACGGTCTGGAAGCTCGTGTTGGTGAACTCGAAGCAACCCAGTTCTCGACAACTACAAAATTAGCTGGTCGTGCATCTTGGTTTTTCGGAGCGACTAAAGCTAGTGGTGGTTCTTCCTCAGAACGTGATTCTTATGATAGTCAGTATGGTGCAACGACATTTAGTTATGATCTTGCTCTTGCCTTTAAGACTTCATTTACGGGCAAAGATCTTCTTTTCTCGCGCTTACGTGTTGGTAATGCTGACAATTCTCTTGGTGGCAAGGGGTTTAATTTAACTGGTCTTGATTACCCTAGTAATTCTGCTAATAATATTCGTCTTGGCAGGCTTTATTATCGTTTCCCATTGGGATCTGATTTCACTGCTGTGGTAGGGCCGCGCATGAGAAATACTGAAAACTTTGGGTATAAGGCCTCTGTATATACTGCTGGTGGTCATCCTCAACTTGATTTATTCTCAGGGCGTTTAGGTGCTCCAGGTGTTTGGAGTAAAACAACTGGTGCTGGTTTTGGTGCTATTTATTCAAATAAATCAAATGTTGAAAAGGGCTCCCCTTATTTAACTGTTGCCGCAAACTATGTTGCTCAGCAGGGTCATAATAGTGATTCTAATTCCGGTGGCTTTATGACTGATAACGCCCAGGGCAGTACGACTGCTCAGATTGCATATGGCTCAAAGCAATGGGGTTTATCTGCTGGTTATCGTTATAGTCAGTGTGGTTCTACTTTTGGAAAGGCCACTGAATTTGCTCGAACGAATGGCTATTCACAAAATTGTGTTGATAGTGACGGTAAACGTACGAATGCAGATGCACATAGTTGGGCTTTAAATGCTTTTTGGCAGCCAGAAGATTCTGGCTTGATACCTTCCGTTAGTGCTGCTGTCGGTAAATCTTACCTAAACGGAGACTTTGATTACAATACTGCGGATCAGTTTGCATCTTGGATGCTTGGTCTCCAGTGGGCTGATGTGTTTATGGATGGCAATGCGCTTGGTTTCGCTGTTGGTCAGCCACAATTTGTTTCTTCTCTCGACTCTGGTACACCAGATGATGGCAATTATGCAATGGAACTCTGGTATTCGTTCCATATAACTGATAATATAGTTGTAGCGCCTGGTATTTATTGGCTCAGTAATCCAGCCGGTGATCTTGCTTCTGGAGATGATTCTGTTGGTGTTGTTGGAGGTGTAGTTCAGACTCGATTTAAATTCTAATTCTTTCGGCCTTAGTCGCCCTTCTGTTTATCAGAGGGGCTTTTTTATTGCCTATTTCAGATCGATTATACTTCTTCCTGTAGTGGCAAGTATCTTGGTATCTCTGGTGTTGTCATTCCTCTGCAGTTTCTTCTTCTTCGCCATATTCGAGTGAACCAGTGCCTAGCATCTCGACTGG
>QCTY01000081.1:0-4951 GCA_003208975.1 Synechococcus sp. AG-676-F02
TCGTTTGTCCTGTCTGAAAGATTCCGAGGCTCTTGTTGTTCTGAAATAACTCACCTCTGAGGGCAACCGGTGTCCGTTCCACCAAACGAATCTGAATACCGGGGACCTCCTCGCTCGTGAGCTCGCACACCAAAGGAAGTGGTTTAGCTGAAACTGGAAACGCAACAGCGCAGGCAGCCAACAACGAAGTGAGTGTGCTGCGTACAATGGCCATCATCCGGAGATCAACCTTATTCAAGATTGATGTGATCAGGGAACGCAGGGCATGAAGGAAATTTCAATTGAACAACATGCTCAACACACTGACTGCCTTCATAATCATTTTCAACCCGCTCACCGTCGTAAACCAAACAATCATCCTTCCATTCCAAGTTCTCCAGGTGAAAATCCCAGCCTTCAGCCACCTTCAAGGAGTACCGACCCTTTCTTCGCGTGCGGCGCTGGAGGCACCAACCCGATTCACACCATTCACGAATCGATTGATCTTGAAAAGTTTGATCACTAGAAGCTTGATCCCACCAGGAATCTGTGATGTCGACAGACTCATCATCCACCTCAACATCACCACCTGGTGAAAACACAACAGCAACATTCTTAGGAGAAGATTGTTTGACTACCTGCTGTGCCAACTCCTCCATCTTCTGCCTGCAGAGAATCATTTGTTGATATAGGCCTTGCATCTCATCGGCGAGAGCATCCATCTGTGCTGGAAAATCATCATTACCAAGATGATCCTTCGATCGAAACGACTCAACAACAGAGCATTCACCCTGGTAAGCGAGCTCGAAAGACATGGCCTAAGTCTTCAGCTCTTCTAATCGTAACCAGTCTTCAGAGCAACACCGAAGGCAGCGACCTAGGTCGGCTCTGCGAGCCGAGATCCATTCCAGTATTCACTCGAAAGAACGGACTGCATCCGGTGGAGAACCAACTGCTTTGAATCGTCCCAGGCGTCCCGATTCACTTGAATCAAATACTCGTGCTGGACGCCATGGCCACGCTGACGAGCCCATCGAACAGTGATGTCGTCATACCCGATGGGACAGGTAACAGACGAAGGCAGCGCCAGCACGACTTCGGAGATAAACAACAGAAAATCCAACACCACTGGATTGATATATTCAACATCCTCATCAAGGTCACCTGAGGCGATCATTTGATCCCTTGATTGCGGCGTGTATGTAACAAACGAAAAGCAATGGGGATGCCCAGTCAACTGCAGATAAAGGCCTTTGAATCCGTGCAAACTCAAACCAGCCTCTCTTCCCCTTTGAGAGAGATCACCATAGAGGGTTGAAACATCTTGAACAACATCAATCAACAAAGTTAATCAAGACACTTTAGCAAGAAGAAAAACGAAGCGAATTTTCAGCCAAGCCAGCTGAAGTGGCGTTAATTTCAAAAGGCCCAGCCGATCCCGATCAGCTTGCTCAATGAACTTCTCTTGACGCGATTCGATGGTCAACCACTTGAACAACGGAGACAACTCCAAGTATTGCTCCCAGCGATCAAAGGCGTAGGTGTAGCACCTTCGTGCCGCCAAAGGATCTCTGGCATTCAATTTGAGCATCGCTTTAACAAAAGAGCTGATCGAACATTCAGGGTCTTGATCTCTTCGCAATGTATTAAACTCAATCCACTGTTCGAAACTAACAACAATATTCAAAACAATAACTTGATCAGCACTCTGCATCAACTCTTGAAGAATCTTCCGCTTCAGTCGTTGTTGCCTGGCTGTTACATCAAAATGAAGATAACCACCTCGATCGAGACGCTTCTGGATTTTTCCCGCTTCACAAGCGTTCCAGTCTTTGCGAAGCGCAGAGAGTCGAAGCCTATTTCGAAGGACGCGCCCCTTTATATTACATTTTTTTTGAACCGAACTAGCAAATTTCGAAGGACTTCCCGATCGAATTTGTTGAATGAGCCAAGATTTACCACTACAGGACGGACCTGCAATAACTACCAATCGTTTTTTGTTGTTCTTTGACTTTTTTGGCATTCCACATCGTCTTCAACCATCATTTAATCACCTCAGGAATTACGGAGCTTGATGCAGCTCTTTTGTTTGGCAGCAAACCTTCGGCCCAGAATGCACTGATGAAATTCTCTTTCGCAACGCAAACGATCCTGCTGGGGATCCTGGCCAGCCCAGCCTTCGCAGTGCAGGAGCAGCCCTCCTGGCCACGGCAGGATGAACTTCGGGCCATCCAGCGCGCAGCTTTCGACTGCTCAAGGGAAAACAGTCCTGAAACCTGCAAGCTGACGAGAGAAATGGCAGACCCCCTGATGGATCATCCATCTCTCCCTGGCATCTGCAAAGACCTTGTCTGGACGTTGCTGGAAGAGAGTCGCGTCGCTGTGAATAACGATTATCGACGTCGCGATGCCATCGACGAACCCGCACGCCGAATCACCACAAGCTGCGCAAAGCCAGCACAACGAAATCAGTCGAAATCGAAGCTGAACCGCTGACCCTGCATTAGCTGACCCAACTCCTTGCGGATCTCCTCCAGCAACGCCGTGCTCACTTCGGGATGGCGTTTGATCTCATCAACAAAACTCTGAACACCAGCAGCTGTCATGCCATGGCTGCTCGGGGTCTTGAACTGGTCGCAACCAACAGGAAGAAACAGGATTTTCATGTTTAGGTGACTTCATCAAACTATCCCCTGTGATGACCACCTCGGCCGCCGTGGATCCGACCCAGCACCTGGGCAGACTCGACACCCCTTTCACAGATCAGAAGCCTGGCACTTCTGGCCTCCGTAAGAGCAGCCGACAGTTCGAACAACCGCACTACCTGGAAAGTTTTATTGAAGCGGTGTTTCGCACACTTCCAGGTGTGCAGGGCGGCACCTTGGTGCTTGGAGGAGATGGTCGCTACGGCAATCGGCGCGCCATTGATGTGATTCTGCGCATGGGGGCAGCCCACGGCCTCAGCAAGGTGATCGTTGCCAGCTCAGGAATTCTCTCCACGCCCGCCGCCTCCAACCTGATCCGTCAGCGCCAGGCCATTGGAGGCATCATCCTCTCCGCCTCCCACAATCCCGGCGGGCCGGATGGTGATTTCGGAGTGAAGGTGAATGGCGCTAACGGCGGCCCCACACCTGCCTCCTTCACCGATGCAGTTTTCAGCTGCACCCAGACTCTGGAGCACTATTCAATCGTCGAGGCTCCGGCCATCCCGATCGATGCTCCCGGTGCCCACAGCCTGGGCGCGATGCAGGTGGACGTGATCGACGGTGTGGACGACTTCGTGGCGTTGATGCAGAAGCTGTTTGACTTTGATCAGATCAGCGACCTGATCCGCGACGACTTCCCCCTGGCCTTTGATGCCATGCACGCCGTGACGGGCCCCTATGCCAGCCGGGTGTTCGAGGGCCTTCTGGGGGCACCTGCTGGAAGTGTTCGCAACGGCGTTCCGCTGGAGGATTTCGGCAAGGGCCATCCCGATCCCAACCTCACGTATGCCGACGAACTGGCCGATCTACTGCTCAAAGGAGATGCTTACCGTTTCGGTGCGGCCTGCGACGGAGATGGCGACCGGAACATGATCCTGGGGCGACATTGCTTTGTGAACCCCAGCGACAGCCTCGCCGTTCTCACAGCTAACGCCACCTTGGCCCCCGCCTATGCCGGCGGACTTGCCGGTGTAGCGCGCTCCATGCCCACCAGCTCAGCAGTGGATGTGGTCGCAAAAGAGCTGGGCATCAACTGCTTTGAAACTCCCACCGGTTGGAAGTTCTTCGGCAACCTGCTCGATGCGGGAGAAATCACCCTTTGCGGAGAAGAAAGCTTCGGCACCGGCAGCAACCACGTGCGCGAGAAGGACGGATTGTGGGCCGTGCTGTTCTGGCTGCAGATCCTGGCCAAGCGACGCTGCAGCGTTGCCGAGATCATGGCGGAGCACTGGAGTCGCTTTGGCCGCCACTACTACTCTCGTCACGACTACGAGGCCGTGGCCAGCGAAGCAGCCCATGGGCTGTACGACCGCCTCGAATCCATGTTGCCCAGTCTGGTCGGCCAGGCCTTTGCCGGACGCAGCATCAGCGAAGCAGACAACTTCAGCTACACCGACCCCGTGGATGGTTCGGTGACCTCAGGCCAGGGTCTGCGCATCCTGCTGGAGGACGGCAGCCGGGTGATCGTGCGACTCTCCGGAACCGGGACCAAGGGCGCCACGATCCGGATCTATCTGGAGAGCTATGTACCCAACACCGGCGACCTGAACCAGGATCCCCAGATCGCACTGGGCGAGATGATCAGTGCCATCAACGACCTGGCGGAAGTTCAGGAGCGCACCGGCATGGATCACCCCACCGTCATCACTTGATCTGACCTTGATGACACCAAGCCACCTTTTCGGTGGCTTGATTGATGGCATCAGAGCCGCCGCCTTCCCCGGTAAGGATTCTTTGGGCGATACATCGGATCGGTGGCTTCTTCCTGCAACTGCCGCATGGTTTCGATCGCAAAACCTGCCAGTCCCCCGGAACTGATGACCATCAGATAAAAGAGGCGCAGCCGACGCAAATCCACCTCCGCCGGACTGTTGTCGATCAACACCTTGAAGAAGTAGGCCAACGCGCAGCCCAAGATCAGGCCAATGGCCAGGGCAACCAACACCCGCATGCCACTGAACGGCTTGCGGGGATTCACCTCGATGTTGGAATCCTTCATCAGCTCGCCTCAGCGGAGGCCTCAACAGCTGGCTTGGCCTCAGCATCCCCAAGAAGAGTCTTCATCACCACGTAGAAGACCGGCACCACCAGAGTGGAAAGGAAGGTGGCCACCAGCAGACCGCCAAACACCACCAGTCCAAGAGACGATTGACTCTGGGCACCAGCACCGCTGGCCAACATCAGCGGCAAGAAACCGGTGAGGGAGGAGATCGCCGTCATCAGAATCGGGCGCAGGCGCGACTTGGCTGAGAACGTGGCTGCGTCCA
>QCTY01000082.1:0-4690 GCA_003208975.1 Synechococcus sp. AG-676-F02
GAGGAGATCGCTGCAACGGTTCCTAAGGCCAATAACTTCAAGGTGATGAATGGCCGCAAGAAGATCAAGGTTGAAAACGTCGAGATGTTTGATACGACGACGTTGCTAGCAGCCGATCTGATCGACGCTGACGGTGCTGACACAACAGCTCCCAATCACAACTCGATCACGTCGGAAGCGGAGTTCCGCAACTTAATCAGTGTTTATGCCCGCTCCAGCGGCCAGAGCGCAGCCTTTACGACCGTCTCGCCTTTCGATCCATCTTTCACCAATGGTGTTCAGGCTTCTGTTGGTGTTGGTGTTGGTGTTGGTGTTGGTGTTGGTGCTGAAGCCTTTGAATGGAACGTTGGAGGCCATGGTGCTGATCCAGATGCAGGCACAGGTCCCCATGCAACCCGTGATGGTGGTGGCTTGAGCTTTACGGATGCAGAGCTGGTGGCGATGCGCACAACCAGCAACACCCTCAGCCTCACGCTGAAGGATCCAGTTGCAGTGGGTGTTGAGGTCAGTTTTGACTACAAGACGAAGAACAAAGATCAAACCACTGGTGTCATTGAAGATCTTTCCGGTAATGATCTGCAGTCGTTTAAAGGAGAACCTGTCAGCAATGACACGTTTAATGATCCGAGTATTGATCTTGACCCTCCAAGGGTGAGTACTGCATCGATTGATGGCGATACACTCACCATCAATTTCAGCGAGGAGATCGCTGCAACGGTTCCTAAGGCCAACAACTTCAAGGTGATGAATGGCAGCAAGAAGATCAAGGTTGAAGCTGTTTCCGTGGACACCGATGCCGACACGGTTGTTCTGTCTCTGAAGGATGCAGTTCAGGCGACTGATAATGAGATCACTTTTGACTACAAGACCAAGAGTAAGGATCAAACCACTGGCGTCATTGAAGATCTCGCAGGTAATGATCTGCAGTCGTTTAAAGGAGAAGCCGTCAGCAATATCACTGCCGTCCCTGCACTGTCGTCTCCAGTCTTGGAGCCACTCTTCAGTGATCAGTGGCATCTCCAGTCTTCAGACAATGAAGGCGCCAATGTTCAGAATGCATGGCTTCAAACCACAGATTCTGGCGATCCGATCTACGGCACGGGTGTTCTTATCTCAATCGTTGATGATGGTCTCGACCATGATCACGAGGACTTAAGTATTAACTACAACGCAGATGCCTCCTATGACTACAACTATGACGATACTGATCCACACCCTACTGGTGATGATGCCCATGGAACGTCAGCAGGTGGAGTAGCCGCTGGCTACGGGCACAATGGCATTGGCATAACAGGTGCTGCTCCAAATGCATCCTTGAGTGGTTTGCGTTTGATTGCAGGTGGAACGTCTGACAGAACTGAGGCGAATGCGTTGGTGCATGCCTTGGGCGATGTTGATATTTACAGCAACAGCTGGGGTCCAACTGACAATGGCACGATCTCTCCGATTGGTCCACTGCTCAGTCAATCATTGGGAAATGGTGTTGCCAATGGTCGTGATGGAAAGGGGGTAATTTATACATGGGCGGGAGGAAATGGTCGCGCAAGCTTTGATAACTCTAATTATGACGGATATGCTAATTCGCGTTATGTGATTTCAGTTGCGGCCATTTCCTCCAACGGACTCCATGCCGATTACAGCGAACCAGGTGCCAATATTTTGATCAGTTCACCCTCTGATGGTGGCTGGTACGAGCCCGATAGTGATCTTTACTTTGAAACACCTCCAGGCATCGCTGGAATCACCACGACCGACTTAGAGGGTGGAAGAGGTTACAACTCTGGTGGTGGCTTTAACTCTAATGGAGTTGCAAATCTTTCCGACAATAATTACACCAACGACTTTGGAGGAACGTCTTCTGCAACGCCGCTTGCTTCAGGTGTTATCGCTCTGATGCTTCAGGCCAATCCTGCCCTGACGTGGCGGGATGTGCAGCACGTGTTAGTCAATACTGCATCGATGGTTGATTCCAGTTCTTCTGGATGGTTGATCAATGGTGCTGGCCACGACTTCAACCATGATTATGGCTTTGGGCGAATTGATGCCGACGCTGCTGTGACGCTGGCCAAGGCCTGGGTCAACGTTGGAGAGGAAGTCAGCTATGGCACCTCTGAATCATCGAATATCAGCATCCCTGACTTTGGGGGCGGTTCTGTAGAGCGGACCCTCTCGATCCCTCAGGACATCACGATCGAAACCGTTCGTATTCCCTTTATTTCTGATCACACCTATAGGGGTGATTTGGAAATCACACTGGAATCACCAGCCGGGACAACAGCTGTTCTTGCCAGCCAACGTCAAGATGAAGATGATTATGATTTCACATTTAGCGCTAAGGCTTTCTGGGGAGAATCGAGTGAGGGTGATTGGACGCTTTCAGTCACAGATTCAGGGGCAGACGATGTTGGTGCTCTTAATGCTTGGGGTCTCGACTTCTTTGGTACAGCCGGGGAGAACTTTGATTCCCTTCTTTCTCGCTCCTCGAACCTTCAGCGTGATGCCATCACCGGGCGGCTTGGCTCTACTTACGCCTCTTCTGAGGCCTTGGAGGCGATTCCTGAACTTGGCAGTTATCTCAAGTATTTGGACGCTTCAATCTCCAAGAAGGAGCTCAACAGCGACCAAACTTGGCTTGTGGGAACCTCCAGTGAGAGCTATCGCAAGTTGATGAACACTGATTTTGGTAATGATGTTGCCAAGCGTGGACGTCTTTCTGACATCGCAGATGGGGCTTACTGGATTTACGAGGTCAGCACGAGTGATCTGAATGTGAACAAGAAAAATCCTGCACTGGCTCCAATTATCGAGAATTTTGACGAAAACCTTGCCTTCGCTTATCCGCTCCTTGAACAACAAATGAGTTCTCGCACATTAATTCCTGAATTGTGCTGACCTCTACTTGAGTGACGGTCAGGCTCCCTTAAGCAGGGATTTCAGCTGAGGCAGGACTCCAGTTGGAGACGGAGGGTGATGGTTGGATGGGGAGCTTCCTCAGGATCAAAGCCCTTGGACTGCGCCCACAGCCGCATGGGCCGCGGTCGATTCAGGTCGCTGTCGCTGCGAATGCTTTGCAGGGTCATCCGAAATGCGCCGATCACCTGTGCCGTGGCCCTGGCTTCCGCTTCGCCCCGTTTCAGAGCATCTGCCAAAAGTCGTTGCTGAAGTCTCAGATCGACCTCAGCATCCGCCATCGAGCGCATTCCCTGCTGACGAATCCCTGGCACAGCACCACGGCCTGAATCATATGGTTGTAGTTGCTTCGACTCACCTCGCCAGACACCCCCGTGTTGGCCATGAACCGCTGCTCAGAGGAGCGTCCTGGGCGGTGTGTGTGGTGCCGGAAAACAATCCGGCCCAGCCGGCTTCAACTCCCGCCGCAACCTGTCCAGACGTGTGTTGAGTTGCTTTGGCTCGGCTTCCTCATCGACACCTTCACCTGACAAAGCCAGGGAGAACCGAAAGCGATCCGCCGGACTGTTGCTCTGCGCCTGAACCGCAATCTGGAGCAGGGTGCCTAGACAGATCGTTGCTTCGGCACGCGCTGGAGCCGGTCTTGGCACAAGCAACGCCTCAGTCAACGCGTAGTACAGGATAATCTCAATCTTCCAATCATTTGTGTCTGCATAGCAACCACTCGGTATCGTTCTCAATCCGCTGTAGCGCCACGGAAACCGAGAAGGGTATCGCAGCGATGTCTAAGAGCCCAAAGGTTGTGACCAGATCCGACTGAATCGGCGTCAGGATGCCACAGCCCAGCTGCCATGGAGCCCATGGGGCACAGCCAGGTGCAACTCCACCACGGCGACCTCGGACAGATCATGGGCATCGAGGATTACCAGATCCGACGCGGCTCGCGCGCTATTTCAAACAATGTCGAGCCTGATGAGGAAGCGCTGGAGATGGCCGCAGCAGATCCGTCAATGTTGACGACGAAATCGGATGCCCTTGCCGTCGTGGTGGAAAGTGTTTCGTTGTAGTTGAGGATAACTTTTGTACCGTCTGTGAAAGTTGATGCTCTAACGAATGTTCGTTCTGTGGTCTCTTTTCAAGATTTACATTGATGTTGACTGGAAAATCTATTTTGCTATAAAGTCGTCTGGATCGGACACGCGAAGCATGACTTCATGTGCTCCAAGATCCTTTGAGGATTGTCTCCCAATGATATGACCCTGGCTATCAATAGACAGCCAATTTGGCCCACTTAACAGGCTAAACGTTAGGTCATTGACATCATGGTCGGAGTCAAACACTTCTTCAGTAAGGTATGCAGAGAATAGGTCGCCGATGACGGCATCTCCCAACGACCACTGCTCAGCAATCCAAGACGGTCGTTGATTCGTTCACACCTCGGGCTCCGGAGCAATGGGGTACAAACTGATAAGTCTGAAGCCAGACCTAAGATTATCAGTCTTGTGTTTTTTGTTTGGACCATTATCACTTCCCCAAATGCTGTTTTAAGAACCGCGTTAGTTGTTAACACTTGTTAGCCAATAACAGCGAATCACATTAGAATATACCAAAGCAATGATTGGGCGCCCATGTGTTACTTATTTATTTTCCCTGGCATGGAAAGTTCTGAATCCAGGACTAACCATCAGGCACACTGGCAGCCGACGCAGAACGACTCCTTTTCAGGACAATTATCGCTGCTTAAGCCAACCGCAGTAGATGAATACAACTTAAATACTGG
>QCTY01000083.1:0-4514 GCA_003208975.1 Synechococcus sp. AG-676-F02
CGTGATATCGCTCGCGACAACATCGGCGAGAAGTACTACCGGGACTGGCTTCCGTTCATCGGAACCCTGTTCCTGTTCATCTTCGTGAGCAACTGGGGTGGTGCCCTGATCCCCTGGAAGGTGATCGAATTGCCTGACGGTGAACTTGGTGCTCCGACGGCTGACATCAACACCACCGTGGCCATGGCCTTGTTGGTGTCGCTTGCTTACTTCTACGCCGGTTTGAGCCGGAAGGGTCTGCGGTTCTTCGAGCTCTATGTGGAGCCGACCCCGATCATGCTCCCGTTCAAAATCATTGAGGAGTTCACCAAGCCTCTCTCCCTCTCCTTCCGTTTGTTCGGAAACATCCTTGCCGATGAATTGGCGGTTGGAGTGCTGGTGTATCTGGTTCCACTGATTGTTCCTCTGCCCGTGATGCTTCTGGGCCTGTTCACCAGTGCGATTCAGGCGTTGATCTTCGCAACCCTCACCGCTTTTTACATCGGTGAAGGTCTCCACGAAGCCCATTAAACGCTTCAAAAGTTTTCGCCGATTTCCGGCGATCTGCTAAACACATCCGCGCGCAGGTCCGAATTGCAACCGGGCCCTCTCCTCTCCGGAGTGTCCCTGCGCGGGGGGAACCGATCCCCAACTCCTTTCAGCTCAGCGCTCCCGAGCGCCTCCCCTTATCCCACCCAACATGGATTCCATCACCTCCGCTGCTTCCGTTGTGGCTGCTGGCCTGGCAGTCGGTCTTGCCGCCATCGGTCCTGGTATCGGTCAGGGCACCGCATCCGGCGGCGCTGTTGAGGGCATCGCCCGTCAGCCAGAAGCCGAAGGCAAGATCCGCGGCACCCTGCTGCTGTCTCTGGCATTCATGGAATCGCTGACCATCTACGGCCTGGTTGTGGCACTGGTGCTCCTGTTTGCCAACCCCTTCGCCGGCTGATCAGCGCTCGGGGGGGCTTGAAGCTTCCCCCGCCTGAATTCCTTTTTTCTCATTCTTTCCAGCGCACCCTTCCATGACCTGGCTTCTGCTCGCTGAAGCAGGTGTTCCGGAGGGAGGTCTCTTTGACCTCGATGCCACCTTGCCGCTGATGGCGGTTCAGGTGGTTCTCCTCACCTTCCTTCTAAATGCTCTCTTCTTCCGTCCGGTCGGCAAGGTCGTGGAAGAGCGTGAGGGCTTTATCTCCACCAGTCGTGCTGATGCCAAGCAGAAGCTGGCTGAGGTTGAAAAGCTCGAGGCCGATCTGGCTGAACAGCTGAAGGGTGCTCGGCAGGCCGCTCAGGCCGTGATCACCGAAGCCGAACAAGAGGTTGATCGTCTCTATCGAGAAGCGCTTGCTCAGGCTGAAGCCGAAGCCAATCGCTCCAAGGAAGAGAGCCGTCGCGCCATCGAAACCGAGCGTGAGTCCGCCCGCACCCAGCTTCAGGGACAGGTGGATCAACTCAGCTCCACCATCATCAACCGACTCCTGGCTGCGTGATGTCACTGAATTTCAACCCTCTCGAGACCAATCTGGTCAACCTGGCCATCGTCATTGGCGTTCTGGTCTGGTTCCTGCGTGGTTTCCTCGGCGGCATTCTTGATCGTCGCCGTCAGGCGATTCTTCAGGAGCTGCAGGAGGCCGAATCCCGCCTTCAGAAGGCGTCGGACGATTTCTCCAAGGCAAAGTCCGATCTTGCCGCTGCCCAGCAGAAGGCTGATCAGATCCGGACCGATGGTGAAGCCCGTGCTGCAACCATCCGCAGTTCCGGGGAGCAGCGAACCATTGCCGCCATGGCAGCGGTGAAGCAAGGTGCAGTCGCTGATGCCGATGCCGAAGCTGCTCGCATCAAGGACACTCTCCGCCGCGAAGCAGCCCTGGCTGCCATCGATAAGGTTCTGAGCGATCTTCCTGCGCGCCTGGATGCAAAATCTCAGGCCAAGTTGATCGATTCCACCATTCAAAATCTGGAGAACGCCTGATGCCTCTCCTTAATTCCCTGGCCACCCCCTACGCCGAGGCTTTGCTTCAGGTGACTGAAGGGCGTGGTGAATCAGCAACCGTCGCTGATCAGTGCAAGCAGCTGCTGGATGTCTGGCAGAGCTCGGCTGATTTCCGTGACGCGATGGTGTCACCGGTGCTGGAACCTGACGCAAAGAAGAAGTTTCTTCAGAGTCTGGTGGGAGAGCGGGTAACTCCTTCACTGCTCAACCTGCTGAAGGTTCTTGCCGACCGTCAGCGCCTGCTGGCCTTCGATGCGGTGATGCTTCGTTATCTGGAGCTTTATCGCGAACAGCAGGGCATCACCCTGGCCCAGGTGCGCTCGGCCCAGACCCTGTCTGAGGATCAGCAAGCCGCTCTCTCCAAGAAGGTGCAGGCCATGGCCGGTACCGCAAAGGTTGATATCGACCTCAGTGTTGATCCATCGCTGATCGGCGGCTTCGTCGTCAGCCTCGGATCCCAGGTGATCGACGCCAGCCTGGCCGGCCAGGTCCGTCGCCTCGGTCTGGCGCTCGCCAAAGCGAGCTGACTCACCTCCTTTTTTCACCGCTCCTTTCTCCAACTCCCCGCTGGGATCACACGCCATGGTTTCCATCCGTCCCGACGAGATCAGCGCCATCCTCAAACAGCAGATTGAGGATTACGACAAGTCGGTTTCCGTCAGCAACGTCGGCACCGTTCTGACCGTGGGCGACGGTATCGCCCGTGTTTATGGCCTGCAGCAGGCCATGGCCGGTGAACTCCTCGAATTCGAGGACGGCACTGAGGCCATCGCTCTCAACCTCGAAGACGACAACGTCGGCGCGGTGTTGATGGGTGAAGGTCTGAACATTCAGGAAGGCAGCACGGTCAAAGCCACCGGCAAGATTGCTTCTGTGCCAGTCGGCGACGCCATGCTGGGTCGTGTGGTGAATTCCCTGGGTCGTGCCATCGACGGCAAGGGTGAAATCGCCGCCACCGAAACGCGCCTGATCGAATCCATGGCGCCCGGCATCATTCAGCGGAAGTCGGTGCACGAGCCGATGCAGACCGGCATCACCGCCATTGACGCCATGATCCCCGTTGGCCGCGGCCAGCGTGAGCTGATCATTGGTGACCGCCAGACCGGCAAGACCGCCATTGCGATCGACACGATCCTGAACCAAGGGGATCAGGATGTGATCTGCGTCTACGTGGCTGTGGGGCAGAAGGCCGCTTCCGTGGCCAACGTTGTTGAAGTGTTGCGTGAGCGCGGCGCCCTCAGCTACACGGTGGTTGTTGCCGCCAACGCGTCTGAGCCTGCTGCGCTGCAATACCTGGCTCCTTACACCGGTGCTTCGATTGCCGAGTACTTCATGTACAAAGGCAAGGCCACGCTGGTGATCTACGACGATCTGTCCAAGCAGGCAGCTGCCTACCGTCAGATGTCGCTGCTTCTGCGTCGTCCGCCCGGTCGTGAGGCTTATCCCGGCGACGTTTTCTATTGCCACAGCCGTTTGCTCGAGCGGGCCGCCAAGCTTTCTGACGCGATGGGCAAGGGATCGATGACCGCTTTGCCGATCATCGAAACCCAGGCAGGTGACGTTTCGGCCTACATCCCCACCAACGTGATTTCAATCACGGATGGTCAGATCTTCCTGAGTTCCGACCTTTTTAACTCCGGTCTCCGTCCTGCCATCAACGTGGGCATCTCCGTGAGTCGTGTGGGCGGTGCCGCCCAGACCAAGGCCATCAAGAAGATCGCCGGCACCCTGAAGTTGGAGTTGGCACAGTTCGACGAACTGGCCGCCTTCTCCCAGTTCGCCTCCGATCTGGATGCGTCCACCCGTCAGCAGCTGGAGCGTGGCAAGCGCCTGCGCGAACTGTTGAAACAGCCCCAGTTCAGCCCTCTGATCCTGGCTGAACAGGTCGCCATTGTTTACGCCGGCGTCAAAGGTTTGATCGACGAGGTGCCCGTCGACAAGGTCGTTGAGTTCTCCCGTGAGCTGCGTGAGTACATCAAGTCCAACAAGCCTGAGTTCATCTCAGAAATTCAGGACAAGAAGGTGATGAGCCCCGAAGCTGAAACTGTCCTCAAGGCAGCCATCAGCGAAGTCGTGTCCACCATGGTCGCTTCGGCGGCCTGAGGGAGCTGCCGACATGGCGAATCTCAAGGAAATCCGAGACCGGATTAAATCGGTCAAAAATACCCGCAAGATCACCGAGGCCATGCGTCTCGTGGCTGCGGCCAAGGTGCGTCGCGCTCAGGAGCAGGTGCTCCGCAGTCGTCCGTTTGCGGATCGTCTGTCACGGATTCTGGAAAATCTCCAGTCCCGCATGCGCTTCGAAGATGCTGCTTCCCCCCTCATGGAACAGCGCGATGTTGAGTCGATCACTCTTGTTGCCATAACCGGCGATCGCGGTCTTTGCGGTGGTTACAACGCCAACATCATCAAGAAAACCGAGCGACGTTTCGCAGAGCTCAAAGCCAAAGGCTTTGATGTGAAACTCGTGCTGATCGGCAACAAGGCCATTGGTTATTTCACCAATCGCAAGTATCCGATTCAGGCCTCCTTCTCCGGACTGGAG
>QCTY01000084.1:0-4507 GCA_003208975.1 Synechococcus sp. AG-676-F02
TTCTCGCTGATCGTTTCTCCCCATGGCATCCCGCAACTGGATCGGTCTCTTTTCCCGCAGCCAGGCTGCTGATGTGACCGGTGATCTTGAGCGGGGATATGAGGCGGCTCTGTTGATTCAGAGTCTTGAGCTTGAGTACTACGGGGATCGACGCGTCAGGCCCGAACTGGAGCTGTCTGTTCCACGGGCTGTTCAGACCACGATCCTGCGCAAGTTCCGCACTGCGTTGGAGATCTGCCGTGCCTCACTGACGACTCTGAAGGCAAACCGGTCGCAGCTCGATATGCAGGAGCTGCGTCAGCTCCAGCTGATCGAAATGGGCGTAGAGCGATATCAATCTCGGCGCTCATCCGGTCTGGGCCGTCAATCAGCAGCGCCTGACCCCCTTCCCCGTTCCCTTCTGGGGGTGTTCGACTCCGTTCGCCGGCAGCTTGATCCTTCCTCGGAGGAATCCGTGGTCGCCGGTTTTAGGCGACGTCGAGATTCAACGCTGGTTTCCCTACGGATTCTTTTGTTGCTCGTGTTGGTTCCCCTGCTCATTCAGCAGGTTTCGGGCACTTATCTGATTGCTCCTGCGATTGAAAAATTTTCTCCTCAACTCTCCTTTCTGAATTATCCAAAGCCTCAACTTGAGGAGCATGCAGTTGAAAAACTGCGTATTTACAAGGAAGAAGTGGAATTCGAGGCACTGCTTAAAGGTGAACCTCCACCGACATCCGATGCACTGATGCAGATGCTTGCGAGCCGGGCAGCTGAGCTGAAAAAAGATGCTGATCAGGAAAGTGTCCGAGCGATTCGAAATGTTCTGTCGGATCTCGTTGGACTGGTGGCTTTCGTGGGTCTTTGCCTAATCAGTCGCAACGAATTGAGGGTGCTTCGAGGCTTTTTGGACGAGGCGATTTATGGCCTCAGTGATTCAGCAAAAGCCTTTGCCATCATTCTGTTTACAGATATTTTCGTGGGTTATCACAGCCCAGAAGGCTGGACCGTTCTGCTCGACGGCATTGCCCATCATCTTGGTCTCCCTGCCCAGGAAAACTTCATCATGTTGTTCATTGCCACCTTCCCGGTGATCCTGGCGACGATTTTCAAATATTGGATTTTCCGCTATCTCAATCGCGTTTCCCCCTCCTCTGTTGCAACGCTCAAGGGAATGAATGGAGGAGGTTGATTCAGCTTCAGGCCAGCTCGTTCTGGTGAATGGTCCGAGTCGTGGCGGCAAGAGCCGTTGGGCCGAATATCTGCTCCGTGAATCCGGAGCCGTGACCTATGTGGCCACCGCAGCGCGCCGTCCTGACGATGCGGACTGGCAGAAGCGCTTGCTTCTCCACCAGGAACGCCGTCCACCGCACTGGACGCTGCTGGAATGTGAAGCGGAGCTCAGTTCTGCTTTGACAGCCGTCGACCCTGACTCGGATGTTCTGATCGATTCCCTGGGAGGTTTTGTCGCCTGGCATTTGGAGACAACGGATGAACAATGGGACGTTTTGGTTCAAGCGCTTCTCCTTGCCCTTTCCGACTTGAGGCGACTGTGCATTGTTGTGATTGAAGAAACAGGATGGGGTGTTGTTCCCCCAACGGCCGTCGGGGGATTGTTCCGCGACCGTCTCGGTTCCCTTGCACAACTGTTGGATCGCCAGGCATCTCGAAGTTGGTTGGTTCTTCAGGGGCGCGCTGTTGATCTCCATGCCTTCAGTCGGCCTGTGCCATGACCTTGCCTTCTCCAGCTGCTCCGCTTCGCGTCGCCCTCTTTGAGCCTCGGATTCCACCCAACACAGGAAACATTGCGCGCACCTGTGCTGCGTTTCGTCTGCCGCTGGCACTGATCGAACCACTTGGTTTCAGCATTGATGATCGATCGTTGAAACGCGCCGGCCTGGATTACTGGCCCCATGTGCAGTTGTCCACCCACGCCGGTTTCGATGAGTTCAGTCAACAGCTCCCAACAGAACACCGGTTGATTGGTTGCAGCCGTCATGGCGGCGAACAGCTGGGAACATTTCGTTTCCAGGCCGGGGACGTTCTGTTGTTCGGCCGAGAGGACACGGGTTTGCCGAATCCCGTTCGTCAACGCTGTGACCACATCCTCACGATTCCAATGCCGGGAGGAGTGGACAAAACCGGTCAGGGCGGTGTCCGCAGCCTCAATCTCTCTGTGGCCTGCGCTCTTGTGAGTTACATCGCAGGGCATCAATTGCAGCTGTGGTGATCACATCACTGCTCCAAACCCCCTTGCGGAGAACTGTTTCGATCGTTACCTTCAACCGGTGCAATCCCGGTTTATGCGGACAGCTTTTGTTATCGCAGCTGTCACTACACCGATGGCATGCATCACGCTTTGGTCCGCTCTCCCCGGTGAGGCGAACAACAGTCGAGCTGTTATTCCGGATCTTCCTCCTCTGCCCATATCTCAATCCAATGCGAGCGCTGATCTAGAGCAGAGCCTGATCTATGTGCAGCTAAAGAGTTCTCTTTCTCTGCGCCGACTTGCCGCCTCCCTGGATCTGGTTCCAAGCGAGTTGGCTCGTCTCAACGGCCTTGGTGTCAACGCTGATCCAGCCAAAGGTTACTGGTGGGTTGTTCCATCCCAGAAACGCACACGGTTGTCGATGCTCACCACCGTTGATGCGAGCAGCATTCGCACTACGGCTCCCAGTCATTCATCTCCATCCGTTGCCAATCGCGCTTCTTTTCAACGTGGAGATTCGCTGGATTCATTCCTTAAGCGCCATGGAATCAAAAAAATGGAGCTGAAGGAACTCAACCCGGAGCTCAACCTGGCTGCATTGAAGGTGGGTCGTGAGTTGCGCGTTTCACGTTCCTCTGGTCGGCCTTTGCTTGCAATTCGCCCAAGTGTCAGCGGTGGTGTGAGCTGGCCAGCCCTTGAGCAGTTGTCTGATCCACGGTTGGTTTCAGGACCGGGTCCGAAATACCAATGGCCCACGAAGGGGGTTTTTACATCTGGTTATGGCTGGAGGTGGGGTCGGATGCATAAGGGGATCGATATCGCCAACAACACCGGCACCTCAATTCATGCCTCTCGCGATGGCATGGTCACCCATGCAGGGTGGATGGGTGCATACGGCTTCCTCGTTGAAATCGCGCATCACGATGGCGAATCAACCCGCTATGCCCACAACAGTCGTTTGATGGTGCAAAAAGGCCAACGGGTTCGGCAGGGAACACGAATTGCGCTGATGGGTAGCACCGGTCGCAGTACTGGTCCACATCTTCATTTTGAGATCCGGCGTCCCGGCGGTGGAGCGTCCAATCCCCTCGCAGTGCTACCTCCACGCAAAAGTTGAACTGAGTTCGATCAATATCGGGGTCTGCCCCGAAATGTCAAAACAAAAATGTCAGAGGGGAGACTTGAACTCCCGACCTCAGGGTTATGAATCCTGTGCTCTAACCAGCTGAGCTACTCTGACGCAGGGAATTTAACCAGTATCCATCATACATCTCGGGGATCAGCGCATGTCGATGGCATTCAACCGTTGACGAAAGGTTCCGGGTGTTTCGTGATCGGAAAGAGGAACAGGTTCAGGCGTTGCAGCGGGTATGTCCGGCGCGACGTTCTGAGCTTTTCGATGACTGCCCCCTCGTCGACCGAATCGGGAACCGGAACCAGGCATCTTCAACTCCCCTGTGGCTAGATCCCTGTTCAGTCCTCTCTTGATGAGGTCATTCTTGAGCTGATTCAGCAAGCGAAAATGACCTGTTGAGCTGTACTTCCGAAGCAGAGCCGGATCCCAGTTCATCCCATGGTTTTCCATGGGGTTGATCCTATGTGGTCATGCATTTAGAGCCGTGATAAATTGGACCTAACTGGAAGTCGGATCGACTTTAGATAAGCGTTCCGATGTTCTGTTCCGTTTCATCAACCAACTGCCATGACCGACACCGGTTGCCTGCGCGTGGGCCAGCAGGCCCCTGATTTCACAGCTACGGCTGTGGTCGATCAGGAATTCAAGGAGATCAGCCTGTCGCAATATCGCGGCAAGTATGTCGTTCTGTTCTTCTACCCCCTCGATTTCACCTTCGTCTGCCCAACAGAAATCACCGCATTCAGCGATCGTTACGCTGATTTCTCCAGCAAGAACACTGAGGTTCTTGGTGTCTCAGTCGATAGTCAGTTCAGCCATCTGTCCTGGATTCAGACTGCCCGCAACCAGGGTGGCCTTGGTGATATCAACTATCCCCTCGTCTCTGACCTGAAGAAAGAGATCGCTACGGCTTACAACGTTCTGGACGACGCCGAGGGTGTTGCTCTGCGTGGCCTTTTCATCATCGATCCTGATGGTGTGATCATGCACTCCACAATCAACAATCTGCCCGTTGGCCGTAACGTTGACGAAACGCTCCGGGTTCTGCAGGCATTCCAGTACGTGCAGTCCAATCCTGATGAGGTCTGCCCCGCCAACTGGACTCCTGGTGAAGCAACCATGAAGCCAGATCCCGTTGGTTCCAAGGAATATTTTTCTGCGATCGGCTGATCACATTCATCGGT
>QCTY01000085.1:0-4484 GCA_003208975.1 Synechococcus sp. AG-676-F02
TGTCCATCACCAGGCGAGCCACCTGCTCAATCGAGGCGGTTGAGGGCACTCGTTCCACCAGCTCCACCAGCCGGCTGTTGCCGCCCACTTTCTCCAGAGATCCGGTATCCGCAAGCCAGGCGCTCATCGCCGTCAGGTCGGTCGGTTTCCCCTGGCCGTGCAACATCAGGGCGGTGCGGAAGATCTCCCGGTGAGCATTCATGTAAAAAGCTTCCGGCTGCAGCACATCGGCAACGCGACCGATCGCTTCGGGGTCGAGCAGGATGCCGCCTAGGACCGCTTCCTCCGCCTCCAGGTTCTGGGGGGGAATCGAATCCGGCAGTGCCTCGAAATTGGGCTCCTGATCGTTGCGGCCTTGGCCGAAGCCGCGGCGCCCACCTCCGACGTTTTCGCCGTTATCTGAGAGGGGGACGCTCACCATGGCGGCAGGGCGTGATGGACAGGCTCATCACTTTGGCTCGTTAGAGCCGTTGTGACTCGCAGGGTCAGTAGCTGACCACTTCGAGGTTGATTTCAGCGGTCACTTCGCTGTGCAATTTCACCTGGACGGCAAATTTGCCGGTGCGATGGATTTCAGGTACCAGGATGTCGCGGCGGTCGATTTCCTTCTTGGTGGCTTCCTGAATGGCTTCTGCCACATCACCGTTGGTGACGGTGCCGAACAGCACGTTGTCTTCGCCGGTCTGTTTTTTGACGGTGAAACGGCCGATCGTGTTGAGAGCGGTTTGGAAGTCGAGAGCTTCCTGCTTCAGAGCGGCCTGACGTTCGGCTTCCTTGGCTCTGCGGTGCTCCACCTGCTTCATCACCGCGGGGGTGAGCGGAACAGCCTTGCCGAAGGGCAACAGGAAGTTGCGGGCATAACCAGGGGCGACTTCCACCAGGTCTCCGTCCTTGCCGAGGCTGAGGATGTCCTCATTCAGAACGACTTGTACGCGCTTGGGCATGGGAGCGGACGGACGACATAGATGATGAGATGGCCCACGTTACGACGTGGCCTGTGAAGGACTGATCCTGAAAGATCAGGAGACTCCTGGTACGTAGCGGGCTATGCGGATTTTGCGGGCTAATCCGAGGCGTTTCAGCAGTTGGACGTGCTGCCAGGTCAAATCGAATTCGAACCAGCGCAGACCATGGCGAGCACTCGCGGGGTGGGCGTGGTGGTTGTTATGCCAGCCCTCACCGAAGGAGAGAACCGCAACCCACCAGCAGTTGCGGGAGAGATCAGGGCAATCGAAGTTGCGGTAGCCGCAGGCATGGGTGGCTGAATTCACCAGCCAGGTGACGTGATACACGACAACCAAGCGCAGAGGAATAGCCCAGAGCACAAGGCCTAGACCGCCTCCATGAACCTGGGTTGCCTCGCCGATCCAGTACAGGCCTAAGCCCAGAGGAATCTGAAGCAGAAGGAACCAGCGATCGAGCCAGCGGTAGAAACCGTCTGCGCGCAGGTCGCCGGCGTAGCGATCGATTTCTTGCAGGGCAGGAATTTCATGCAGCATCCACTCGCTGTGGCTCCACCAGAGACCACGTCCTGCATCGTGATGGTCCTTCGGTTGGTCCGAGAAGCGGTGGTGGTGCCGGTGAAGACCCACCCACTCAATTGGGCCGCTTTGGCAGGCCAGGGTGCCCATGATCACGAGGACACGCTCGAGCCATACAGGCACCACAAAGCTGCGGTGAGACACCAGCCTGTGCAAGCCGAGGGTCACTCCCAGAACGGTGACCCAATACAGAACTCCGAATGCGATAGCCGCACCCCAGCTCCAGAACTGGGGCAGAAGGGCCACAGTGGCAAGGATGTGGTTGACCAGCATGAAGCCGGTGGTACCCCACTTAATCTTTCGCTGTCGAGCGGGAAGTGGCCCGCGCGGGCCTTTGACCGCTTCTCGCATCCGCAGTACGGCGCGGTTACCAATTGTTTGCGAGGAAACCAAAAGGAAAACTCCTTGGATCGACAGCGCCGCTCAAACAGAAGGACCGGGAGCGGAGTGTGTCGTTAGTAGCTGAAATCTAAAGGAATTATCGCTCGCTTTCGTGGGTGGGAGGGCAAGCTGCAGGGTGGCTCAGGCAATGGCATGAACAAGCTGGATGATTCGGCTGCGGTTCGCCTGGATCGTGCAGAGACATTGGTGATGGCAGTAGCCCAGCGCCAGCAGGGCCTGGCCGCAGACCGAACCTCAGCTGTGCGGCAGCGGCTGGAGCGGGTTCTGGAGGCTTTCGCGGCAGAACGGGTGGGAACGCAGCATTTCGCCTCCCTGACCGGTTATGGCCATGGAGACCAGGGACGTGAGGTGGTGGACCGTGTCTTTGCGCGGGTGTTAGGGGCCGAAGCAGCTGCGGTGCGCCTGCAGTTCGTCAGTGGCACCCATGCAATAGCCGCCGCCTTGTTCGGTGTCCTGCGACCCGGGGATCGCCTGCTTTCGATCACGGGTCGTCCTTACGACACCCTGGAGGAGGTGATTGGTCTGCGCAGCACCGGCCAGGGTTCGCTGGCGGAGTTCGGGGTCGCCTACGACGAAATCAACCTGTTGGCCGAGGGCTGTGTGGATGAGGCAGCGCTTCTACGGGAGATGGAACAGCCCTGTCGCATGGTGTTGATCCAGCGCAGCTGCGGCTACAGCTGGCGGCCTTCGATCGATGTGGAGGAGATCGGCCGGCTGTGTGACCTGATCCACAGTCATCAGTCCGATTGCGTGGTGTTCGTCGACAACTGCTACGGCGAATTGGTGCAGGAGCAGGAGCCTCCGGCGGTGGGCGCCGATCTGATTGCCGGATCGTTGATCAAGAACCTGGGAGGCACCATCGCCCCCACCGGTGGCTACGTGGCGGGCCGCGCGGCGCTGGTGGAGCAGGCCTGCTGTCGGCTGACCGCCCCAGGCATTGGTGGTGAAGGTGGTACTGGTTTCGATCTGCAGCGGTTGGTCTTGCAGGGGCTTTTCCTTGCTCCCCAGATGGTCGCGGAGGCTTTGATCGGAGCAGACCTGGTGGCTGGTGTGTTTCAGCAGCTGGGTTTTCAGGTGAATCCTGCCCCCGGCGCCGGGAGGAGTGATCTGATCCAAGCGGTGCGCCTTGGCAGCCCCGATGCGTTGAAGCTGGTGTGCAAGGCATTTCAGGCTTGCTCTCCCGTGGGTGCTTATCTCGATCCAGTTCCCGCAGCGATGCCTGGTTATGCCAGTGATCTGGTGATGGCAGGGGGAACGTTCATCGATGGCTCCACCAGCGAATTGTCCGCCGATGCTCCTCTAAGGGAGCCGTTCAATCTGTATGTACAAGGCGGCACGCATCGGACCCATGTGCAGTTGGCCCTCACCCAGGCCCTGGCCGATCTGGCTGCGGCGGGGTTGGTCGATCTCCCCCAAGATGGAGAGATCTGATCAATCGACCCATCGATGGCGTTCGAGTTTCCCGCCTCCTTCCGCTTCGCTGACAGTCATGAGTACGCCAATGCCGACGGTGAGTTTGTGCGGGTGGGAATCAGTGCCTTCGCTGTTGATCAACTGGGGGACATCGTTTTCGTTGATCTGCCGGAGGTGGGCGACAGTCTCGAAAAAGGAACCAGCTTTGGATCGGTTGAGTCGGTCAAAGCTGTCGAAGATATGTATGCACCGGTGGCCGGTGAGGTGGTTCAGCGCAACGAGGCGGTGCTGGCCAGCCCTGAAGAGCTCCAGAACGATCCCCATGGCGAGGGCTGGTTGCTGATGTTGCGCCCCAGCGATCCATCGCAACTCCAAACCCTGATGGACGCTGAGACTTACGCCGCCAAAGTCAACGCCGGCTGAACCCTGTCTTTACGATCACCTGGCTGTATGTCCGATCCAGGTGACCTCTCCTTTCCTGCGGCGTCACGTCGGCCCAAGTTCCGACGAGCAGGATCTGATGTTGGCTGCCCTCGGTTATTCCGACATGGATGCCTTCCTGGCAGATGTGGTGCCGGAGGACATTCTTGATCCCGCAGCGCCTCAGGACGTCTTGCCCGTGGGTTGCGGCGAGGCGGCTGCCCTGAATGAACTGAGCGCGATTGCCTCCAAGAATGAGAGCCGCCGCTCACTGATCGGGCTTGGCTACTTCGGCACGGCCACCCCTGCTCTGATCCAGCGACATGTCTTCGAAAATCCAGCCTGGTATACCGCTTACACCCCATATCAGGCGGAAATCGCTCAGGGTCGGTTGGAGGCGCTGCTCAATTTCCAAACGCTGATCAGCGAGCTAACCGGTTTGCCGATCGCCAATGCGTCTCTGCTGGACGAAGCAACTGCCGCGGCTGAGGCGATGAGCCTCAGCTTCGGGGTTTGTCGCCGCAGCGATGCCAACCGTTTTCTGGTGGATGAAGCGGTGCTTCCCCAAACCCTGGCTGTGCTTCAGACCCGTGCTGAGCCCCTGGGAATTGCCCTGGAGCTGGTGAAGCCAAGCGAGGTCTCGATTGATGCGAGCGCCTTTGGGCTGTTGTTGCAGCTGCCCGGATCGGGGGGACAACTCTGGGATCC
>QCTY01000086.1:0-4466 GCA_003208975.1 Synechococcus sp. AG-676-F02
TCGTGCCGATGTCTTCCCAATAGTCATCAAAGACATAGCTCTGAAGGTTGTCGCCCCGCTTCAACGCTTCAGGAATCAGCTCCTTACCAAAATCTTTGTAGCTCGGATGCTTATCGAGGAGATCAAACAACGTGTCACGACTGAACACGTAGATGCCCATCGATGCAAGGTGAGGCCTGGCTTCAGCCGATTCCTTGGAAAGGCCGAAACGACTGGTGTCAACAACCATCTCCCGTAGAGCGTCTCCCTTTGGCTTCTCACGGAATTCCTTGATGGAGCCCTGTTCGTCGGTGCGCATCAAGCCGAAGGCCTCGGCTTGCTTTGGATCAACCGGGAGCGCTGCCACGGTGAGGTCAGCTCCAGTGCGGCGGTGATGCTCGATGAACAGGCTGTAATCCATCCGGTACAGCTGGTCACCGGAGAGGATCAAGTACTCATCAACGTCCCATTCCTGAAACAGCCACTGGTATTTGCGAACCGCGTCCGCTGTTCCTTCGAACCAGGAAGGACTGTCGGGCGTCTGCTGTGCAGCCAGCACCTCGACGAATCCGCCACCGAAGGAATTGCTGAGGTTGAAGGTCTGGCTGAGATGACGGTTGAGTGACGCGCTGTTGAACTGCGTCATCACATACATCTTATTGATGTTGGAGTTGATGCAGTTGCTGATGGGAATATCAATTAATCGATACTTACCTGCTAGAGGCACAGCAGGCTTGGCGCGCATCTTGGTGAGCGGGTAGAGACGCGTTCCAGCGCCGCCGCCAAGAATGATGGCCAAAACACGCTTCATGCCGTAATCCAGATCGGCGTTGCCGCAAGAACTTACCGGAGTTTGTCGCTGTTCGAACGTCGAATCACTGCAATTCGTCGAGATTGCTTGGATTCATTTCGCGACAGCGGTCTTCGCGACGAACTCACTCCTCGTCGAGTGAAAAAAGTCGTTCCACGGTCCGAAGTGACAGCTGACGATCCTGTCGGGCCATGGGAGCGCGCAATTGGGTCACAGGGGTGTGGAGGATTTTGTTGATGATGCCCTTGCTCAGAGCCTCCACCACTTTCCGTTCTCGGGCCGAAAAGTCCGGACCCATGCGGCTGAGTGCCTTCTGGAGTTCTTCCGTGCGAATGGCTTCCATCGAAGAGCGAAGCCTGTTGATTGTCGGCACAGCCTCAAGGCTGTCCCACCATTCAAGGAACTGCCTTGCTTCCTCTTGTAACAGCGCCTCAGCCTCTCGTGCGATGGCTTGACGGGCCACCTGATTTCTGGCGACAACTTCCTGTAGATCATCCACGTCGTGGGATTCCACACCCTCAACATCGCCCGCATCGGCTGCGATGTTTCTGGGTACCCCGATGTCAATCAATCGAAGTCGGCTGCGTCGGTTCAGCGGCAGAAGCCGTGCAGCATCAATAATTGGATCATCAGCGGCCGTGCTGGTGAAGACCAGGGAGCAGGTGCTCAGGCACTGATCTAATTCCGTGAGCGGACGGCAGTGAACCGGCAAGTCAGGAAAATCGCGGGCCAGGAGCTCAGCCCGCTCAACGGTGCGGTTGAGAAGGACCACGCCGGAGCTTCCTTTCGATTGCAGATGTTGAAGCAGCAGCCGGCTCATACGACCAGCTCCCACGACAGCAATTTGCTCATCCTCGAGGGTGACCAACTGGTCAAGGCCACGCGACTGACCAAGCTTGAGCTGAGCCAATTCGACCGCAGCTGAACTGATTGAAACAGCGCCGGTTCCGAGGTTGGTTTCACTACGGACTCTCTTGCCGGTGCTGACTGCCTGCGTCAGCAATCGGTTCAGAATCGGACCGAGGGATTTGTGCTCCTGGCCCAGGCGCATCATTTTTTTGACCTGGGAAAGGATCTGCCCCTCTCCCAGCACAAGACTGTCCAGACCGGCCGCCACCCGCATCAGATGGTCCACCGCATCAGCGTGGTGGTAACTGAACAGGTGTGGTGAGAGATCTCCGGTTTCCAGACCGGAATGACCACTCAGGAATTCATTGACTGCCGAGATCCCAAGGTCTGGATTGCGGACCAAGGTATAAATTTCAAGCCGATTGCAGGTGCTGAGGATGGAAGCCTCAATCACCTGCTCATTGCCGCGGAGTGATTGAAGAGACGTCTCCATGGTCTGCTCAGGAATGCTGAGCTTTTCCCGGATCTCAACGGGTGCCGTGCGATGGCTTAGGCCGACAACGGCGATATGCATGGAGACGTTCCTCTCAACCGGAAGTGACGATCAGTTCAGAGCAATGCTCTGAGCTCCATCCTTCATGTGGATGGTGGTGGTGAAACTGCAGGTGTTGTTCATGTTGCTGATGATCAAGCTGCTGGTGCGGGTGCAATCAGCTTCAAACTTGACACCGTTGAACAGAAGACCATCAGTGATGCCGCTTCCAGCAAAAACAACATGTTCGCCGCAAGCGAGTTCTGAGGCTTCATACACCTTATCTGGATCGGTGATGCCCATCTCGGCCAGACGCTGCAAGTTGCCTTCCTTCGTCATGTCCGCCCACTCGGAGGTCTGAGCAATGGCAGGGTCATAGACCAACTGACCCTGGAAGTGACCACCCAAAGCGCGCATGGCAGCGGCGGAGATCACACCCTCCGGAGCAGCACCGATACCCATCAAGCAATGGGTGCCAGTACCAGCAAAACCACAGGCAATGGCAGCTTGTACATCGCCGTCAGAGATGGGTTGAATGCGGGCACCTGTGGCACGAATTTCAGTGATCAAGTCCTTGTGACGAGCACGATCCATCACAACGATGGTGAGTTCGTCAGGAGCAAGACCTAAACACTCACTGAGGATTTTGATGTTTTCGGTCGCCGATTTGCGGATATCCACCTTGCCCTTAGCCGCTGGGGGTGCAGCCAGCTTCTTCATGTAGAAGTCGGGAGCGTTGAACAACCCACCACGGTCAGAAGCAGCCAGAACGGCCATTGAGCCACGCTGGCTGTAAGCACAAAGGTTGGTTCCTTCGCAGGGGTCCACAGCGAAGTCGACGCCTGGACCAGTGCCGGTTCCAACTTTTTCGCCGATGTACAGCATGGGAGCTTCATCACGCTCGCCTTCGCCGATAACGATCTTGCCCTGCATCTGGATTTTGTTCATGCGCTTGCGCATGGCATCCACGGCTAATGCATCAGCTTCGTCTTTCAGGCCTTTGCCGGAGAGCGTGGCGGAAGCGATAGCGGCTTGCTCGACGATCTCGAGAATTTCCTGAATCAGGGTCTGGTCCACGGGACTCCGGATGGTGGTGTTAAGGGTTGGCGACTCCATCAGGCAGAGCTATCTGCCCTTACCGCAATGGATCTCGACGCCTGAGCGCGGCTCACTGTATCAGTGTCTTTCGGTGTGCTCTCCGCAGGGCCTTCCGTAAAGTCACCCGAGCTTCCTTTCGTATATGTCTGCCGCCCATCGTCCGATTCAAATCATCCCTTCCGTTCTCCCTGCGGACTGGGCCGCGATGGGGCAGTGCGTCAAAGATCTAGAGGCCGCAGGGGTTGATCGAATCCAGTTCGATGTGATGGATGGCAATTTCGTTCCAAACCTGACCTTTGGACCAGAACTGATCAAGGCCTGCCGTAAATACTGCAATGTGCCATTTGAAACACAGTTGATGGTGAGCCAGTACAACTGCGAAACCATGCTGGAGCAGTACGTCGATGCCACCAAGGGCGCCAATGGTGAACCTGGTGTTGTCATTGCTCACGTTGAGGCCAATACACACCTCCACCGCGTCCTGGGACGCATCCGTCAACTCGGTGGCAGCCCGTCTGTGGCATTGAATCCGCACACTCCTGTGGACATGGTCAAAAATGTTCTTGACCTTGTTGATCACGTGCTGGTGATGACGGTCAATCCTGGTTTTGGTGGTCAGGCTTACATACCAACAATGCTTGATAAAATTAGTGAGCTTCGAAAAATAATTGTCGACCGTGATCTTGATGTCGATATCGAAGTTGATGGTGGAATCAAAGCAAACTGGACTATCTCTCAGTGTTGTGCCGCTGGAGCAAACTGTTTCATCGCAGGTAGTGGAATGTTTGCTTACCCGAGCTTGAAGGAAGGCTGTGACGATCTACGTCGTGTGGCAACTGATGCTCAGGCAGGGACTGTTTTGCCAACACCAGCCTAATCGATTAAGACCGCCTAATTAATCTTGGTCCTGAATATTCAGGGCTTTTTTAATTAATCAACTGATTTGTTTACTTTGGCCGGATCCCGATCTGATCCCGCCAAAGACTGACAAGTTCGCGGGCTCGAGCCTGAGTTGACAGTTGATTTGGAAGCAGCTTTCGGCTGTAGGCATCATCAAGCAACGTATCAATCCACTCAAGGGCTTCGACGTCGCGATGCCAATTGGTCTTGCCAGCCATAAATAAGATGAATCAAATAAGTCTTAAAAAGTTTCAGGCTTTGCCGCTTGGCAATTGTGCACGGTAGTCGTCGGAAATG
>QCTY01000087.1:0-4456 GCA_003208975.1 Synechococcus sp. AG-676-F02
GGGATTGGCTCTGGTGGCCACGACCCTTCTTGTTTTTGTAACCGTCGCGATCATTTACTTGTCAGTGATCGAATGGCGTGATCGTCGCCGACGCAAGCGTTGAACCAACAAAAAAGGGGGAGTCACCCCCTTTTTTGTTGGTTGTTTGATTTCAGACGCTCAGGATGACTGGGACTGCTTCTTCTCGGCAGCCTCCGCCATCCGCTTCTCTTTCTTGCGTCGTTCCGCCGCGAGTGTTTCTTCCATCAGTTCAACAGCTTGTTGCATCCGCTCGCTGCTGGAAGCAAAGATCCCGAGATCCTTTTCCACACGTTCTTCAGGCATGCCGATCTCCTTGGAGATCTCGACTGCTCTTTTGCGCAATTCCGCCGCTTCCTCTCCTTTGAGCTCGCCATGGGCTGCTTCCAACAGCGCCAGCAATCCAACAGCCATCAGTCGGGAGTAGTGGCTTTGCTCCGGCAGGCGGAACTCCTTGATCCAGGTGTTGAAGTCATCCCCGGAGTGTTCTGACGCTGCCGCGAGGCTTGTTTCTGCAGCGCTCCTGAGCTCAGCGGCATCGAATCCATTGCTGCTGCAGATCGCAGTCATCAGATCGTCTCGATGTTCGGGAGGCCGATACCCCTGGGTGAAACGAGTGAACACCGTTACGAGGCCTACAGAGAACAGCTGGCCGGCTTTGAAGGAGTCCTGATGACTCAGAAGGTGCAGTTCAACCAGGAGTTCATCCGCGATCCTGCGATGCAGGGGCGCAATGACGTGGGGGAAGGCCTGATGAAAGGCGCGCTTGCTGTCTGCAATCGTTTGTGTGCCAGCCAACGTGCGTGCTCGATTGAATTGGGTGAGACCCTAGCGCCGCAGACATCGCCGTTAGGATTGTTCCACTCGCTTTATCTCAATGATCCCCATCGTGATTGAGGAATCAGGCCGGGGGGAGAGGGCTTTTGACATCTACTCACGATTGCTTCGGGAGCGGATCATTTTTCTCGGTGAAGCAGTAACGAGCGATTCCGCAAACAGGATCGTTGCCCAGATGCTCTTCCTTGAGGCCGAGGATCCGGAAAAGGATATCTATCTGTACATCAATTCCCCCGGTGGTTCGGTCTACGACGGCCTGGGAATCTTTGACACCATGCAGCACATCAAGCCTGATGTTCACACCGTGTGTGTTGGCTTGGCAGCAAGTATGGGTGCCTTTCTTCTCTGTGCCGGAGCCAAGGGGAAACGCAGCAGCCTTCAGCACTCCCGCATCATGATTCACCAGCCCCTTGGTGGCGCCCGCGGTCAGGCCAGTGATATCAGAATTCAGGCTGATGAAATTCTGTACCTAAAAGATCGTTTGAATCAGGAACTCTCGGAGCGTTCCGGTCAGCCTCTGGATCGCATTCAGCAGGATACAGATCGCGATTTCTTCATGTCTCCAGCGGAGGCAGTCGCTTACGGTCTGATCGATTCTGTCATTGATAAGCGTCCAGTTCAGGCGGTTGGATGAAATCCGGGCTGCCCAGTAAAGTCTGCCCAGTTTGTGAAAGACCATTCCAATGGCGTAAAGCCTGGAGGAATAACTGGGATTCAGTGATTTACTGCTCTGAACGATGTAGGAAGCGCAAAAATTTGATTAACAAACAAAACACTGGTTGAACATAATCAGTGTTTTTTCATGTCTTTCCAAAAAAAAGCTCTGGCTTTTGACCAGAGCATTTTGTTGGTTCGTTGGTTTAATTATTCAATCAAGAGTCACTACCGTTCTCTCTTTTTCGGGAACGCTAGTGAATTCAGCAACAATAGCTGCAAATTCGTCGCCATCCATCGTTTCCTTTTCAATGAGAAGTTCAACCAGGCGATCCATGGCCTCACGATTGGCAGCAACAACAGCCACTGTGTCCTCGTAGCAGCGCTTGACCATGTTGCGAACCTGAATGTCAATTTGCTGAGAAATTGATTCGGAGATGTCGCTGCGTGACATCAGATCACGTCCAAGGAATACTTCCTGGCCACCGCCTTCAAGCGCAATGGGACCAAGGTCGCTCATGCCATAACGCGTCACCATCTGTCTTGCCAAAGAGGCAACCATCTGGATGTCTCCGCCAGCACCGGTGGTCACTTCCTCGTGGCCAAACACAACGTCCTCAGCTGCACGTCCGCCCAGTGCACCCATGATGCGTGCCTTGAGCTGCGATCTTGTGACGAGGGTTTGCTCTTCGTCTGGTGAGAACCAGGTCAATCCTTGTGCCTGTCCGCGAGGGATGAGAGTGACCTTTTGGACGGGGTCGTGATCCTTGACCAGAGTTCCGATCAAGGCGTGACCGACTTCGTGATAGGCGATCAAACGCTTGCTTCGTCCGTCCGTGAGAGGGCGACCTTCCATGCCAGCGATGATGCGATCCACAGCATCGTCTATTTCACCTAACCCGATTGCATCCTTCCGGCGACGGGCGGTGAGGATTGCAGCTTCGTTCATCAGGTTGGCCAGATCGGCACCTGTGAAGCCTGGAGTACGTCGCGCAATGCTTTCAAGCGAAAGTTCACCATCAAGTTTCTTGTTTTTAGAGTGGACGGCAAGAATGGCAAGGCGTCCTTTGATATCTGGTGCATCAACAGTGACTTGCCGATCAAATCGGCCGGGACGCAACAACGCCGAATCAAGAACATCAGGACGGTTTGTAGCCGCGATAATGATGATTCCATTATTTCCTTCGAAACCATCCATTTCGGTGAGGAGTTGGTTGAGAGTTTGTTCTCTCTCATCGTTGCCACCACCGACGCCAGCGCCGCGTTGACGACCAACGGCATCAATTTCGTCGATGAAGATCAGGCAGGGACTGTTTTCTTTTGCCTTTTTGAACAGATCGCGAACACGGCTGGCGCCGACTCCGACGAACATTTCGACGAACTCAGATCCTGAAAGAGAGAAGAACGGGACGCCTGCTTCGCCGGCGATTGCTTTGGCCAGGAGTGTTTTACCTGTTCCTGGTGGACCCACCAGGAGCAGACCACGTGGAATCTGAGCACCAACGGAGGTGAAGCGTTCGGGTTGCTTGAGGAAGGTGACGACTTCCTGAAGTTCCTGCTTTGCCTCAGTGACACCGGCGACGTCGTCAAACATCACGCCGGTTTCCGCATCCATCATGAATTTCGCCTTGCTCTTGCCGAACTGCATGGCCTGGCCAGGACCACCTGGCATACCGCTGTTACGGCGGGCCAGGAAGATCAGGGAACCGATCAGCAAGAGAGGGAAGAGGAGGTTGCCGAGTAATCCCAGAGCAGGCGGAGTTGTCCGCGGGGGATGGATGTCGCAGCTGATGCCCTCCTCTTTGAGGGTGTTCACCAGTTCCGGGGCGAGACCGGGAAGATCAACACGCAGTCTTTGAACCCGATTGTCGAGGTCGGGATCGACGGCTTCGATCACGGCGTTACGACCACCGTCGTAGATGTCTACAGCGGTGACACGGCCAGCTTCCACGTAATCAAGGAAGCGTCCGTAACTCATCCGGGCGACGGCTGCGGTGCGGGGAGCTTCCGTGGTTCCGCCGCCAGAATTCATGCTGTTCAGCCCGCCGTTGCTGATCACTTGCCAGCCGATCAGCAGCACCACGCCAACCGGAAGCAACCAAAGAGCAACAGTCCGCCAGCGTTGATTCATGATGCTGAGAAATGATTAATGATTGTAAAGCAGAAATCCCGTCCTTCGTGGAACGGACTAAAGGCTCCTCAAAGCCACGATGGGATCCAGCCGGGCAGCCCTGCGTGCAGGCACGACACCAAAGAACAATCCAATCGAACCTGAGAGCCCGACCGTGATCAACACGGTGGTCATGCCGATGCTGGCGGGTAGTGGCGTGACGGCTGCAACAGTGGCGACGGCCCCAAGCCCTGCTGCCGTTCCGATAGCTCCCCCCAGGCTCGAAAGCACGAGCGATTCCACAAGGAACTGCTGCAACACATCCGTGCTGCGGGCACCCAATGCCTTGCGCAGGCCGATCTCTTCGGTGCGCTCGCTCACGGACACCAACATGATGTTCATGATTCCGATGCCGCCCACCAGCAGGGAAATACCGCCGATGGCAGCCAGCATCAACGTCAGCCCTCCCGTGATGGTTCCGACGATCGAAAGGGCATCTTTCTGAGAACGAACAGCGAAGTCGTCATCACGAAGGATGCTGTGTCGCTGCCGCAACAGATTGGTGATCTGAAATTTGGCAGCACCGGTACTGCTTTCATCGCGTGCTTCGACACTGATGAAGCTGAGGCTGATGCCATAGGTCGGGTCTCGACCCGTCAGGCGGTTGACCATCGTGTTGAGGGGGATATAGGCGTTTTCGTCCTGATTACTGCCAAACACGGCACCCTTCGGTTCCATCACACCAATCACTTCGAACGCCTGGCTGCCGATGCGCACCTGTTGCCCGATGGGATCACCGGAGGGGAATAACTTCGTGCGCAGGTCCGGGCCGATGGC
>QCTY01000088.1:0-4409 GCA_003208975.1 Synechococcus sp. AG-676-F02
AGTCGCACACCATTTAGCCCGATTTCAGGGGTTTGTATGCCTCGACTGGGTCAGCCGTTAGTTCTGCACAGGCAATAAAAAACCCCGCCTAGCGACGGGGTGATGTTTCTTTAGTGCCAGGCATGGGATGGCATTAAGGCGTGATTAGATAGTGATCAAAGAAATAAAAAGCCCCTGTGGTCGCAGGGGCGTTGAGTGATAAGTTTCATCCAGGGTTGAAAGCACATTCAGGGTCAGGGTTCCAGGGTTCAACAGTTCACAGTTCCGGGAGGGCAGTCTGTGTCTTCTGGATCCGCAGTCTCTGGAGCCCCAACGTCTGTAAACCCACAAGAGCCCTCCCAACAGTCATCGTGTACCCTCACATCCCGGTTGCTGGGTGTTGATGTTAGCGCATTGATTACAGGTTGTTGTTGAACTGCTTTGCGTTTTGCTGTTGTACTTGCACCACCAAAGCGAACTTTAAGGTCTGCAGAAACTCTTGTATCAAATGCCTCGTCGTAGGACACATTCACACCAGCTGTTAATCCATTGCTGATCTCATAGGCCAAGCGTCCACGCACACCAGAACCATCAACTTCTTCTTGATCGCGGTGTTGGTAGTAATAACCAACGGATGCTTTCAATACTGGAGTTATGAAATATCCAGCATCCAATCCATAGGTGTTCAACGCACCCGAGTCATAGACATTGTTCAGCCTCTGCTCGACATCACCAACAGGGATCAGTCCATAGCCGTTCAAGGTCCAGCTGTTGGATACAGCTTCTGCATTCAGTGCGATCTGCTGGAAGCCGACGGTCTTCTTGTTGGTGACGTTGACGCCGGTATCGGCATCACCTGATTTCAATGAACGGCTGTCGTAACCACCATTCAGACCAAACATCCAGCTGCGATCACCATTCAGCCAGCGGTAGCCAAGTCGAGTGGAGGTAGAGACAGTTCCACCCGCAACGTCGGTGTTGATGATGCTGCTCTCGCCGTCGCGATCATCGAAGTTGGCGTTGACCAGGGCATCCAGGAACCAAACGCTGTTCTCTCCAACAGACAGTGGGAGGAACCCGCCAATACCCGCTTGGTTTGGTGTTCCTGCACCTTGCAATGCCCCTTGAAAACCAATGGTGGGTTTGACCACATCAGCCAGGCTGATGCTCATCACACCAAGGTCTTCTGCTGAGCCCTCTTGTGCAGTGGCAGCCAATGGTGCAACAAAAGCAGCAGTGGCAAGCAGCCCTGCAGAAAGACGACGCAGCATCAAAGGGAAATTGGACTAATCGAATGATGGCGTGACAGGGCTAATGCTGCCCAGTGCAATGACCAGTTTCAGCTTTGCTTTAGCCCGCAGGCATCTCCTCAACGCCAACGCTCCACATCACTGGCGCTGGGGCTGTTTTAATCCCTTCCCGTTCATCACTAACACCCTTCAACCTCGCAGCATCAGGCCACAACATCGCCTCACCTTCAATAACACCCAATACTTCCTCTTCCCTCACCAAACGGCTTGTATATCCTTCCTCCCAGGCAAATGGTGCAGGTCTAGGAATCATCCTCTTGATAACAACCCTCGCTCCGTCATTAAGCACCTCCTGAATTACACCATCAATCTCCAATAACTCCCCCGCGTCATCACACAACATCAACCCAAATTCAGCCAGCATCACACTGCCCGCTAGCCGCACTACATCGCCCTTTTGATACCGCATCAATAGATCTGCCCCATACGGCTCTTTGCACTGCCTGTTTTCCACTTGGCTCGCCACCACTGCACCCCATAACGCACAGCATCCAAACTGTGATTCGCGCAACCATCAGCAATCTTTTCCACATCCCGTGGATGCCTAGGCAGCGTCGGCCATGTAGCCATTAACCCCTCACATGCCCGTGTCCATAACAACCACGGCGTCTCGGGATCACGCCCCGCTGCTTGCAACATCGTCCGGACCAACGCCAAGCCATTGGCCTCCCGTTGGTTCATCTTTCCGGCCCTCACCAACGGGCATCCAGCAGCTTTGAAATCACCTGCTGTAGACCCGCGATCACTGCCAGTGGCGTTGAACACTGCATCGTCTGCAACCACCCGCGTCGTCCCTGGTTTCAATCCCCATCGGCTCAACCACTCAATAATTCCCACTGCCTGTTCCGCATTGCTCAGATAAGTGCCGCGGGTCCAATCCCTTTGACCGCCGGCAGTAGATGCCGCCACATAAAACTCATCCAGCAGATGGATGCTCCCCTTCGGTGCACCAACCGGATCGGGCAGACACAAATAGGCAACGCTCGGAGCTGAGCAGCCCCAGTCCATGCAGACAAAGGCCTGACGCAGATCCTGTTGTGGGATTCCCCCTGGCCTCACATCACGCAGGCTTCGCCGGATGCCAAAGCTTGATCCGAAGAATGCACCGGCAATGTCCACATCCAGCCGCCCATGCAGCCATGCATCCAGCAACGCCGGATCATCAGCAGCTGCAACCTTGATGTTCCGGATGTATTGATCCAGGTCCAGGTGCTGGTTTGATCCCGCCGTGAAACTGGCAAAGATCGTGTGCTTCCCCAGGTCCTCTGACCAGAACCGGCTTGCCTTCCCTGGCTCCGGATAACCCGCAGGGATTCCATATCTCGCCTGCAGCCATGGGTGGGCAGGTCCTCCAGGGTTCCCCAACAGGATCGTTCTGGTGGGCACTCCAGCTGGACCCCTCAACGTGGCCGCTGCCATGTCGATGAAGCTGCTGTCGAAGTGGTTCCCCACCTCGTCATGCATCGCGCAGATGAAGCTCCGGCCCTGCAATCTGGCCAGTGCCTTCACTTGCTCAGCAGGTCCTGCACCGGTGTAAGCAAGCTCGATCTTTCCGTAGGGCATCGACTTGCCGCCAAGCCGAAAGGTCATGTCACCGCTGCTGTAGGTGGTGCCTGGAAAAGCCACGGTCAGATAACGCCACAACAGGCCCTGCAGTTCAGTGAGTCCCTGGAATGTGGTCCTGGTGATCAGGCAGCTGTATTTGGTTTTGAAGTGAGCGGCATCTCTGGCCACCACCAGTGCGATGCCCCAGCTTTTCCCGGTACCGCGGGCACTGATCACACACAGGTCGTCTGACCACGGTGCATCCAGCATTAGCTGCTGGGTCAGAGTTGGCTCTTTGATTTCAGGCCCTGGTGCTGCAACCGCCGGCGCTGTTGTTGTGGTCATCAGAACAGCTCCTGTTGCGTCCTTTCTGGGGATTCAACGGCTTTCCTAGCCGTAGGTCCTTCCTGTTCAGCGATTGCATTTCCCACGATTACGTGGGCATTGCTCTCACTTTTGCTCTCACTTGGCGTCACATCGACCGTTTCAGTGGAGTTCCACTTGTCCGCAAATGCAGCGCCATCCGTTGGTGCCGACAGGTTGATCACCGTGGCCTGTTGATTCACCTCGGTGGCGCGATCGGTCACGCCCAGGAATTGCGCCCAACGGTCTGCACTACGGGCCAACGCTTCAGCCGTGCGGGGATCGATGCCACGGGTTCGACGGATCTCTTTGGAACCGTCGTTGCGTTCGATCTCAACAATGCGGCCTTCATCGGCCTGCCGTTGGATTTCACCTGCCAAATGTCCAAGCGTGTTTTTGAACATCTCGTCGATTTCAATTCGACGCACTTCATGGTCAATGCCCTGATCAATGACGTGTTGTCTTCCGCGATTGATTGCACCCCAAATCGTTTGAGTTGATTTGATTTGGAACTCATCGCAGATGGCACGAACAGAGTTGCCACGCATATGCGATTGATAAATCGCGATGTCGCGTTGAATCCGAGCTTCGGTGCGTTTCTGCTTACCGGGAAGCTTTTTTTGTTCAGTAACCGTTTGACCCATGTCATCAATTATGGCTGGTCAATTTGGTCAAGTGTCTCAACGTCTCAAACCCTTTTTCGAAACTCCGTGCCCCCATATATATGCAATAAATAACTAAAAATACAATTTCTTTTTTTAGGATGAGACGTAGAGACAGTTCCTTGAAAAGGCGCTCAGGGGAATGGGTTTAGGTGTCTCAACCCCACTGTCTCAACCTGCTCCTAAAACGTCTCAACCCCCAGCCATTTTTTCAACTTCAGGCTGGAAAATGTCTCAACCCCCCTCAACAGGTGTCTCAACCCCTGGGACATTCGTTTTGCGCCAGAAGCGTGCTTTTTGGCCGTTGTGTCGGAGTGGCACGCGATCCTTTTTCCACCCACCGACTTGTTCCATTGCTTTGGGCAGTTCTGTTTGTTGTGTCCTGTCGGGTGGCTGGCCAATGGGAACAATTCCAGCGCCGTGAAGGATGTCGTCGGAGTGATGCGGCCCCGCCCTGTTGATGGGTTGATGCAGCCATGTGGCGATTGCATTCACCCAGGGGTGTTCGTCTTCAGCCACCTCCAGGTTCAACTTGCTGGCGGCCGCCGCG
>QCTY01000089.1:0-4384 GCA_003208975.1 Synechococcus sp. AG-676-F02
AAGAGGGACAAAGAACACGGCCCCAGGCTGGTGAGAGCCCCTCCCAGTAGCACCAGAGCGATCGTCAGCGGCCCCGGCTGGGCGAGTGCATCCTGCAGCAGACGCTCGCTGCTCTGTGCCAGATCCGAGAGCAGCAGCAGATCCACCGCCATACCAAAAGACACCAAGAGCCTATACAGCTCAACCGATCAAAGGTTGCGGCCTTGCCGTTCTCTGCCGCCGATCTTTCCAGTGGACTCCAACGAACATCTCATCAGCAGGCCCAAGATCACCAGGCTCGACATCAATGAATTGCCGCCGTAGCTCACCAGCGGCAAGGGTAGGCCCGTCGTTGGCATTGAGCCGGAGGCGACGGCGATGTTGAGGATCGCCTGGCCCACCAGGATCGTGCAGCAGCCGATCGCCACAAGCCGCGTCTGGTTGTTCCGACAGTTCAACGCCACCCGCAGCCCCACCCAGGCCACCAGCATCAGGAACAGCAGCAGCGAGAGCGAGCCGATGAATCCGAATTCCTCGGCAAAAACGGCATAAATGAAGTCGGTGCTTTGGATCGGCAGGTATTGCAGCTTCTGTGTGGAGAGTCCGTAGCCCTGGCCGGTGAATCCTCCTGATCCAATCGCCAGCAGGCTTTGCACCAACTGGTAACCATCTCCCATGGGATCAGCCCAGGGATCGAGAAACGACACCACCCGGAGGCGTTGATACTCATTCACCAAAATGCTGGCGGTTCCAAGCGCTCCTCCGGCAAGTGCCGTACCGAACAAGCTGCGCCAGCGGATCCCAGAGGCCAGTGCCACCATCCAGAGAGTGAGACCGATCAGGGCGGCGGTTGAGAGGTTCGGCTGCTTGAGAATCAGCAGCAATACAGCACCGAAGCTGGCTAGCCAGAGAAGCTTCTGATCAGGCTTAATTCGTGACCAGGTGGCAAACAGATTGGCGGCCTGGAGTACCACAAACGGTTTCACCAGTTCGGAGGGCTGAATCTGTAATGGCCCCAGCACCAACCATCGGCTGGCTCCGTTCACGGTGGTGCCCATCACCAGGGTGGCTGCGATCAGCAGGCAACCTCCCCAGAGTGCGGGCCCTGCCCAGCGAAGTAGCTGGCGCAGATTGGTGGTCAGAGCCAGGCTGAACAAGCTCCAGCTGGCCAGCAGCCAGATGGCTTGACGCTTGACGTAAAAGGCCCCATCCCCCATCTCCCGCGAGGCCACCCACCAGCTGGCGGAGCCCAACACCAGTAATCCGGCAAGACTCCAGAACGCCGTTAATCCCACCAACAGCCGAGCTTCTGCGGGCCATTCAGCCCAGGGCAACGGCATTAAACGTTCCAGTAGCCCCACAGATGGCTTGTTTCCCCTTTGGGGTTCTCGACGAGCACGTTGCTGAACCCGTTCACGGTTGCTGCGTCGGCGTGGCGGGGTGGCAAGGACCAATGGGTCTGTCTTCAACAATCGATGCCCTATTCAGCCGTCTGATCGATGCTTTGCCAAGCCATAAAGCGAAGAGATGCTTCAGCCAAGTTTCCTTGCGATCAGGCCGTCCGCAGGCGCTCGTGCTCCACTTCCCACTGCACCGATTGCCCCCAGGCTTGTTGACGCACCCAGCAGCGACCACCACGGCATTGGATTAATTCGAATGGCGGCAGATCGTCTGGCTGGTTCTCCAACGTCACAAAGCTCCCTGGCCTCAGCAGCGGAACCACCTTGGATGATTGGTGATGGCGTTGATTCATCTCAGCGCTTTGGCTGAATGGATCCTCTAGGCGATTAATGCTCTGCTGGGTTGATTCACTGTTTTCTTCGGGATCGCATTTGTTTTTATGACGAAATGGCCCTGAAACAGTTCCTGGATCTGGAGTTGCTGACGGCAACGGACAGCCACTGTCTGCGCAGTCAGTCGTAGAAGCGTTTGCCGTCCACCCGTTTGATCACATTGCGCCGCGCGTTTCGGCGGGTGTATTCGCTCACCGTCGGATTTGCCGCGGTGGGATCAACGTGGGCCACCTGTTGCCAGAGATCCCGGGGAGCCCAACGCACCGTGTGGATGATCTTGTCGTGCTTGACCACATGGCACCAACGACTCGCACCGCATTTCGGGCAAAACAACTCCTCCAGCCATTCATTGCTCAACACCAGCACTGGATAGGCGTTGATGATCAGCTCTGCTTTCTTGGCCTTCATGCCCCGCTGCTGCAGCTGTTCTGGCTGCAGAAGATGCAGGTAATACTTTTTGCCGTTGCCCTGGATGAGCTGTTCGGGATGGGCCGGGCAGAACAGCTCACGTTTCTTCGGTCGGCGGTTGCGGCGAGCAGGTGCTTCGGTGATGGTCATCTCTGATCACCTAGATGTAAAACCGTATATCGACGCCAGGAGCATCGCTCAAGAGCCGCTGAGTAGCGATGATTGCTGTCATGGAGCAGGCCTGGTCCGCCACCATTGAGCAGCTTGCTGAGCTGGATCGCCGCCAGGACTTTGCTGCCTTGGGCCAGGCCCTGCAGCAGCTGCCAGCAGATCTGCCGGATGCCTATCGGGCGACCATCACCCATTGGCGCGGTAAAGCCGCCCTGATGGACGGCAAGCTGGCGGAAGCTTTGCCGGAGCTGGCCGTTGCCGCGCAGCTGGATCCTCAGCGTGCCGCCAACCACTACTTGCTGGGTGCGGCGTTGGTGCGTCAGCAACAGTGGCTCGATGCCCGTGTGGCACTGACCCAGGCTTTGCAGCTGCAGCCGGCTCTTGATGCAGCCGGTCTCGAGTTGGCAACGGTTCTTTTGGCCTTGGCGGAGCCTCAACAGGCTCTCGATCTTTTGCGACCACTGCCTGACGCAGCAAGTGGTCCCTTGCGTGCTCGCCGTGCCCAGGCGGCTGTCGAGGCATCCCCGGAGCCATTGGCCGCGGCCCAGCGGGCTGCTGCATCCCTATGCCTCGACAGTCGGTTGCCGGAATCCCTGTTGATGGGGTGGCTTCAGGGCGTTGGTGGGTTGTTGCTGGCGCAACGTTTGAAGGAGGGCGGAGCCTGGTTGAAGGCCCTGATCACGTTGACGCCGGCAACGAAAGCCACAGCGAATCCTGTGCCTCAGCGCATCGCCCTGATCGCCCTACTGGCCCTCGAGCTGATCGAGCCGACAACTCCGGATCTGGATCCCTGGCAGAAGCAGCTCTTAAGCCTGGGTTGGTTGCCCCCGTCAGCGACGGAGCAGAACCTTTGGAGTGTCTGGCTGGAGAGCTGGCTGATGCTGGTGGCTGGTCGTCTGGAAGAACAGCTCGATCGCGATCAGACCCGTTGCAGCTCTGCGTTGAAGGCGGTCATTACCGTTTTGCCAGCCCTGGAACCGCCCAATACAAATAACTTTGGATTGTTTCTGCGCTTGGAGCAGTTGCGCCAGGGCATTCCGCCCAATCGGTTCCAGGGCGACGACCAACTCAAGCTCATGCTGAATCGCCATGGCCATGATGGGCATGTCCTGATCGCATTGTTCGAGCGTTGCTGTGGATTGTCCAATCGGGCGTTGGGTGATCTTCGGGGAACGCTGGAGCACCAGCTGGATCGCTTCAGTGATGGCCTGCTCAGTCATCCCCAATTGCTGACGGTGCATGCGGCTCCTGACCTGTTGCAGCAGGCCATGCAAGAACGTCTGCGAAAGCTGGAGACTTTGGTGGCGATACGCAACCGGCTGTCTGCCTGCTACGACGGCTTGCCTCAGCGAGGTCGTTCGTTGAAGCATTGGCTTTTGCTGGCCAGTGAGGATCTCCCCCAATGCGTTCTTTACCGGGTTGAGCAAAAGCGCCAGCAGTTGGAGGCCTTGGGGTGCTCGGTCCGTATCGTTTGGCGAGACCAGCTGCTCTATTGGAACTGGAGCGACGAGTTGCTGTGGGCCCATGCGGTAATTGTCTGCCGCCTGCCGGCGACGGTTCAGGTTCTTCGTGCGATCGAGGCCTGCCGACTGGCCGGGCTGCCCACCTGGTACGACATTGATGACCTGGTGATCGATCCAGAGAATGGTGTGCCGCCACTGGCCAGCTACGGGGGCACGATCACGGCCCGGCATCACCGTTGGCTTCAGCTCGACGTTCCCTTGTTTGCTGCGGCGATGCACGCCTGTGATTTCGCCATTGTCAGCACGCCAACCCTTGCCCGCCGCTGGAGCCAGCTGCAGCCCGATCAACCGGTTCAGGTGCTGGCCAATCTGGCTCCGCCGCTGTTGCAGAAGGCCCTGAGGGCCCCGCGCTGTCTGGGGCGCCGGCCGCGGTTGCTGGTGGCTAGTGGCACCAAGGCCCACAAGCAGATCTGGATTGAGGAGCTGGCTCCGGCGTTGTCGCAGTTGCTCGAGCGCAATGCCTCATTGCAGTTGGATCTGCTAGGGCACCTCGAGTTGCCTTTGGTTCTT
>QCTY01000090.1:0-4362 GCA_003208975.1 Synechococcus sp. AG-676-F02
TGCCTCAAGACAACAAGGTTGACGTTCGCAGCATTATCCCTACCACTACATCCGTCTCACAGGGACAACCCATTGTCATCACAGGAAGTTCCTCTCCAACATCCAGTGACGATTCCGGTACTGATTCAGATAGCAGCAGCTCTGCCAACACCTCACAAACAGAAGCCTTCGTTATTGATCTCTCCGAGATGCCGGCGGCCGTAGGCACACAGCTTGAACTCCACAACATCGATCTGGCGGTCATCATCGGCCCCGCTGTCATCACCGGTGGATCCGGCTCCAACACTGTTCACGCCGATGACCATCCACAAACCATCATCCTCGGCGCTGATGACGACACCCTCGATGGCGGTGGTGGCAACGACACCATCGGTTCAGCCGCTGGTGATGACCTCCTCATCGGTGCTCGCGGACGTGACCTCATCACCGGTGGTGCCGACAACGACACCCTCAAAGGTGGTCCTCAAGCCGACTCACTTCATGGCGGTCGCGGCGACGATCTTCTCTTCGGAGGAAAAGGTCAAGACACCCTCCAAGGTTCCTCAGGTCATGATCTGCTCAAAGGCCAAGCCTTCCGCGATCGACTCAAAGGAGGAAAAGGTAATGACACCCTCTTTGGCGGCAAAGGCCAAGACACCCTGACCGGCGGTGAAGGCTCAGACACCTTCAAGCTCTCCAAGGGCAAAGACACCATCAAAGACTTCTCCATCACTGATGGCGATCTCATCGATGCTCCCAACAACCTCAAGCTTCAACTGATCCAACGCGGCAATCACCTCCTCCTCAAAGACTCAGACCAAAACATCAAAACCACCATCCTCAATATCAACCAAGACGACCTCCTCCAACATCAACCTGATCTGGTTTAAAAGGAGCATCAAAGTAATCCAATGCCTCAATTGCACACAATTGAGGCTGGATGCACAAATATCTAGAGACCACTTAGGGACAAGCCCCTCAGACCTCTTGAAAAAACCATGAGCCAAGTGGCAGCAGAGGCCACCAAGGCCAGTGCTGATCAGCAGGATTCACTCCAGCTCCAGACAACACGCTCCCCATCAATGCAGTGATTCTGCAGAGGAATGGATCAGACCAGGGTCAAACCACCCACTCCGGCGCAGAACAACACCACCCGCCACGCCGGTTGCCGCCAGCCCACCAACAGCGCAAATGCCACCTACGCAAGGCTGAACTCAGCGCCGCCGCAGATTCCCGTTTGCCAGACGGGTTGAAACAACGCCACCAGCAGGATGCCCACAACCGATGCAATAAGGCCCAGGAAGGCACGGTGCATCGGAGCCAATCGGTCCAAGTAACTCCAGAAGAGCAAGAGACCACCAATCAACAAGAACGAGGGGAAGAAAAGATCAACAAAAAATCTCAGACAATGTCATGGGAAGGAATGGGCAATGAGCTGAAGAGATCACAGCGACTCCTCCAAATACCTGACCATATATCTGCAGACAAAGGATGTGACATTGAATTCAATCAATGGGCGGCAAAGGATTCTGGACTGACTTGTGAATCTCAACAGAAGTCGGGAATGGAATTTCAATAGAGTTAGCTTCAAATTCCTGCAATATTCCTTCTTTCATCCTTGCGACAGCATCAAAAAATTGACCTGTATCATCGTAATCAGATTCAATAAAGAAAGTAAAATCTAGGCTATAATCAGACAATGCCGAGAGACGATACAGACCAAGCTTAAGTTGCGCATCGGATTCAACAACCGGTAATCATGGCAATCCAAGTGAAAGCATGAACAGCGCTAGCGCTACACCAATGGTATTTCTATGAAGCGAGAAAACGACATTCATACAACTGCCTATGCAAGAACGCAAAATCCTTCAACCATGAAGCAAATTGCATAGCTTTAAGAGTCTTCACACCTGGCGGTAGTTGTTGATACAAACATGACCGTCTTGGACAATTAACTTCAAAATAGTACAATACACTTTGAGCCCAAGAGCTTCATGCATAAACTCCACGGGCAATTGCCAAATAAGTAGCAATTTCTGCGCAAATAGCGCTGTTCTGTTAGGCATTCAAAAAGCTCTTGGGGACACACTCAATACAAACAACTCCCTACGAATGTCGGATCTTTAATTGCAGATTAATCACTATATTTATGAAAGACTTTCTGGGCCAATCAATAAAACTAGCACCTACAGAAATTGCTGAAAGAGTCTGATGCCAGTCGTACTTCATGCAAAAGGATCCACTGGTCAAGATTTCATTCCCAAAGCCTATCGGGCTTCTATCTTTGAGTATGCATCGGCAACCTATGCCGTCGTCACTAAATATCAAGCAGATCAGGCTTCAGGAGGATTTGTTGTTGTTAATCTTTCTGATCCAGCCGTCCCTAGTATAGTTTTTGAACAAACTGATGTAAAGACAGGTGATAATGACAATCCTTCCAGTAACTGGGAATTATTAAACGGTTCATTTGATGTTGCAACGGCGATTGTTGACTCCGTCCCCTATGCCGTGATTTCTCAAAACCTTGGTACTGTCAACAGCAAGGGCGGGATCACGATTGTCAAGCTTACAAACAACGCTGGAAATATCACGGCCTCATCACCCAGCGTCATTCAGCAGATTCAGGATGAGGATGATTCCTTTCACGGTTCTAAAAAAACACGATTTAAAAACGCAAGAGGCCTTGCTTTACAGCAGTTAGGTGAAAAAACGTATTTATTTACAACTGGCAGTCGCAATACTGACGACAAAGGCTTCCTACAAGTTTACGACTTCGATAATCTTATTGATGGCAATAATGGTAACGATATATCTGCGCTGGTTTCCGAGATTGAGGATAGTACTACTGAAAAATTGGGCGAGTCTTGGGACATCAAAACATTCTCTGAGAGTGGTAAGGCCTATGCTCTTATTACATCTCAAGAAGCTGAAAGTAATTGCGGTGGAAATTCAACATTTCATCAGCCCTTTGAATTTAATCCTTCAGAAAATTCACTTCAAAAAGTACAAAATCCAGTTTGTTGGCCTGGTCGTGTAACTTCAGGCGTTGCTGTTGGAACCTTTGGCGCAAAGCGGTATGTGGCTGTTGTATCAACTGATGATGACCCCGGTCACACGCAATCCCAACCTGTCCTTGCAATTTATGACTACACGGACCCATCTAATCCTTCTGGATATCTAGATGCTTTGTTGCCGGATGACAGCAATTCGTTTCTTGAAGGGGTTAGTCAGATTGCGCTAACTGAAGCTGATGGCAAATATTATGTGATTCTACCCAACAGCAAAAGTGGATCGAATCGCATTGAATTCATCGAATTCAAGCCAACAGAATTCAATCCTGGCTCAGGGCGATCAGGGAAATTTTATTATGACACCAACATTATTGATGGCAGTAATGATTCAGAAGGTGCGAGCTTTTCAAGACTTGCCACAGCAGTTGATGCAATTCCTTTCACAATTGATGCAAAATCGTATGCGCTAATCACGTCCAATGCAGATCAAGACATTCAAATCATAAAGCTATCTAATCCACCCACACTCACCTCCGCCACCTACAATGTCTCCACCGGTGCACTCGTCATCACGGGCACCAACCTTCCGGCTTATTCCGGAGCAACGAACGATATCGATATCTCCAAACTCACCCTCACCGGTGAAGGCAGCAACACTTACACCCTCACCTCCGATGACGTTGAACTCACCTCCTCAACTGAGTTCTCGCTCACCCTCAATGCGGCCGATCAACTCCAACTTGCTGGTCTCTTAAATAAAAACGGCACCTCCTCTGGCGGAGGCGTCACCTACAACATTGCCGCAGCAGAGGACTGGGCGCCGGGAGCTGATGCATCCACCGATATCGCTGACCTGACCGGCAACGCCATCACCGTCTCCAACGTTGCCGTTCCCACACTCAGCTCCGCCACCTACAACGCCTTCAACGGTGCACTCGTCATCACGGGCACCAACCTTCCGGCTTACCCCGGAGCCACCAATGATCTCGATGTTTCTGCATTAACCATCACTGGAGAAGGTGGCAGTACCTACACCCTTACCTCCGACGACGTTGAGCTCAGCTCAGCGACATCGGCCACGGTCACACTCAATTCGACCGATCAATCCCAACTCACCTCACTGCTGGATTACAGAGGTACATCCTCAAGTGGAGGGACCACATACAACATTGCTGCCGCCAATCGCTGGGTACCGGGAGCCGACGAAAACACGGATTGCAGCGATTTGAATGGTAATAGCATCACCGTCGCCAATGTCAAAAACTCCTGGAGCTTCAGTAACGACTACTTAGAAGAGCAAACCTCTGCTGATCTCGATGGAAGCGGTGTCATCGGTGACGGCACACCAGGCAACGCAACTGCTCCCTCTAAT
>QCTY01000091.1:0-4007 GCA_003208975.1 Synechococcus sp. AG-676-F02
TGCCGAGGCGAAGAAGCAGAGTCCTCAGGACCACTGTGATGCGATCAGTGACACCTACCGCGAGCTCTGGAAACGCTGGGGCATCAGCCTGGATCGCTTTGTTCGCACCACCGACAAGCGCCATCTGAGGCTCGTTGAGCAGTTTTACGGGCGGGTCAAAGACTCCGGTGATGTGGTCAGCGGCCGCCAGACCGGTTGGTATTGCGTGGGTTGCGAGGAATTCAAAGACGATCCCTCCGATGCGGTGGCCCCCGAATGCTCGATCCATCGCAAACCACTGGAATGGAGGGATGAGGAGAACCTCTTCTTCCGTTTGTCGCGCTATCAGGCGCAAATAGAAGACCTCGTCAATCGTGAGGATTTCATCCAACCCACCAGCCGTCGGCAGGAGGTTCGCAACTTTGTGGCTCAGGGGCTTCGCGACTTCTCGATTTCAAGGGTCAACGTCTCCTGGGGGCTGCCGGTTCCCGATCATCAAGGCCACACGTTTTACGTCTGGTTCGATGCACTGCTCGGGTATCTCACAGCATTGCTCGACGACGGAGGTGAACCTGATCTGGATCGATTGGAGGCTTGCGGCTGGCCTGCTTCGATTCATGTGATCGGCAAGGACATCCTCCGATTCCATGCGGTGTATTGGCCGGCCATGTTGATGTCGGCCGGATTGCCCGTTCCGGATCAGGTCTTTGGCCACGGCTTCCTGACACGGGAAGGTCAGAAAATGGGCAAATCCCTCGGCAATGTTCTGAATCCAGAGACTCTGCTGGAGCGCTGTGGAACCGATGCGGTGCGTTGGTATCTGCTGCGTGATATCCAGTTCGGCGACGATGGCGACTTTCAGCAGCAACGGTTCGTTGATCTGGTGAATAACGATCTGGCCAACACGATCGGCAATCTGTTGAATCGAACGTCGTCCATGGCCCGCAAGTGGTATTCGGAGGCTGTTCCTCCCCATACCGCTGCAGCTGAAACGGACCATCCGCTGGCCTTGGCAGCAGCGGCCACCGTGACCAGCGTTGTCGAGAGCATGGCCGGTCTCGGTTTCAAATCAGCTTCGGAAGCGATCCTCCAATTGGCGATTTCGGCCAATGGCCACCTCAATGACACCGCTCCCTGGAGTCGGATGAAGCAACCAGGACAGGAAGTGGAGGTTGGCAATGATCTTTATGCGGTTCTGGAAGCCACCCGCATTGTTGGTTTGCTGCTCGCTCCATTGCTGCCGGATTTGAGCAATCGAATCCTGGCTCAACTCGGCCACGCCCTGAACGAAGACGCCTGGTTGGCACAGCTCAGCTGGGGTGGATTAGCAAGTGGTGCCCACCTGCCTCAACCGACTCCTGTGATGCACCGACTTGAACTGGAGGGAGAGCTTTAATCCATGCAACGCTCCGTTCGGTCAGCACTCCTGATCCCGCTGACGGCCACCGCTCTTCTGACTGGGTGTGTGTCGACAGCTGATCAGGCCGATGAGGTGGCCCCCCCCTTCGTCTTCCGCTCCCTCAACCTCAATCAACGTCGGGACGATGGAAGCCGCGACTGGGATCTGATCAGTCCGGAGGCCCGCTATGACCTTGAAAGTCGGACGGTCCAGGCCCAGAGTCCATCCGGTTTGATCTACCGAGATGACAAGCCTTATTTACGGATCTCTGCGCGACAGGCCACCGTTGTCAACGACGGTGATCGGATAGTCCTCAATGGCAACGTCAAACTGCAACAGATCACAGACCAACGCCTTCTGATCGAAGGGGAACGTCTTGTCTGGACACCAGACGACTCCCATATCGTCGTTGACATGCAGCCCAAAGCCCTTGATTCCCGTTCCGAATTGAGTGCTGAACGATTCGTCTTGTTGCAGGATCGAAATCAACTGCGTTTGGACGGCCCAACCCGTTTGCTCCACTGGCCTGAGACGCGCTCCGCTGAAACGGAATCCAACACGGAGATCTCGGGTGGTTCAGGATCCTGGAATCTGAAATCAGGCCGGCTGACCGTGGCCGGACCGGTGACAGCCCGTCGTGAAGACGACAGTGTGCTCACATCGTCAGCCCTTGAGGGCGATACAGCTGCTCAATTCCTTGATTTGATCAAGCCTGTCAGCCTCAATCTGGGTGATGACCGCGGCACAGTTGCGGCTCAGACGACACGTTGGAATTACGTGGATCGCCAGTTTCGTTCCTCCGGACCTGTTGAAGGTCGTCGCAGGGAAATGCGGATGCGTGGAATCGGTTTCGTCATGGATGAGGGAAGCTCAACCCTCGATGTGCTTTCGGCCTGTCGGTTGGAGCAGCCAGGGGAACAACTCCAGGCCCAGAGATGCAGCTGGAACTGGAAGTCTCAGGAAATCGTCGCTGAAAGCGATGCTCAACGCCTCAGGGGTCAGGTGGGTGATGACGACCGCATCCGCTTCAATCCATCCGATGGCAGAGTTCGTTCACAGTTCCGTCTTCGAGCGGCCCCTGTTACCCCAGATTCCGGCTCTCCAGGTACTCCAGTGACGTTCTGAGCCGTTCCGCCCATCCTTTCAGCCACTGTTCATCCGACCGGCTGAAACAGCGCTCCGACCAACCTCCCAACACAACCACCCCACGAGGACCGATCGGGCAGATCAACACGGCTGGCAGATCCTTCACCAGGGGGTCAAATTCATGCCGGCCTGGGAACAGTGTGGTGTTGACAAGGCTGATGGTGGTGTTGCGGTCCATGGCCCGCTGGCAGATGGCCCCGGGTTGAAATTCCTCATCACGTAACAGTCCTCGCCTCAGCAAAACCCGTTGGTCCCAGTACACGAGAACCGTTGCTGCAGGAGAAGCCGTCAGCAACATGTGGCTTCCCCAGCCGAGTTCATCGCGGGTCGGGCCATCGATGTCTGGGTCAAGGACGAGCCCCTGATCACCCTGGAGATCACGACGAGCTGCCTGGGAGGGATCAGCACGGGTCCACAGAATGGCGACCAGCATCAGGCCAACAGCTGTCATGCCGGAGAGAACTTCCGCGCGTTGCAATTCCGGAGTGATTGCCTCCGCCAACCGAGCGTTGACCAGAGTCAGCACCAGCAGCACAACACCCCAAGCAAGAACCACGCGCGCTGGTGTCGGCATCCGGTTCAGGGGGCTGGCAGAACTGCTCCATCCTGCTCAAATGTGGACAGCTTCATCGATTCCATGACAAGCGCAGAAGCATTTGCTGCAGTGGCTCTGGCAGCTGTGGCCTGTGACGGCTCTCTCGGAAGAGATGAAGCCCATGCGCTGCGTCTCCAGCTGGAGTACCGATCCCTCTATCGCGATCGTTCCGAGGCGGCCATGGGTGATCTGTTCGACACCTTGCTGCGCAATCTTCGTGATCAGGGCGTCATGGGGCTTGTCGATGCAGCTCTCCCTCAACTGAGCACCTCTCAACGGCAGTCTGCACTTGCTGTGGCATCGCACCTGGTGCATGCGGATCGAACCGTCACCTCGGAGGAGGCCAGCTTTCTCGACTCCCTTGCACGTCGCGTCGATCTTCCCAACGGTGAGGCCGCCACAATCGTTGCCGCCATCGAAGCACTCAACCGCGACAGCCTCGACGACTGAGGGCAGACTGCATTGATGTTGTGTCTCGTTGCTTGATCTTGATGATTTCACTGCGCCGCTGGGCCGGAGTGATTGCTGTTGCTCTGCTTTTACTTCTGGTTGCCTCACCAGCAGCCATGGCCATCTCACCTGCTGAGCTCGGTTCCATCCGTCCGGAGGAGCGGGTTCTGGACGACGCTGATGTCTTCAGCCGCGCCAGCCGTTCGGAGCTGGAATCCAGATTGGACAGCTTCATTGAAGATCGCGTCGATGCACGGGTGATCACGCTGCGACGTCTGGATTACGGCTTCAGCCTGGACAGCTTTGGCGAGCAGTTGATCGAGAACTGGTCCGCTTCTGGCCAGGAGCCTCTCCTGCTTCTGCTGCTTGAGACGCAGAACAAGCGTGCCTCCATCGTGACGGAGGAGAGCCTGCACTCTCAGATACCACCATCACTCC
>QCTY01000092.1:0-3931 GCA_003208975.1 Synechococcus sp. AG-676-F02
ATACTTTGGATGTATTTTAACATATGGTGGTTGCGAATAGTTACAGAATTCAGATATTTAGCTGAGTATTACCGGGAATTTTAATCCATTAGTAATTTATCGTTAATCTTGTGCCATGTTCACTCCTGTCAGTAATTAATTTTTCAAATCATTAATCAATGAATAAAAATATTATTCTTGTTCTAGGTCATACTGGTTTTATCGGACATCATGTGTCTGAGCACTTTTTTCGCAGAGGATATGATGTTTATGGATATTCTCAATCTAGCGGCTTGTCTAATTTAATATCTGAAGGTAATTGGCTTTTAATTGAATGTATCCATAAAACTACCAACTTATATAATATATTCAGGCACTTGAGCCCCATATTGTGCATCAATTGTGCAGGTAGAAAGAAAAATCTTTGTGAAATGATCGATTCAAATATTGATCTTGTTTCTCATGTTTGTAGTTCTCTTAAAAAGTATGTTAAATCAAGCAACAACGCTATTAATTTTATCCATATAAGTTCCATGGGTGTTGAATCACCCTACATTCGTTGTGGTAAATACTCACTAAATAAATATGAACTTACAAAGAAATCTGCAGAATCGGTAATATCCGCAAGCCTTTATTCAAACAACAAACTTTCTTACTCCATTTTAAGACCCTCTATTGTGCTTTCTCGAAAATCTAGATTTATTTCAAGATTAAGATTGCTTTATTTATTATTTCCAATTCAGCTTCAATCTTCTGATTTTGTTATTCCATATGTATATATTGATGATCTTGCAGAAGTAATCTATAATTGTTTTCTGGAAAACTTAAATCATATAAATAATCGGGTTGTAACAATATCTAATTTTGCTACTCTGACTAGTCTGCACGTTTCGTATAAATCAAGCTCGTATTTGTATAAAAATCTTTGCTATTTAAAACTACCTTATTCAATTCTTTTGCAATTAATTTCCAAACTAGGCATTTCATATTTTATTCCGTGCAAACCTCTTTCACTTCCTATAGATAGATATATTCACCTTACTCAAGCCACAACCACGACCCTAAACTTATCTTCTAAATTATGTCTTTAAGCAAGCCAGTTTTGCTCTTAGTTTGTAGTGACCCTATTGTTATCGAGCAACATTTGCATGAAATAATTTGTCAACTGTCAAAAACAGTCAATTTGATGATATGCACAAATCTGCAATGTATTAGTAAATACCCCATAGCGCAAGGACTCGCAAAAACGATTAAATTTATTGATATCAAGATCATAAGAAAGCCAAGTGTTTCTCATGATCTTGTTGCAACTTTTCGTTTATTGTCTGTACTTTACGCAAACCGAATAGATTTTGTATTGTCATTTACCCCAAAAGGGGGATTAATAAGTTCACTATCAGTATCTATTGCTAGGCTAATTTTATGTCGTCATATTTTTTATGCTCACTATTTTACTGGCTTATTTTGGCAAAACCTTAGCAAACTATCGGTCCGCTACTATTTCTTTCGTGAAATTGACAGATTTATTGTGAATACTGCCTCCAAAATCTATTGTGATAGTAGCGCCCAGTTGCAATTGTTGTTATCTACATACCATGAGTCTCGAGATGTTTTTGTTTTGCAAGGTTCGGGATCATTGAAGGGTGTCAATACTTCTTGTTTTCGTCCTACAAGCATCGAAGAACGTAATATTACTAGATCAAGACTAAATATTTCTCATGATTCATTTGTCTTGCTGTTTATGGGGAGAATAACAGCCGATAAAGGAATTCAATTTCTATTAGATGCTTTTCAGATGATTTCAGATACAATCCCGAAATCAAAATTAGTGATTGTTGGCCCTATTGAGGATAAGCCGTTTGAATATTTAAATACTATGGAGTCTAGCAATATTATCTACCTTCCTTTTTCTTCGACTCCTTGGAATTACTATAATTTGGCAGACATTTTAGTACTACCAAGCAAAAGGGAGGGTTTTGGTTCGGTTATAATCGAAGCAGCTGCATGTTCTATTCCATCCATTGGAACATCAATACCAGGCCTAAGAGATTCTATCTTGCACTTGCAAACGGGACTGCTATATGAATGTGGAAATATCGAAATGTTTATAAACTCTGTGAAATTCTTATATCAACATCCTAAATTACGAAAACAATTTGGATCGACAGCATATCATAGAGTTATAAGTAACTTCTCTCAATCAGATGTCATTGATCGTTTTGTTGGTCACTTGACTGAATCATTCAAATTTGAAAAAAATTCATTTTTATCTTCTTAGCATCTTCTTATGGCTACGATTCATCTTTTAGGCGCCACAACACCCACTGGCCATGCATTTAGTGAGCTTGTTAAGAAGTCGGCCGTTAATTTAGAGTGCTATTCTCGATATCCGGAAAAGTTGATAAAATCACATCAACTTGACCTTAATGAAGATATTATTCAGCCTGACATTTTTCATGAATTAAATCCGGGATCATCACTTGTTTGCTTTGCTCCCATTGTTATTTTCTCTAAATTTCTCCAATGCCTCTATGATCAGCATCCCGACTTGATTAAAAATTTTAAATGTATTATAGCATGTTCATCAACATCAATTTCAACTAAGTCTTTCGCTTATAATTCTTTCGATCGAAGCTTGTCGCGTCGTTTAAAAAAATCTGAGTTCACAGTATCTTCCATTTGTGATGATCTCGATGTTCCTCTGCTTACCCTTAGGCCATCAATGATTTATGGGAGAGTGGGTGAGTATATTGATCAGAATATTATGTTGCTGATTTCGCTTTTGCGCCGTCTTCCAATTATATTTTTACCTAGACAATCTGGATTGCGTCAACCAATTCACTCCACTCAACTCGCTAACATTGTTTTTACTTATCTCAATGAATTTCCCGGAGCTAAAATATATAATAAACCCTCAAAATGCATTTCAGTTGGTGGTGATAGTGAAATTACTTACATAGATTTACTAAAACGCATTCAAGTTTCGTTGCCAGAAGGTGATCCTGCACGGACTTGCCTACTTTTCACGATCCCTAATCGCTTGTTTTTCTTTCTGCTCTCACCACTAGTACTTATTTCTCCCAAACTTTATGAGTCTATTTTAAGAATATCTTGTGATCTCTCTGGATTTACACCTTCTTATATTTTGACTGATTCTGAACCTTGCCCCTTTCCTATTGATCCTTTTTCGTGACTTCTATTATTATTTCAGCATTAATATGCTTTCTCTTGGTTCCCCTAATACTACCCTATCTCAAAAGAAATCTTGTAGATATACCAGGAAATCGTAGTTCACATTCAAAACCGACACCTCGCGGAGGTGGTGTTTCTTTTGTATTTGTAAGCGTTTTACTTAGTTTGCTTTTTTATCCAACATCTTCTAATCCTTTAACTTATTTAATTTTGGCAGCATTACCTTTGTCAGTCATAGGTTTTGTTGATGATTTTGTTGAGTTGTCGGCCTCTTTGAGGCTAGTGTTTCAAACTCTCACCGTATTTTGTATTGTATATATATTGCCGCTCCCAACTTCTTTTCAAAATTCTTTTTGGATATTTATACTAATACCATTGATGATAGCTATCATTAATTTTGTGAATTTTACAGATGGTCTTGACGGATTGTTGACTGGTTGCTTGATTATTACTCTATTATGTGCTGTTATTAATAGTAGAGATGCCCAACCACTTAGTTGCATTGTTGGTGCACTTTTAGGTTTTTTGCCTTGGAACTGGAGTCCTGCAAAGGTATTTATGGGTGATGTTGGTAGCTTATTCTTAGGAGTTGTATTGTCTGGCACACTCTTTTATCTATCGTCATCAGAATCATTGTATATTTCTGCATCTTTTTTGCTTGTTATGACACCTTTATTTGCTGATGCCAGTTTATGCCTTATTTATCGCTTGATTTCCCGTCAATCGATCTTTCAAGCACATCGTCTTCACTTGTATCAGC
>QCTY01000093.1:0-3903 GCA_003208975.1 Synechococcus sp. AG-676-F02
TGGGAGACCTTCCCGGTCTCACCCGGAAGGCCGCAAAGCGGTCCTATCCCCCCGGTCAGCACGGCCAAGCCCGTCGCAAGCGCTCTGAATACGCGATCCGTCTCGAAGAGAAGCAGAAGCTTCGCTTCAACTACGGCGTCTCCGAGCGTCAGCTCGTGCGTTACGTGAAGAAAGCGCGCGCCCAGGAGGGTTCCACTGGAACCAACCTGCTCAAGCTGCTCGAGAACCGTCTCGACAATGTTTGTTTCCGCCTCGGCTTCGGGCCCACCGTGCCAGGCGCCCGTCAACTGGTGAACCACGGCCACGTCACCGTGAATGGTCGTGTAACCGACATCGCCAGTTACCAGTGCAAGCCAGGCGATGTCGTCGCCATCCGCGAGCGCAAGTGCAGCAAGAAGCTGGCTGTGGGCAATCTCGAGCTCCCCGGCCTGGCCAACGTGCCAACCCATTTGGAACTGGACAAGGCCAAGCTCAGCGCCAAGGTCACCGGTCGCTGCGAACGCGAATGGGTTGCCCTGGAGATCAAAGAACTGCTGGTGGTTGAGTACTACTCCCGCAAGGTTTAAGTTTGTTCTACTGCAAGGGTTTCGGCGATTTCTCGAGCCCTTTTTAAAATTCGACTCAAACTCTTGCTGCCATTCTAGCAATGGTCAGCAGGAGTTTTTTCATGCCCGCCATTGCTCAAAAGACGGTGCAGCAGTAAAAACATGGCCTATCCTCTCAAGTTCTGATTTTCATCCGTGCAGTTTCATATTCATTACGCAGCCCTTGTTTCAGGGCTGCGTATTTTTGGTCAGTTCTCGGTGTAGTAACCACTGCGGGCCAGCAATTCTTCCGCCGGACTGAAGTGAGGCGGCTCAAGGGCAAGCGAAGGGTTGTAGCGGTAGTTGTCGTGCAGGAAGCGCGATTGCAGAACCGCCTCTTCAACACCATCGATGGCACCGGATGCGCGATTGCGAATGGTCTGCTGCTGTTGCAGATCCTCGGCATGGAGTGATTCCTGGAGCTCATCCCGCAGCACTGCGAGATGAGCAGCACTTTTCACAACCCCATAGATCCGCTGCACCCGATCGCGCTCGATCAGATCCGCGCCGAGGGTATGGGCCCGTTCCAGCTCCGAATCCAGGCTGGGCCAGTAACGCGAGGTGTAGTAAGCCCCAGAATCCTTGTGATACCAATCCTCACTTCGGGCAATGGATGAAGAAACAGTGTTGTGCAACTTCCAGAGGAACAATCGCAGGTCATCGCCCTGATTCACGTTCTCGAGCTTGTCCTGCAGGGACACCTCCAACGTGCTGCTGACCTGATCGGAACCGAGGAAGAGGTATTCGATCGGGTACATCGACACCTCACGATTGCGAACCACGTAGCGGTTGAGGTGGAAGCGGCAGTAAGGGCATGGATACATCGTGGCCAAGGCCGCGAAGAACGCCTTGAACGCCTCAACCGAGCGCTGCTGCTGTTCCTTTGGCTGTTCTGCAATCAGCTCGGCGCTGGTGTGCATGAAACGCCAGGTAGCTGGGCCGATGTAGTACGGAAAACTGACCCTCATCTGGCTGGCTTCCACATCGTGGCGGCCGACATGAAGATCCAGAAAGGCGACGTACTGGCAGAGGAATCCATCCTCCCGCCCGAACTCCTCCCGTTCGCGGCGCTTCTGAACGCCATTGAGGTAATGACGGGTCAATTCCCAGGCACGCCGCAGCTCTTTCTTGACCACGAGCGGACGTGATTGGAATGCCTCATCCGTGGCATGGCCATACAGGCGGAATTCGCCGGAGGCATGCCGTTCTGCAAACCATGCGTTCAAATCCTCGTCATCAGCGTCATCCCAGACCTTGATGTCCGCCTGCGTCAAGACGGAACTCGCCCGCAATAACAAAGGCATAAATTCGTCATACCAATAGGCCGTTGGCATGACGGATCCCGCATAGCGCTGGTCGTCAGAGTCGACGATCACCCGTTGCCAACTGTCGTGGTAAGGCCGCTGGGATTCGGGTTTGTCTGGATCAAGGCCGGCAGTCGCCTCCTGATGATCGTCAAGCTGCCGAAGACGGTTCAGCTCATGGCGCTGCAGGTCCTCATGGGTGACCGTTTCAGGATCGTGACCATTCAGCGCTGCGGTCAACAGCACCTCAAGCACCACCCCAACGATCTGATGGTGGTGATCCAACTCCTGCAGTTCATGCTCAAGGCGTCCCTCGGCTTCCAGCATCGCGTCGGTCTTGGAAATTGAATTCCAGTTGGCCATCCGCTCACGCAGATCGGCCTCAGCACCATTCACAGAATTCCTCAGGGTCTCGAAGGGGTCCTCGGCACCGGGCTCGACAATGCCGAGCGACAGGTAGAGGTCCACCGCTGCATTAACGAAGCGAACAAAATCGGGGATGGTGTATGGCAGGTCGTAGGCACGGAGGTGCGTTTCTGAGTTGGCTGAGTAGCTCTCTCGAAAACTGCGGTAGGCCGCTCCCTGAATGAGACGGAACCAGCCGATCTGCATCTGAAGTGGCGACGTGCCCTGCTGCTTGGAGGCATCGGGCTTGTCTGCATCACGACTCCATCGCTCACTGAGACTGGATGCCCGAGGAGGCTCAACCGTGAGATGGCCCCCTGCATAGGCTCTGGGATGGGATTCAAAATCCTGGGGGAGGTAGTCGAGCAGGTGATGAATGTCGATCCGCTCCGAACCATCGCGAGCCATCTCAATGGCGATCGCGTCCGCGGTCTGCTCCGACACCTCAAACAGCTGGATCAAACGTTTGATCAGCTTGAGTTCAATCGTTCCTGCTCCAGCGGAATCCAGCAGCGAAAACGCTTCACGCGCCTTGACTTCCTGATCACCCAGCTGCAAGGCGAGCAACAGTCGCCAATCACGGGTGCTGATCGCTCCATCCCGAAGGTGATGGGCATCGATGGCACCTCTCAAAGCATCACGATTGAGATGCCCTCCAGCAGCCTCCACGCGGGAGACGATCTCATCGGCCGTGCCCCCAGAGGCGGGCAGAGCTTCAAACAGCTGATTGAATTGACTGGAGGAGAGCAACGCCACCTGTTCCTGTGGACAAACTCTCTTAAAGCTAATGAGATTCTTCAGGTTGAACCCAAAACCAGAGCCAAGCGGGGATCAACAACTAAGGATCGCTTCTTCGGGAATCACACCCCTCCCCCTCCGTCAGATCCGTCAGATCCGTCAGATCCGTCAGGCGTTCGTACTCGGTGGATGACAACAATTTCAACCCCGCGGCACGATCCAGACGCTGGCTCAGGCGAACAAACCCCAGAAAGGCATGCAGCCCGATCCAGAAACCAGCGAACAGCAAGACCACCAAGGCATCGGCGCTGGCCCCCACAACCAGCACAAACCCGACCGTTGCCAGCCCAGCCAGACCGGCACTGAGCAACAGACGCTGCACCCGTCTCATGTCGAAGCGGCCACCAACCTCAACTGCTGACGCAACCAGGGCAGGCTTAATCCGATCACGTTGGAGTAACAGCCTTCAATGCCTGCCACACATAAACCTCCACGCCCCTCAAGAGCAAAGCCACCAGCACACTGCAACGGCTCACCCGTCGCCACGTAATCATTAATTTCACTGGGGTTGAGCGCTGCAAACAACACCCCTGTGCTCACACAACTCATCACCGTTTCCCCTCCAACAGGCATGAGGCAATGCCCCGTCAGCAGGTCCCCACGCTGACCAGCCATCCGGCGCCAGCGTCGCAACGCTTCAGCCGCATCGGCTGGTTTACCAAAGATCTCGCCCTCAAACACGAGAACGGAATCGCAGCCCAGAACTGGTGCCAGCATCTGCAACCGAGTCCAGTGCTTGATGCACTGCCGTGGCCTTGGCCTGCGCCAGCCGCTGCACCAACAGCGAAGGGTCTGGGGCGGAAATGGCCCGT
>QCTY01000094.1:0-3884 GCA_003208975.1 Synechococcus sp. AG-676-F02
GGCATACCTCTCCCCCGAAGGAGTCGATGGTGCACTCCTCGGCATGGACGTCGCCGGGCTGCAGTAGTTCCAAGGTCAGAAGCCCGAGGCTGCTGAACAGCACAGCCCGAAGAAGACGCTGCGGGTAGCGGCAGGACGTCATGCTTTGGATGACAAGAAGAAATTTATTTTGATGAGGTCGGCCAGGTTTGGCGATGAATTGAAAGATCTTCTGTGGTGAATTTGTTTGTTGAGGATGTTTATCCTCGATCGATATTTTTCGGATTCCTTTATCCATACCCAGTTTTGTTGTCAACTGAATCGGCTTTTTTTTGTCCGATTCGGACCATCTTGTTTGATTTGTTTTTGAGCCTGTGCCCGATCTTTAAATCCCTCAGTTGGGTGAGTTCAAAGGGGGTGCGACATCGCTAGAGATAAAAGATCTGTGCCTATTCAGTGCCGTGATGTGGTCCGCGACTTCTTTCAGCACGGTTGATTCTCCGCTGAATAATCGACCGATCACAGAGCAGTTACTCCTGGCTGATGACAGCTGCCTGGAGATCCATGCGTTGCGGGGAGGAGCACTGTTGGAAGCGCTGGAGATCGGGTCCGAGGGACATCCACTGGAGCTGATCGGCGAGGCGCTGCAACGACGGAGGAAAGGGGAAACGCCGAGAATTTTGCACTTGATCGTCCATGGTCGCCAGGGCGCTTTCTGCATGGGCGGGCAATGGATGGATGCGGATGCCCTCAAAGCGCATGCGACCTCACTGGCTGAGTGGGGAGTGGAGACGATCGCACTGTGGAGTTGCCATGTTGGCGCCGATGCCGATTTTGTGGCGCTACTGGAAGAGCTCACGGGTGCGCGGGTGCTGGCCAGCAGCAGTTGGCTGGGGCGTGGTGGCAATGGCGATGAGCAGCTTCAGCTGGGGGATTGGCAGCTCAGCGATGTGGTGAATCAGAAGGCCTGGCCGGCGCAGTTCCGATTGGAGGAGTTCGATGATGAGCTGATCGGGCGAAGCCGTAATGATCAATTGGTTGGGACGTCTGCCAACGAACAGCTGAATGGCCTCGGTGGCGACGACACCCTGACAGGTGGGAAGGGCGAGGACACCTTGGATGGTGGAGAGGGTGATGACCTTCTTAAAGGTGGCCAAGGCAGGGATGTCTATGTGCTCTCCAGTGGTGAAGACACCATTCAGGGTTACAAGAAAGGCGACACGATCATTCTGTCTGATGAACTCATTGAGGCCGGTATCACCGAAGCCGATATCGAGATCAGTGAAACAACCTATCGGGGTAAAACAGCAACACTGCTGACGTTTTCAAAGAATGGGGTTGAGGGCAGCACGGTTGCCGTTGATGTCGCCAAAAAACTAGTAATTGAAGATGATCAACCGTGGACTATTGAAGAAGGAGAGGGGGAAGGTGGGTGGGATAAGATTACTTCCTCGCTATCGGTTAACACAGGCAATGAAGGCGATGTGCCGAATTTCCCTAAAGGGCCAAATCCGAACATTGATGAGACTGTCACAACGATTCAGCTAGCGAAAGATGAAAGGATAAATGCCACAGGCTGGCAGTGGAAATACAACAAGAGTAATACAAGTCATTTTAACGGCAAAATAATTGGAAATAATAAAAAAAATATCCTTCGATCGACTAAAGATAATCCTACGAAAAATGGGGGCGATAGATGGCATACGGGTTTGTATGGCAACGGTGGTGATGACACTATCTTTGGGGGTAGTAGTAGGGATACCTTGTACGGAGGAGGAGGGCAAGATCAATTTTATCTGAGCTTTAATATGGATTGGATAGAAGATTATGACCCAGTTGAAGATAAAATAATCAGCGAATTTGGCCCCAAAAAAGCCAAGTCAGGCTGGGCACCGAAAGGTTATTGCGAGGTGCAGGTTGGCGGTGGATCGGATATTACATATATCAAGGGTGATGATTGTGGTTTAATAGAGATTTTGACTCCAGATGATTTAGTAGAGGAAGAGCCTGGTGAAATCAGCGTTGAAGCCGAAGCGATATGCGAGTACGAATCAACGAAAAACAAAAAAGATGCTGTCTGGATCTTTGATATTGAGCTGCCGGGGCGCACAAAAGAGGCTACTTATCAATACGATTTTGATTCATCGATGGTATTAGATGACGGATATCGAAAGTTGGGTGATATTGAGATTAGCGATGTTGTTGATGGTAAGGAGGAAGATGTTGATTATCAGAAAGGTGGAAATGATCTGCGAGGAATATTCACTGTAAAACCTGGGGTGACAGGTTTCAGTGCAGCAGTAAAGGTAAAGAACGTGAAAGGATTTAAAGATGGTGATTCAATCAGTTTGGAGGTAAGTGATCTTAAGGGAGAAGCAATCACTGGATCAGATATTGGGACGTTGGAAGGTGATGAATTGAAGGGGTGTGAGGCTCAAATAGATACTCCCATTTCGATTGAAGGATCTGACCAAGGCTGCGATGAGAACGAGTTTTTGTTTGATGTCCAAGGAAAAGAAAATGGTGTGGTGTCTTTTGAACTCATGCTTGACGAAGAACCTTTGCCAGAAGGAAGAAAAATTAAGTACAGCAATGATCCAGGAAAAGAAGATTCTTGGGATACTTATGAGCCTGGCGAACTGACTCGTCTTAGTGCTGAAGGAGATGGCTATATCAAAGTTCAGCTCCCTCCACAACCTGCAGAAGGGGAATCTCTTGATGTAAAAGTCACACAACACGATATTCAATTCGAAGGCGATAAACCAGTAATTGATGTGCAATATCAAATGCTGAATTTTGATGGTGCAGTACCACTTGATGAAAAAGACGGTTCGATATGGCTAGATGGCTCGCAACAGGAAATTCCTGCATGGCCAAAAGGCCTGCTTGGGCCGCTTGACAAATGGGAAAATATTCCTAACGGAACTCAAGTTATAAATGCCTACCGCTTTCCTGATCTTTTGCCAAACGAACTTGGTTTTAAACTACAGGCTGATGTTAGCTTGGCGTTTAAGACTGACGTTACAAAAACCAATAATTTAGATATTGAATACGGTGGAAATAAAGGGACAATTGCTGAGAGCGACGACTTTCTTCAGTTCATTTTCGATAGTAAACAAAATTGGGGTGAGGATGATCTTGACTATGCTAAAAGATTTCAGCCTAAGGTTGGTAAAGGCGATCACTATCAAGCGCTGCAAGATGTCTCTTTCGATTTTGACTTCTATTTAGTTGGTATTGATGGACAAAGGCGGCCAGTCGCCTTGAAAAATTTCTGGGTCGATGTTGTCGACTTAGATAGCGCGAACGATAACAAGAAGTATGAAGAGTTTCTCTCAGTTCCGAGTGCTGGCCTGGCTGCTTATGGAACCGAACAAGCGAAAGACGCTGACGTTATTTTCACGCTTCCTTCCGGATCTGGTGCGACTGGTGAGAAGGGCCCGCTAAGTGGCCTTCCTCCTGGCTGTGCTGAATGGGATCCAGTTTCACCGTTCATTGCTTACCCTCTGCCTGAAGGTGATTATGATCCTTATTCTGAGCAAGATCCTCCATTTGTTTCTTATCCGCCTGCGGGCGAGTGTGCATATTTAGGCACACAAAATATGATTAGAATTGCTGGACCTGATAAGAATGAAGACAATGGAAAGACGATGTTTCTTGGGACCAAGAACTGGAATGTATTCCCAGGCGAGTTCGTTGTTGGAAAAGATAAAGATGGCAATCAATTCGAGAAAAATAGTAATCATCCTGCGGGATCTGTTTTGCTGGATTACAAGAGCTCTGTCAATACTTTAAGCTTCAATACTGGAACCACAGGGAAGCTTGGCATTGGCACTGGCTGGAAAGGAAGGGTTGCTAATATGGTATTTAGCATTGGAAATTCATACACTTCTGGTGATGGATTT
>QCTY01000095.1:0-3728 GCA_003208975.1 Synechococcus sp. AG-676-F02
GCGGCCAATTTTTTACATTTTGTCTGCATCATCTGCCAAGCAAAAAGAAACAGAAACCAAGCGCAATCGTGCGTGGGAATTACATATCAATGGCGCCCCGCAGTATGCGATCGCCAATGAGCTCGGCATCACCCAGGCGCGGGTGAGCCAATACATCGCCTATGTCGCAAAGCGCCACCCGATCAACCAGCTATCGCTCGAAGAGCGCATGGCGATCAGTGAGGAGCGGTGGAACCTCTCTGAACGCGAGATGCGCCAGACCATCGCGGATCAGCGCGCCCATGGCCGCACCGTCACCGAAACCGTCACCGAGCCGAGCGGACGGATCACCACCAAGGTCACGCACCAGCAAGGTGTGGATCCAGCACTACTGCGCGCCCTCTCCACACACCACGATCGGAGAGCTCGGCAGCTAAACAACCAGATGAGCCCCGACGCCAACGTTCAGGACGTCAACGTCAACCTGGTGAAGGATTTCCTGAGCCAGGGTGATCAGCAGGGCAAGCTCTCGGCCCAGCAGTGGAACGAGACGATCGACGTCACTCCTGCTGGCTAAGCAGGTGGTCCAGAGCCGCTAATCCCTGATCACAGCTGCATTCGTACGGCTTCGCTCGCAGCAGGTAGTGCAAGATGCAGTGCAAACCTCCTGATCAGCTGCTCTGAAGGTCTTGCCCTTCCCGCTGGCGGTTCAGTTTCTCCCTCACCGCATCACGAATAAACACCGCCATTCGTTTACCAAGCGGGCGCAAATCATCATCATCTGATTGATACAGCCGTACGGCAGCAGGTTTCTTTGCTAACGGCTCATCTCCCTTTACGGTGAAATTAAATTCACGCAATTGTTCTGGCTGGCGCTGTGAATCACGACTCATGCGCCTAGCGCGTTTACGCGGACATTAGCGCCCGATTAGCATCAATCAAAGGGGGTTCACCTAGTGGAGAAAGTTATTCAACTGTCCCCATGGCAACGCAAGGTTGCGGGGCTTGTTCAATCCGTAGATGAGCTCAACACCTTGGTGTTGGCGGGCGGCCGTGGTGGAGGTAAATCGATTCTGCTGATTTGGCTGATTGGTTACTTCGCATTGATTAGTGGTGAATCATTCAATGCGGTGTTGATCAGGCGCGACCTGGCTGGACTGTCGAAGCTGGAGGACTTGCTGTTTCAGCAGGTCCCAACGTTGATGCCTGGCTCGAAGTATTTCAAAGCCAAGCGGCAATGGCGGTTGAGTAATGGGGGAACGCTGCGCCTGATTCATATGGACGCCAATGATGCGTTCAACAAGATCCAGGGTGAAGACCTGAGCCATATCTTCTGGGATGAACTGGGGCAGGAAGCCGACCCGCAGGTGGTGCTTCGCGCCAGATCATCAATGCGGACAACGGATCCGACGGTGGTTCCAAAGTTCATCGCAACGGCGAACCCGCTCGGCCCTGGATCGTGGTGGATCAGGGATTACGTCGTTACCAAGGCGCTGCCAAACAGGATCTTCACCTGTGAATTCTTTGGTGCCCAGCCTGCGGTATGGGTGAAAAGCACGCTGCGGGATAACCCGTATCTGAGCAATCCTGATCAATACGAACAGGAGCTGAGAGCCAGTTGCTTTGGTGATGAGTCAAAAATCGCCGCTGAAGTTCTTGGCGAGTGGGGGCAGGTCACTGCTGGATTCTTTGGCTCATGCCTGAGCATTGAACGATCAATACTGCCCAGTGATTTTCAGCTGCCATGGCTGCCTAATTCGACGGGTGGATTCACTGAACAGAGCAAGGCGAAATGGTGCTGGGTTGGTGGTGACTGGGGCACGGCATCGCCTGCCTGCGTCGTGTTGATGTGTCAGGTGCAGGAGCCATTGACCGTGGGTGATCGGTTTATCCCACGGGGCAGCTGGGTGTGTGTTGATGAGGAATATGTATGCAGCATTCAGCCTGATGGCTCGAAGGAATGGAACAGGGGCGATCGAAGTCTTACTGCACCGCAATTTGTGGAGCGGGTGAAAAAGCTTTATATGCGAAATGGGTTCAGTGATTGGGTGATTTCGCCCCGCAGAGTGATCATGGATTCTGCGGTTACTGCGCAGCTTGGTTTTGGTGGTCACAGTGATCCTGTGACACTGAGCACTGAATTCAAGAAATACGGCTGGCAGGTGACAGGTTCACCAAAAAGCAGTCGAGCAGTGGGCTGGCAGCTGATGAAAACGTTGTTGTATCAGGCAGGAAGTGATGCGCCTGGGTTGTTTATTTCAGAGCGATGCGAAAGCTTATGGGCGACGTTGCCTTATTGCATTTCAGACGACAAGAATCCTGAGGATATGGAAAAAGCTGCACCTGATCATTCTGCTGATGCGGTGCGATATGTACTGACTGCAGCCAATCAAGGACGGCATAATTTCAGGCCAAGCGTGAAGGCAGGACCACATCCGATTATGTGGCCAAAGGAAAGGAAGAAAGCGAATAGTGGAGTGATTTATTCGAACGGGAGAGCGGTGGCAGATGCAAGACAGATGAGTTGGTGACTGCTTGCGGGAACACGCTGATCCTCATTCGAGGGATGCGACGCCCCTAATAAATCCCTCGATCTAGGGAGGTGTCAGATAGCAATACCGGCGATGGCGTGATGGCCTAAGACCAAGTCGTGGGCATAGTCCTCATGTCTTCAGCCTATGGATGGCTCGTTTTCAGACAATTTGCACTAGTACAGATAAACTGATACGAAAAAGCCAAAGAACAGATGAATCGCAGTCATCTGCCACGCTGAGGATTAGAGTTAAATTAACCATAATTGTGTTTAATGTCGAGAATTGAATTACACGGATCTCGTAAAAATGACAAAATTTATGCTGACCCTGGCTATGCCTACATTCTTTACGGATATTTAGGCAACGATCGCCTCTATGGCGCTGAGTTTGATGATTGGCTGGATGGCGGTGAGAAGAACGACAAGTTATATGGCGATGCAGGTCATGACACATTTGTAGGAGGCCCTGGAAACGATCAAATTTTTGGTGGTGATGGTTTTGACACAGTCTTCTTCTCTGGAAGTTTTGATCAATACGACATTCAGGAGAAATCTAAACAAGGATCCCCTTACTACATCGTAAAACCAAAGAGAGAATATAAAAACGAACTCAACGACGGAAATAACAAGGTATACGAGTCCGAAATGTTGGTCTTTGCTGATCAGCAAATCAATCTTGTTGGAACAGCTCCACCACCCCCAAATCGAATTCCAGTACCGCCGCCACCGGAGCCTGCCCCGGAAATTCCTGAAGGTGACTTTGAGAACACAATATTCGGCACCGAAGAAAACGATAAAATCAATGGGAAAAATATCAGCGAATACATTAATGGTCTTGCTGGTGACGACAGAATCAAGGCGAAGTCAGGCGATGATTATTGCGATGGGAAAGATGGTAACGACAGTCTTTACGGAGACAATGGCTACGACACATTATTTGGTGGAAACGGTAACGACCAGCTGTACGGCGGAAAGGAAAACGACATCCTCTATGGCGATCAGGGCAATGACACGTTAGAAGGCCATTTTGGTGATGACAGCCTGTTTGGAGGGGATGGTATTGATACGGCTAAATTCAAAGGAAAATCCAAAGATTTTGAAATCACCAATCTTGGTGGAGACGTATTTCAAGTTCAAGATCTGAAAAGAAATCCAAAGTATGGAACTGACATTCTCACCAATATTGAATTTTTTGAGTTCGGCAGCGAAATTATCG
>QCTY01000096.1:0-3684 GCA_003208975.1 Synechococcus sp. AG-676-F02
CACGGGAACATCGGTCTGGCTGGAAGGACCCACCCGCCCTTCTCTGGGTTGGTACGCCGGCAGAGAACTGCAGCGCTACAGCAAGGGGAATGCACCGCCCGATGATCACTGGTTGGTCAGCCCACAGCAACGACCCGGATGCCAGCTGGCAGCACCAGCCGTTCCAGGAGACTGGCAACTGTGGCGATGCGGATGAACCCACCCCGACAGCTGTGGGGGCTGTCCTTTGCGCTGGGGTTGATCGGCTGGGGTTTCAGCGCCCTGCGTCATGGCCTGCTGCAGAGCAACGCCTATGACCTGGGCCTGTTCGATCAGTGGGTCTGGCTGATCAGCCAGGGCCAGGCTCCGATCTCCTCCATGGAACAGGTGCATGTGCTGGCGGACCATGGCGCCTGGCTGCTTTACGGCGCAGGCCTGCTCTACCGACTGCTGCCGTCGCTGCAATGGCTGCTTGGCGGCCAGGCTCTGGCCCTGAGCTTCACAGCCATTCCGCTTTGGGCACTGGCTCGCCAGGCCGGACTGAAAGATCGGAGCTGCTGGTTGGCCTGCGGCCTGTGGTGGTTGCAGCCCGTTGTGTTCAACACCCTGCTGTTCGACGTTCACCCGGAAACCTGGGTGATGCCGGCCTTCGCCTTTGCGCTGTGGGCTGAACGGGACGATCGACCCCGTCTCTGGCTGCTGATGCTCATGTTGATGCTGGGGGCCAGGGATGGATTGGTGCTGGTGATCGGGGGCATGGCTTTGGATCTGGCATTGAGACGACGCTGGCGCTGGTGCTGCGCGGCCTTCGGCCTGGCGGTTGGTTGGCTGCTGTTGCTCAGCCGCTGGCTCTACCCATGGTTGAAAAACGGCGAGGGTCCAAAAGCAGCCGATCGGATGTTCAGCCACCTGCTTGGCGATCCGCTCAGCGTGATGCAACAGCTGGACTGGAGCGGAGGCCTGGTTTATCTGCTGCTGCTGGCGCTGCCATGCGGCCTCTTGTGGCGCCGCCGGTCCAGGCCGGCGCTGCTGATCGGATTACCGCTGGTCGTGGTGAACCTGCTCTCAGCCTCACCGAGTTACCGCACCCTGGTGCACCACTACAGCCTGCCGCTGGCGGTAGTGGCCGTGGTGGCCGCCATCGATGGAGGGTTGAAACGCCAGGCGGTGCACCGCGAACCGGCCTGGGCACTGATCTGGGCTAGTGCCTGTTGGCTGGCCCTCGCCAAACCCTGGTTCTTCACCGGTCCTTACCTCCAGCGCCTACCTCAACTGGATCAAGCCCGTGCTGCACTGGCCCTTGTGCGACCCAACGATGCCGTGCTCACCACCAGCTATCTGGTTCCGCAAATGAGCCAACGCTCCAACATTGCCTTTCCCAAGCGCTCCTCCACCCACAACCTGGAGAGCCGAGAGTGGATGACGCTGCTGCTCAATCCGAGTGATCCCGGCTGGGGTTCCAGCCAATCGGTCCAGCGCAGGCTGCTCAATCAAGCCAGGGACAGGAACTGGCATTGCCAGGGCTGGAGCTCAGGACTGACGCTTTGTCAGCGGCCCGTTGCAGAACAACTGTTCCTCCCTGGCAACGAACCAAGCGATACCGACCCGAGCGACTGAGCTCGCTGAGCTCCCTGCGGATCGATCGCTGCTGCTTGCGCTCCCGCTTGAACACTGGAGCTAAAGGCGTGTAGTAGCCAGGGAATGCCACAACCCAGTCCACCGACTGCACAACACCCTGGCGGTCGCGAAAACTGGTGTGTTTTGGAAAGCGAACGACGGCTTCCCTCTGGGCCAAAAGCGGCAGCAGCGGTGTGTCGGCGGCAACGCTGGCCTGCGCTGGAATCAACGCCACGGCTCCGGCAGCTTCCGCCTGACGCTCCAGCATTGCTGTCGCCGACACGTGCACCCATGGCGAGACACTGTCGGGTATCAGAGCCGACAGGCTGCGGTGGGGATTCCCGACCAGGGTCAGAACCAGGCCAAGGCTGAGGGCTGCCGTCCAACCCCGACGCAACCAACGCCGGCTCCAGAGCTCTGGATGATGCTGCCACCACAGCACTGCGCCGAGATAGAGCCCAGGCACCAGGGCAAGCACATAGCGAAGGGTCACGGCCAGTGCCGTACGGCCCTGGGAGATCAGCGCGATCAGCAGCGGAACAGACACCAGCAGCGCAGCATCCAGAGACAGCAACGGCACGAACAGCAGCGGCAACGTCAACGCGAGCACGAAACCGAGCGTCGCGCCAGGAGGAGAAACGAGGGCTTGAAGGAGAGCGAGAGGCCGCATCAACAGACCAAGCACCACGGCAGGCGTACCGCCCGAAACGTCCTGAACCAGATGCCCGAACTTCTCCTGCAGAAAGCGATCCGCCAACGAGGAATCGACCGATGGCTGAATCCAACCGGTGACCAGCAGCACCCAGGTGAAGGAAGCCAGCATCAACACCACGCCCATCGATCGACTGCCTGGTCGGCGTACCGCCGCCCACAATCCCAGTGAGAACAACAGCAGCCCGCTGTCTTCCCGCACCAGCAGGAGCAGGATTCCGAACAACAGGGCCTGCCAGGCACGACGCTCCAGCAGCCCCTCCAGCACAAGAAAACCCAGCAAAGGCAACCAAATCAGATCATGGAAATTTTCCAGAGCCGGAAGTCGGCCGCCGTTCGCCGCGGGGCCAGATCATCGGGCAGACGCGCCGACGCCAGACGCCAGAACACCAGACCGGCTGCCGTCAGAGCTGAAACCTGAAGCAGGGGAAGAGCCCAGGGCCCCAGAAAGGCCACGAGCGGTGCACCGATGAGCGTGAAAGCGTTGGCGTGCTGCCCCAGATGCAGATAATCCACCCAGGGGAGGGAATCCCCGACCGCGACAGCCCCGGAAAGCACAGAGGACAGGCTGCTCTCGAATGGGCGCCCCTGGGCAGTGGACCAAAGCTCCTGCAGGAAGAGGGCCTGGTCGTAAGTGGCACTGAGGCTGAACAGACGCCAGAACTGGAGCGCCAAACACACCAGGAAAAACAGCGTTGCCATCCCGAGCACCCGCTTGGGCGGCCATCCGCTGTGCTGAACAACCCTCGAGCTGGAGTTATTCATGCCGTGGTGTCGATGGGTCCAAGCAACACACGAGCCCGCAGCAACATCAACGAAATAGAGCCGTAAAGAAGCAGCTCACCCCACTCCTGATCGCGATTGAGAATGACCCCGGAGGCTGCACGGGTGGCCACGAAAAATGCCAGCACAGCCACCGCAAGGAACAGCGGCCAGACGTACGTTGCAGGAGTGATGCATCGCAGCACCTCCGCCAGCCCTTTGGAGGCATGGGGCCTGAAGCGATTTGCCAGCCAGGGGGCAAGCACCACAACTGCCATAAGCAGCAGGGTGACGAGGAAATAACCAAGATCGAGACGATCCTGAAACCATCCGATGTTGTGGAGCGTGGTTTCGTTCTGTGCATTGATCTCCCGCAGCGCCTCCGGCGTGCGCCAACCGAAGATCACCTGCCCCCAGGCCAGCTCCTCCATCAACAACAGCCCCAGCAGCAAAGCGAACCCGCGCGACAGAACAGAAGGCCAAGATTCCATTAGGCGCCGGTTGAGATCACCCGCCAGCAACCAGGCGGCGCGCACGGCAGTGACCAACAACAGAACCTGCGTCCACTCCACCAACCCACCTTCACCAAAAACAAGTTTTTTGTAGGCGTGCTGA
>QCTY01000097.1:0-3496 GCA_003208975.1 Synechococcus sp. AG-676-F02
ATATTTCGTAGCAGCTGACACAGCGGTGAACTATTTAGAATCGGATAGTTGTGTTGCGGAAGAGACCTAGGGTTCCGGTCCTTCGGGACGACTGGTCCAAGAGGTTTCAGCTGGCTCTGCCGGCGCACGGAGGGATAAAAGCCCGGGAGACCGCCCCCAAGCCCACTCCCTCGCTTAATGGCATCTTCAACGGATTCGTCCGGTTCATTCCAGCGTTCGCACCCCAGCGAAGGTATGAATGCTCTCGAGAAGGAACGAAAACTTCCCCTCACCGGTTGGCAACAGGAAGTCGATAAGGCCAAGCGCTTCGGTCTCGAGGCCGCCGTCAGCATTGTCGACCGCAACATCTCAACTTTCTCTAGGGGTGAATTGCCGCACTTCGCCGGCATAAATACTTTTATGAAGGCGCCCTACCTGGAAGATGTGCATCGGGTGGGGAATTTTGACGTAGCCATTGTCGGCGTACCCCATGACTGTGGCACTACGTACCGCCCCGGCACCCGCTTCGGGCCACAGGGCATCCGTCGAATCTCCGCCCTTTACACCACTTACAACTACGAGATGGGAGTAGATCTGCGGGAGCAGATCACCCTCTGCGATGTGGGCGACATCTTCACCATTCCCGCCAATAATGAGAAGAGCTTCGATCAGATCTCCAAGGGCATCGCTCACGTTTTTTCCAGTGGCGCCTTCCCGATCATTCTCGGCGGGGATCACTCGATCGGTTTTCCCACAGTGCGTGGGGTCTGTCGCCATCTCGGCGACAAAAAAGTGGGAATCATCCACTTCGATCGACACGTCGACACCCAGGAAATCGACTTGGACGAGCGGATGCACACATGTCCGTGGTTCCACGCCACCAACATGGCTAACGCTCCGGCCGCGAACTTGGTGCAGCTCGGCATCGGTGGTTGGCAAGTGCCCCGGGAAGGGGTGAAGGTGTGTCGCGAGCGTGGCACAAACGTTCTTACGGTGACGGATATCACCGAGATGGGGCTGGAAGCAGCTGCTGAGTACGCCATCGAACGCGCCACCGATGGAACCGACTGCGTGTATATCTCCTTCGACATCGACTGCATCGATGCTGGATTTGTGCCAGGCACCGGCTGGCCGGAACCGGGTGGACTGATGCCCCGCGAAGCGTTGAAGTTGCTTGAGTTAATTGTGCGCAACGTCCCCGTCTGCGGTCTGGAAATCGTTGAGGTTTCGCCTCCTTACGACATCAGTGACATGACCTCGCTGATGGCCACCCGGGTGATCTGCGACACCATGGCCCACCTCGTGGTCAGTGGCCAGTTGCCCCGTAAGGGCAAACCGGCCTGGATCAGCGACGACTGCAACATGAACGTCGACAAGAAGTGGAGATAGGCGATGCATGAAGTCGACATGACCAAATGCTTGCTGATCTCCCTCAATGAATGGCGCGATCGTCGGGATGACACCTCAGCGATGGTCGAGACCGTTCACCTCGACGTGGGGCGTTTCACCTGCGTCGAACCTGATCAGCTGGTCACCACATACAACGCTGCAGTCCAGGGCAGCTGGCTGGATGGATCGCGGCTCACGATCACGGAGATCCCCTTCATCGGCCGCTGCCTGAGCTGCAACGGCACCTACGAACCCGTGCCCGAGAACGCCTACCGCTCACCCTGCTGTGATCACCCACTTGAGGAAATCGTTAGCGGCAGGGAATTACGCATCCGCAGCATCAATTACCGCAGTGACTCCGCAGCTGCCCTTGAGTCATCTCCAATCCAGCGCCAGCGCTGAAACCGATACCACCCCCTCCCCGCCATGCACATGCCCCTCGAAGACAACCTCAGCCTCAATTTGCTCGCCGCCAACACCCATCAGGCGGATCACAACAACGAGCAGTTCCAGCGTTGGGACCTGATCTGCTTCAACCTGATGAGCAGCCCCGGTGCCGGCAAGACATTACTGCTGGAGCGTTCACTCCCCTCTCTAGCCCGCGAGCTGAACATGGCGGTGCTGGAAGGTGACATGACCACACAGCTTGACGCTGATCGCCTGGAAGCGGTCGGCATTCCCGTCGTTCCCATCACCACCGGTCGGGCTTGCCATCTGGATGCGGCAATGGTCAGCGGTGGCCTCAATCTTTTGCAACAACGGCTCGACCCCGCAGCCCTCGATCTGCTGCTGGTGGAGAACGTGGGCAATCTCGTCTGCCCGGCTGAATTCGACGTTGGCGAACACCACAAGGTGGCACTGCTCAGCGTCACCGAGGGCGACGACAAGCCGCTCAAATACCCGCTGATGTTCCGTAACGCCGATGTAGTGCTGATCACCAAAATTGATCTGCTCCCCCATCTTCCGGTGGATCTAGACGCGATCCGCCGCAACATCCTCAGCATTAATCCCGACGCCACCGTGATCGAGGTGTCCGCTCTCACCGGCGAGGGGCTAGAGGCCTGGCACCGTTGGGTTCTCCATGCCCTGGCCCAGCGCAAAAGCCCTATCCCTGCTCTTGCTACCGCCTGAGCCCGGCCCTCTCAACCCGGATCCATTGCATTCAGCTACCACAAAAATGCCATGGAGGCCAGCGAGAGGAACACCGCCTTTGGAGAGGGGAGGAACTTCTCATTCACCAGCCCAAGGGAGGCGACAGCGGTCCAGAGCAGAAGTGGCACCAAAAGTGATGCCACCTGCAGGCCGCACCGCACAGTCCTGGAGGGCATGACCCCCAGGGTGAACAGGGAAAGAAGCCCAGAGCTTTTCCCTTCGCTGGCGGGAGCGGCCGTGACTGTCATCAGGAGGCGGCGATCGACTTGATAAAGCTGGCGTCGAACAACTTGCTCATGTCTGGCTTTTCAGGAATGAAGCCGACGGAGACCATAAAGTCGGCCATCGATTCGGCTGCATAAGGCATGAATTGCATGCCATCGCCGTCACTGAAGGCCTCCAGGTTCTGATCGAGCGTGAAGAAGCTGGTGCCGTCCTTGTACTGCTCGTATTCCTCGGTGGGAATGCCGGCGCGCTTGGCCATGATTGCCTCGGATTTTTCAGGGTTCTTCTCCATGAACTCCCGAACGTCCCACCAGGTCTTCACAATCTTCTGCACGTCGTCGGGTCGGTCCTTGATCAGGTCGCCACTGACAGTGAGCAGATCGGGAATCGCACCGGGATACTCCTTGGAACTAGCGATCACCCGGGCACCCTCTCGTTTCATCGCTGTGCCGGTGTAAGGGGGGAAGGCGCCGACCGCATCCACCTGGCCCGCGGCGAAGGCTGTGGCAGCCTGGTCGGTGGGCATGCCTTTGATCACTACGTCATCACGGCTGAGGCCCACGTCTTCCAGGGCAAGGCTGAGCAGGTAGTCATCGACGACCCCTTCCTCCACGGCAACGGTCTTGCCCTTGAGATCGGAGATCGATTCGATTGAAACATCGGCAATGATTTGGTCATTGCCGGCGGAATTGTCGTTCACCAGAACCACCACTTCACCCCCGTTCTCACCCGGCAAAAAGGAGATGGTGTC
>QCTY01000098.1:0-3451 GCA_003208975.1 Synechococcus sp. AG-676-F02
GCCTGGCCGTCATCGCGCTCCAGGCGATCGGCTTCAGCCCGCACTTCCTCCTGGAACAGATCCCATTCCTGACGGAGCCGATCTGGTGCATCCTGCGCCAGCACTGCCATCTCAGCAGCTGCATCGGCAAGACCATGGCCGATGCGAGCGCCCAGGCGGTTGATGGTGGCGCGGATGAAAGCGTCTGAAGACCCCATGGATTTCACCGCAATCAAAGAAAACTCTGGCAGATCTGCTCTCGGATCAGGGGGTCGGCGGCAGAGGTGCCTGCGGAACAACCGGAAGGAAGAAGTCCTCGGTGAGTTCTGGCTCAAACGGTGGAGCAATGTCGAGCAATGGACTTGCAACCGGTTCAGAGAGCGGTGTCTCCACCAACACCAATGGTTCGGGAGAAGGTGATTCGTCCCCTGCAACAGCCGGTTCGCTCTCGACCGTTTCGATCGGGTCAGGTTCCAAAGCTGGCGTCAGCTCAACGGCCGGTATTGGTTCATCCAATCCAGGCTGGGTGGGCTTTGGTGGAGCCAAGGGTTCAACTGGCGACGTCTGCAACGCAAGCGCAGGCGTGCCATCTCCTTGAAGAATGGGCTTGGCTTGAAGCTGGGGTGTCTTCTCCGCTGCTTCGCGCGCATCGATCGCAGCCAGATCAACCTGCAGCGGACTGCGATCACCACTTCTGCTACGCAGGTTGCTGAGGCTGTTTCCCGGGAAACTCTGGGGAACAAAGCTTTCTGGCTTGATCTCTCTGACGGAACTCTGCATTGCCATCAACCGATGGGTGATGCCGTAACCCAGGCTGAAACAACAGCCCGCCACCAAAGGAACCACCCAGAACCGTGTCCGGCGAGCCGCGGCAGCCTGATGGTCGATGTCAGCTGACATGCGAGAAGTGAACACGCCTGTGACAAGTCTGACAGTCGCGCCCTAGCCAGGAAAGACAGCCAACCCTCAGGTCGTGTAGTCGGCGTTAATGCGCACGTATTGATCAGAGAGATCGCATCCCCAACCGATGCCTGCTCCTGGACCGGACCCCAGGAGCAGGCGTATCAACACCGTCTCTTCCCGCAGGGATGCACTGGCGGCATCCCGATCAAAGGAAACCGGTTGGCCCGCTTCCATCAATTGATGATCACCGATCCAGAGAGCCACGGCCTCCGGATCAAACATCACCCCAGAACGACCCGCAGCCGCCACGATCCGACCCCAATTGGGGTCACGTCCATGAACGGCAGTCTTCACCAGAGACGAACCGCAAACAGTGCGTGCCACAGAAAGAGCCGATGCATCATCCACGGCTCCCTCCACCTGCACCTCAATCAAACAGGTAGCGCCTTCCCCATCCCGAGCGATCGCTTTTGCCAGATGCTGCATCGCAGCGGTGAGTCCTTCTTCGAGCGCGCCGTATTGATCGTCAGCCAGGGCAGCGCCTGCGGCGAAAGCCAGCACCGTGTCGTTGGTGCTGGTGTCGCCATCCACCGTGATGGCATTGAACGAGCGCTTCACGGCCCGGTGCACCATGGCCTGCCAGAGCGGAGGATCCACCCCTGCATCACAACTGAAAAAGCCGAGCATCGTCGCCATGTCGGGGTGGATCATTCCGGACCCCTTGGCCATCCCACCAATGCAAACGCGGCGACCGTTGAGATCGGCCTCCAGAGCCACCTGCTTCTCCACCAGATCCGTGGTGAGAATGGCCTGGGCCGCTGCCTCCCCACCGTGATCGGCCAGAGCAATGGTCAGGGGATCCAACCCCGCCAACAGCGTCGGCATCGGAATCGGAACACCGATCACCCCAGTGGAGCAGATCAGAACCTCCTCAACATCGAGTCCCAATCGATCGGCCAAGGCTGCCGTGGCCCGCTGACTATCGATCAGACCACGATCTCCAGTGCAGGCATTGGCCTGGCCGGAATTGATCAAGGCCGCACGGACTCGCCCACCGCTGGACTCCACCCGCTCCGAGCAGAGATCCACACATGCAGCTCTCACCACGGAGGTTGTTAAGGCACCGCCACAGACCGCTCCCTCCGGGGCCAGCAGCAAAGCCAGATCCGGCTTCCCTGAGGGCTTCAGGCCAACGGCCAGACCCGCAGCTCTGAATCCTTGCGGCGCGGTGACGCCACCGGACACCGGCTTCCAGGAGGAGTGCATAGCGCCGCCAGGAGAGACTGTTTCCATCCTCCTCCGGCACATGCAGCGACGCATCGGCCTGACCGGCGGCATCGCCAGCGGCAAAAGCACGGTGGGTCGTCTGCTTGAACAGCGTGGCTGGCCGGTGCTCGATGCAGATCGCTTTGCCCGAGATGCGCTGGCGCCCAACAGCGCATCCACATGCGCTGTTGTCGCGCGTTACGGCACAGTTGTTGGTGATGCTTCCGAGCTGAACCGCTCCGAACTTGGCCAGATCGTGTTCAACAATCCCGTTGAACGCGAATGGCTCGAGCAGCTCGTGCATCCGTTGGTGCGCCAACGCTTCTTTCATGAACTGCAACGCCTCCAGAACGCGCCAGTGGTGGTGCTGATGGTTCCACTGCTGTTCGAGGCAGGGCTCGAAACCCTCTGCAGCGAGGTTTGGCTGGTGGACTGCGAACCACAACAGCAGCTCAATCGCCTGCTGCGTCGCAATGGCCTCAGCGAAATAGAGGCTCAGGCCAGGCTTGATGCCCAGTGGCCATTGGAGCAAAAACGGCCCCTCGCGGACGTTGTGATCAACAACCGTGGCTCGACCGATGCGCTAATCGATCAAGTCAACCGTTACGCCCCGCCTTCTCCCGGAACCACTTCGTGATCACCCATTTGCTGCCCTCTTCCACTGGCATGGCTTCATGCAGGGTGAAGCGATTGGGGCTGCCATCGGCCTGAAGATTGTTCCAGGCCAAGGCCAGCCCGGGCAGTGGGGTGAAGCATCGACCCAGACGCTTAAAACAGGTTTCCCCTCCTCGCTCCACTGCATTCAGGTAGATCATCACGGTCCAGGTGCGCTGGCCTCCTTTTGCCGTGTTCTTCTCAAATTCCTTGGTTCCTGGCGCAAACCAATCGGTGTGTTCCTTGAAGTACTCGCCAGGGTCATAACGCTGGCCCTGGATCGGCTCAGACAATCCGGGATCCACACCGAGCAACGCAGCGAAGCGTTGATCCAAGCGTTTGGCCAGCTCAGGACGGTTCTGGCGCAGGTGACAGGTCCGGCTGGTGCGGTAATCGCTGCTGCCGCGGGTCACAGTCGAAGGCTGCAACGACTCGTTGATCGCCGCAATCACCTCATCACACTCATCGCGTCCAAGCAATCCTGGCAGCTCATAAACCTGAGCCAGAGGCGTGTCCAATCGCCAGGCCCGGGGTTGATGGTCGGCTCGTGTGAGCGGCGCCTCAAACCAGCTGAGCCAATTCACAGGTGGATGATGAACCACCTCATCGAGCACGGCTTCGATAGCAGCCCGCTTGTAGCCCTGAGCCA
>QCTY01000099.1:0-3370 GCA_003208975.1 Synechococcus sp. AG-676-F02
GGCAGGCCGATCAGTTGGATGGTTTGTGCTGCCCAGGCGGTCCAAACGAAAATGGGCATCTTGAAAAAGCCCATCCCCGGAGCGCGCATCCGGATGATCGTTGTCACGAAGTTGACGGCTCCCATGATCGAGGAGATCCCCGAAAGGGCGACCGCCAGAATCCACAAAAATTGGCCATTGATGAAGTGCCCCAGTGGGTTCTGGAGGCTCATTGGTGGGTAGGACCACCAACCCGATGAAGCGGGGCCACCCGGTGCAAAGAAGCTGCCCATCAGCACCGTGGCGAACACCGGCACCAACCAGAAGGCCGCGGCATTCAACCGGGGGAACGCCATGTCGGGTGCGCCGATCATGGTGGGAATCAACAGGTTGTTGAACCCATTGAGAATCGGGAACAGAAACAGGAACAGCATCACTGTTCCGTGCATGGTGTACAGCCCGTTGTAGACCGTGGGATCCACCAGATCCGCCGGTGGTGTTATTAGCTCGCCGCGCACGATCATTGCCAATAAACCGCCCACCAGCAGGAAAAACAGCGAGGTGACGATGTATTGAATCCCGATCACCTTGGCATCGGTGTTGAAGCTGAAGAAGCGCTTCCAGTTGTCTGGCGCGCCTGGAACGGGATGGGGCGCCTTGAGGATACGAGGGTCGTAATTAGTAATTGTCATGACAGGCCTCAGGCGTCGTGGGGGATGGAGGGATCACCGGGGTCATTCACCTGAGGAGGTGGAGCTGGAGGAACCGTTGCCCAACCCTTATCTCCACGGGCCAGACGGCGGTCGTACAGAGCACGCCCTGGATCGAGACCGGATTGGAGTGGTTGATTGGCTGTTGTTTTCAGCCAATTCGTGTAGGTCGCTTCAGATTCCACAACAACATTGGTCTGGTTCTGAGAGAAATAGGCGCCGCTGAACATGGCGTCTCGCAGTCGAAAACGGCCTTCTTTCGTTGGGGTCAAGCTGTAGGAAATAATGCTGCCTGGGATGATGTCTTGCTTCAGGCGGAAGGCAGGCACAAAAAAGCTGTGCAGAACGTCCTCTGAGATCAAACGAAAATTGACGCGTTGATCAACGGGTAGATGAAGTTCCGAGCTCCGCACTCCATTGGGATAGACAAATTCCCAGCTCCATTGCCGGGCAATGACATCAATAGGACCGATATCTGCCTTGGGATCCTTCGCGATCAGCACTGTTGGATCCGTACCGATGGCGTATTTGTGCTTCGGACCGAGGGTCTGAAGCTTCATATTCACATTCATGGAATATGTGGCGATCAGGAAGACCGTCACAAGGGGAATGATCGTCCAGGTGATCTCCAACTTGGTGTTCCCCTCGATCGGCGCACCATCGCTTTCGTCGTACTTCCCAGCCCGGTTGAACAGCAGCACCCAGCCCATGAAGCCGGTGCAACCGAAGAAGATGAACGATCCGATGCCCGTCTCCAGGGCGAACAGATCATCGACATAGGGAGCGGCGCTGGAGGCTTGAGGTGGGAACCAGCTGTAGGACCAGTTCGCCATCATTTTGGCGATGACAAGATTCAGCCCAATCGCAATCGTGATGATCACGATGGCTCCGATGTTGGGGCTCTTCTTGGGAGTCGTCGTTGTCATGGCAACACCTCATTCAGATCGGCACCGGCGGCCAGCAACTGGTCTGCGGTGATGTGTACGCCGAAGTCGCTGGCCAGCCAGGCACCGAGGCTTCCGTGCAGCCCCATCAACAGCAGCATCACGGCGCCACTGAGCAGATACAGCCAGGTGACCTGGCGTCCCAGATCCTTCCGCCAGACAAAGCGCTGATAGCCGCGCCAGATGGTCATGGCGACGATCACCAGCAGGATGGCGACACCACCGATGGCGTGCCAAAGCATGGTGTCGATCGCGGTCTGCCCCAGCACGCTGCGCACCCCCGGCAGCGGCACCGCCAGCAGCATCTCGTAGAATCCTGCCGCCACGGTGAAGAAGCTGATACCGCTGCAGGCCAGCAGGTTGTACCACCCCACATCGTGGAATCCGCTGCGCGTTACCGGTAGAGCGAGAAAGCGGAACAACCGCTTTTCCAGCGGGTAAAAAGCCCCGGCAAAGTCAAAGGCGATCCCGATCGCGAACAGACCGATGGTCAAGTGCACCAAATTGGGGTGCACAGGTATGGCGTAAGGCAGGTCATTGGGGCCGAGGGAATCGGCGATGTCGTTGATCGGGGAGTAGATGCTTGCGATCGCCGTCATGACAGCACCCCGTCCCGGATGACTTTCACAACCGGAACGGTGTGCAGGCCATAGACCCACACCAACTTGTCACCCAGATAAACCTGCACCACCACGAGTGCGGCCAGGGCCACATCCAGGGCAAGAAAGGGCCTGGGCAGCACGGTTGGGTTCTTTTGACGGGCCACATACCGCCAGCTCGTGAGCAACGCCAGCACTCCGGCGAGCGACCAGCCGATGGTGCTGTGAATGTTGAGGATGTCTCGTGATGCGCCGTAGGGATTGGCGAGACCAGCTTCGATCTGGCCGAAGATGATGGCGATGAAGATCGCCACGGTGGCGACGATCAGATTCCAGAAGCTGACCTCAAAGAGGTTTTTTCTCCCTGTCAGCAAACCGATCATGTCGAAGACCACTGAGATCAGGGCCATCGCGATCACGAAGTGAACGACGATCGGATGAATGACGTCGAGCCAGGGAAGATTTTTGTCGTTGAGCGGCGGAAGCAGCTCAAACATTCGTGAGTGGAACGGCTTAACTCAAGGATGAACAGCGCCGTTTAAGCCGTCAGCACTTAATTGTGAAATACAACTCCTTCTGTCTCATGCTCACTTCACCAGTCGCTGCTGACTCTCTGAGCTTCCCTTCCAGTAGATCAGCGCCTGGATGACGATGATGATCATTACGGCAGGGATCACCAGACAGAGCATCACAAGTCGGAACTCATCGGCCCAGCTGGCCATTGAGGTGCGGGGAAGGATGTTGTCGATCACATACAACAGATAAAGACCGAGAAGCAGGCCTCCCTCCACCCGCGAGATGCGCCCTTTGGTCCAGAAGATCGGGAGGCAGGCCAGGCTGGTGAGAAGCATCACCGGCAAATCATCGTGAATCAGGTCTGCCGAGACGAGCAGACCACGGCTGCCCGCCGCCAAAGCACCGCCTCCCAGTACAAGAGTGAGGTTGAGCAGACAGCTGCCAACGACATTCCCGATGGCGAGATCCGTGCGGCCGCGCAGGGCCGCAACCATGGACGTGATCAATTCGGGTGTTGATGTGCCGGCTGACACGATCGTTAGACCGATCACTGCTTCGCTCACCCCCAGAAGCGTGGCCGCCGTGATCGCTCCGCTCACCAACACCCTTGATCCGATGGTGA
>QCTY01000100.1:0-3313 GCA_003208975.1 Synechococcus sp. AG-676-F02
TTTATTTCATCTTGAATGACTCCAACCCTCTTGATATCAGTAGGGTCATGCATATTTACTTCGGTGCGAATGATGATATATGCGAAGCGGCTTCCAACCATTTCTTCTGTGATCTCGTACACGCCAGGTTTGCTCGATTCCAATGGAATCCAGGAATCTGCGCTAACGACTTCTAAAATTAGCAACCGATCGGAGGCTGGCAAGGTAATTGTTGCTGGACTTTTCAAATCGAGAACAGCCATTGAATACAATGTATCGAAGTTTGCCCTCAATATGGTTTTATCTTTTGGATCCATTGCCTTGCGGAGATGCATGAACACGCCCATGCCATCTGAACAGGTTGCCTTGGCAATTTTTTGAACATAATCACCAAGAATTATTTCCGTTTCAGCAAAAGCATAGTTGTCTGCACTGACGACGGCTGTCGTTGAACTGTCTCTTTTGAAGGCAGGCTTAATGCTGCGGCAATTAGATAGCTGACTGCCAGCAAAGCTAGGAGTGTTGGCACCCAATGCCAAAGAAGCTCCGACGACAGTGGCAAGACAAAAAGCAGGCGTGATCCGATTAATCACTGGAATCTCGAACAGACAAAACTACTTTAGTTAAAATTTGCGATTTGGGATTAAATCTCTTTTAAAAGCTGTTTCGGGAGTGAACTAGTGATCAAGTCGCATAAGAAGTTCACCAAGCACTTTGCAAATACATTGAGTTTGAGAAGTGCCAATGCCTCAGGCTGACTTCTGCTAAAGTTGGTGTGTTGGGTAGTTGCTCGCTTTCGTTATCACTGCCCTAAGCAGTTGAACTGCTGCATACTGCTGAACAGATCGCTGTAGCCACCCCTCCAGCGTGTATTGAGGTCCCAGCTGTTTCACCCAGATCGTGTCTCGGTCACCTGGTTATTACGCGTCCGACGAGCACGATGAATATCCCGGCGAAAAGGATTCCCGTGATCGGCACGAACATTGCTGGGAGCCAGGCAGCGGCGTAATCACCGGTCATGAGTTTTCAGTTGCTGTCTCCACCATCGGCGAAGCAGGCCAAAAACACATCACTCAAATGATCGTCCCCGATTGATCGGCGTGGGCAACAGACTTGTCTCCATGCCTCCTTACCGATCCAATCCACAGGACAACCCTGAAAAGCCTCGTGGTGAAGGCTGGCTGATCAACGATCAGCAGCAGTTGGCTTGTCAGTTCAAGCCTGATTCGCCATCAGCCCATGGTCAGTGGGTGTCAGTGCGCACTTACACCTGGATACCGCCCCGGTTGCTGGTGCCGCAGACCCGAAGGCGGATGCTGCGCCACAACGCTGTCGAGGCATGGCAGACAATGCTCAAAACCGGATAGCAGAGGTGCCAGCCGCCAATGCATTGATCACCAGTTAAGGGATGTGCAAAAAGTGCATATCGCTCGATCTAGCGATGCTTTTTTAGAGCAGGGCTTGCACAGTTGAGTAATGCGAAGCCCCGAAAAATCGCTCAATCGAGGGAGGTGTCAGGCGCCATCCCCGACCTATATCCAAACAAGCGGAGACGTGCCTGCTGTAGGTCAGGCACGTCTCCACGCACCTGATGAGTACCAACCGCACCCGATGCACGTACGGCCTAACTCGCCTCAGTTCTGTAAATCCAGGTTGAATGTTGAAATTCAGACAGGACGATTCGCTGTTCAACCCAGGGAACGAATCATCCGAGCCAGGACCACCACCTCAGCAGCCGAGTCTCAAGACACTATTAGCCACGTTCTGCCATGTCATGCCACAACTGGGAGGGTCACCGCTTACAGCCCTGTCTTTGCGAAGCAATCACGATTTGAAGATCCTGAAGGTCACTGGCTGGAACTACAACCGAGCCTCAAACATTGTGGTGGAGGGCAAACCTTGGAACGGCTGGAGCAGCTTGGCGCTATGGCCGAGATTGAAGGTGACGACGAATGATGGCCGTGGGTCTGGTTTTACAGGCGGGTTGTTTCAGCTATTAACCCCCGTGAAATCATGAATTAGGTGTATGTCGCTAAGGCATCAATTCGCCGTAATGGGGAGTTGATTACTACCCAGCGTCCTTTCAGTAGCCGCATAATGATTCCAAGAGTCCTGTCATGTCTTGGACACCGTTCCCGTTCCGGATGCTCGGCGGCGTCGGTTGATTGCATCGCTCCAGCAACGCTTTCGCCTGGCGGAAGAACGGCGCGATTCCCGAGCCAAGCAAGAGTTGTTCCGCGAAGCCATCTATCTCGGTATACAGCCACAGCTGTTCAGCGACGGCCGTTGACCTCCGCCCTGCTGCTGTTCAAGACCCTTTGGGGTTGGGCCGATTCCCTGGATAAGGCCTGTGAATGCTCCCATCGTGAGGGTTTCGATGGCTTGGAAGTCAATCTCGACCATCCCTGCCTGGAGGCCGTGCCAGCAGCGGCGATCCGGCGGCGGCTGGATAGTTCTCAGCAGCGCTTGATCCTGGAAATCTTTACCGGTGGTGATTACACCCCTTCGCTGCATTGGAGCCCTGCCGATCATCTGGCACAGCTGGACCAGGATCTTCAGCGAGCCGCCAGCCTCGAGCCCCTAAAGATCAACCTGATCACCGGCAGCGACAGTTGGTCTGATGCCGTTCAGGACGATTTTCTGGTGGCTCTGCTCGACCGCCTCGACGCGCTGCCGGTTGCCGTCATGTTGGAAACCCACCGCAGCAGGAGCCTGTTTGACCCCTGGCGTCTGCCCGCCCGGCTGCAGCGGTTCCCGCGGTTGCGCTTAACGGCTGACCTCAGCCACTGGTGCGCCGTGAGTGAACGTTTGATGACGCCCGAGCTTGCGCCGGTGCAAGCGATGGCCTCTCGGGTCGACCACATCCATGCCCGGGTCGGTCATGCCCAGGGCCCCTCAGTCAGCCATCCCTTCGCACCGGAATGGGCTGAGGCCCTCGAAGCCCATCGCCGCTGCTGGCAATTATTTCTGGATCAATCCGCCAGGACTGATCAACCCAGCACGATCACGCCGGAGTTCGGGCCTGACGGCTATATGCCGCTACAACCCTTCAGCGCTGAACCCCTTGCTGATGTTCAGGCTCTCAATGTCGAGATGGCATCCTGGTTGCGATCCAGGTTGACCATACCCGCTGCCAACAGCTGCTCGCTGTAGAGGGTCTGCCAATGCAGGATCCGCTGTTCGAGTTGATGGGCGGGCCCTGGATGGAAGCTGTCGTCATACCCCCTTTGAGCTGACTCCACCAGGGCTTTGTCCTCGTCCAGAAAGGTGAGCAGTTGCCTCAACCAGGCCTCAGCCTCCGTGTTGTCGACGCTCCCCGTCGGTGCGAACAGCT
>QCTY01000101.1:0-3278 GCA_003208975.1 Synechococcus sp. AG-676-F02
TTCAGATGCAACTGAGCCGTGGTCATGCCCGGCAGCTGAAGCACCCCTTGAATCACCAAGCCATCGCAGGGGCTGCGATGGTTGAAGATGTGCACCAACGGAATGCCAGCGGGTTCACTCGGCTGACTGTCGTCGACCACCACCTGAATCCCCAGAGCACGAAGAGCTACCGCTGAAGCCCAGATCATCAGCCGAGCGGCCCAGTCGGGCCTGCGCAACAAAATCGCAGGCAACTGCAGGCCATACAGCAGAAAACCAAGAACGGCCCAGGCCGACCGCGCCATCACCCTCCCCGGCAGCGCCAGCCAAGAGTCAGAGCGTTGCTGTTTCAACTGGTGCAGCTGCGGCTGTGGGTCCAGCTGGCGAGCCTCTGGTCCGATCGGGAAGGTTGTGCGGAAGGGAAAGTCGCCATCGAAATTCCCATTCACCTGGGTGGTCATCACCAGGTGGTGATAGAAGCGCCAAAACAAGGGCCGCTCACTGGGTTGCGGGTTCCGCCAGAAGGCATCCAAAGGCTTCTGATCTGTCAGACCTTCCAGGTTGTAAAAGGTGTTGCCCATGGTTTTGGTGGGCACAGCGTGGAACAGAGCCTGCAGTCCCACCGTGCTGTTCACGGTGATCACCCCACGACAGGTGCGCAGAAAGCGGCTCAGCGGGCCGTCGTGGATGTAGTGCACACGGCCATGAACGCCATAGCGATCCGCCAGCAGCGCAATCAACCGGCCGTAATGGTTGTACCCACGATCACGGGGATGGTGCTTGAACGCCAGATGGTCTGAGCCATGAGCGTGGGCGGCAAAGGAACGAATCACGTCTTCAATGAAGTCATGCATGCCGCGATAGGGCGATCCCAGTTGAATCTGGGAATCGCTTGACACCTGAAGCACCGCCAGGAAAAACGACAAATGCTCCAGTAGGCGGCGTTTAAGCGCCCGCTCCTGCCAGCGGTACAGCCAGTAACGCCAACTCCCCCGAAGCTGACACCAGAGAAAGCGCGGGGTGGGCTGCAGCTTGTGCTCCCCTTCGATGATCGGATAGCGGGTGAAGGCGTGCTGAATGAAGGTGGGTGCCTTCCAGGCTTTGCGCCAACGCCAGCCTGGATCAAGCACGATTGAGGGCGGAAGCTGATCAATGGCCGGCAGTGCGCGGTAGAACTCCGCAGGCTGATTGAGATTGGAGCGGGCATTCACCCGATCCCGCTCGAGGGTGACGTAATTCGGGCGCAAATACCCCAGCTCGAACACCCAGGCCTCGATGCCGAGGGCTTGGGCCTCTTCGATCGCGATTCGGTGGGGAATGATGAAATCCCCGTACATAAAGATGTGCCGAATGCCGCGCTCCTGCAGCAATTGGCGAAGAAACGGTCGCCAGTCCTGCATCGGCTGTTGGAACGGCACACAGATCTCTGACGCGAAGCCAAATTCCCGCAACGGGAAACTCACCTTGGTGACGGGGATTCCGCAGCCCTGCAGATAACGGCTGAAACGGGCAAAAAACAGCCCGATGGGTCCCATCAGCAGCAGAACTGGTCCCTCAATGCGCACTTGTACCAGCGCCGGCGCCCGTCCCCTGCCCAAATCGCTGATCAGCACTGAGTTGATCCTGGCACGCCCTAGCGGTGTCGCAGCCGGCCCCAATGGCGGAACAGCGCCTGAACCAGACTCCGCCTGGCGGGGGGGGGGCCTGACGCCAGGCCAAAAGATCATCGATGGCCTGCTCAGGCGTGATGAACCAGCCGCTGTGGCGGCTGACATAGCGGGGATAGTCGATCAGAGCCCCATGAACCAGACCATCGAGCGACAACTGCCGACCCCGGCGTGAACAACGGTGGCGATCCTGGGTGAGGCCCCAGCCTGCATAGAACGGAAGCCCCCAGCAGTGCACCTCCACCCGCCGCAGCAGCGCTTCAAAACCCGCCAACGATGTGAGCACATGCAGAGCATCCACCTGGGCGAACAGCGATGAAATGGAACCCTCCGTGATCACCCGATCGCAGAACGCATCCGCCTGCTGCTCACCCGCACCTGAGCGACAAAGCCCGGCCACCACATCGGGATGGGGTTTGTAGACGAGGAAAGCGTCCGGCTCCGCCCTGCGAACGGCCTTTAACAGAGCCATGTTGCTCTTTAACTCAGGCGCACCGAACCGGATCGAAGCATCCGTCTCCACCTGGCCCACCACCAACACCACGCGGCCGGCTGATGCAGGCCGCTGCCAAGACGGTCCACACAGGTTGTATTTGGTGAGCGCCTCGCTCACTAACCGGTGCCGCAGCGCAGCAGCACGCTGCAACTGCGCCTCGCTCCACTGCGATTGCGCTAACAACGTTTCCAGATCACTGGGGGCCGTGGCGTCGTAATACATCCCCGTGCGGTCCACCACCCACGAGATCGGATCGATCAGATCAGCGCCCAGCCCAACCGAGCGCAGGAAGCCGTCCTCAACCCGCAACACCGGCAGTTGCCGTTGCTTGGCCTTCAGCAGCAGCCGCGGCCGAGCCCGACGGCCCCAAACAGCGATCGCTTCAGCTCGCCGGCCCGGCAAAGACAGTGCCCAGCGACACCGCACATCACCACCAGCCAGAAAACGACGCAGGCTTTTCTGCTTCCAGGGAGTGAAGCCAAACGCCTCCACCCGCGCTTGCGTCGAGCGTTGCAGCTGCCTTTGCAAACCGATCGCCTGCATCAGCTCTTCGATCGAGCAACGGCGATACCGATGCGGGTCAACGCAACGGGTTCCTTCCACCAAAGCTGCGTGCACCAAGGCTTCGAGGGCAATGCCCGCCCTGCGGCGAGCCGGTGCCTGAAGCCGATCCCTGGTCAACCCCCACCCGGCATAAAAAGGCATGCCAAAGCAATGAACGGGTTTGCCCCACAACAAAGCCTCAAACCCCATCTGCGAGGTCACCACATACACGGCCCTGGCCTGCTCCAACAGTGCAGCGGGATGCAGTCCATCCGCGCAAAGGTGAATGCGGGGATGCTGCAGGTCGCGACGTCGGAAATGACCGCGCGCCCGGCCCCGGATCACATCAGGGTGCACCTTCACGACCACGGTGCAGTCCGGATGATCCCTGAGTGCTTCGCGCAGCATCTGCTGGAAACTCCGTGGCCCCGCCAGCCCTAGGGCAATGGAACAGTCTCCAGACGACTGATCAACCACAAGAACGAAGGGCTCGTTGGGCGGCGGCGACTCCTGGGCTGGGTTGAGTTTGCTCAAGCGGAGATCGCACCACAGCTCCTGAAGCAGGCGTGCTCGATTCGCCTGCTTTGGCCCAA
>QCTY01000102.1:0-3273 GCA_003208975.1 Synechococcus sp. AG-676-F02
CATCACGGTGATGGTGGAAGGAGAACTGACCCATGCCGATTCAATCGGCCACTGCGAAGTGCTTCGGGCCGGCGAAGTTCAGCGCATGAGTGCAGGCACCGGGATCGTTCACAGCGAAATCAACAAGAGCAGCCAACCTTGCCGGTTTCTGCAGATCTGGATCGAACCCGAACAAATCGGTATCACGCCCAACTATGACCAAAAACCAATCGCCATAGGAACCGGATGGACAACGCTGATCCACCCGGATGCCCCGAGTGATGCCATGGCGACTGCAAGTGCCACCCGAATGTGGCGTGCACGGCCTAATCCGCATGCAGATCTTCCGCTTCCTGCAGCCACAGAACATTCTCTGTGGATTCAGGTGATCGATGGAGAACTGGAGCTGCGGAACGACAACGGGTCGACTTATCCGCTGAAGCGCGGTGATGGGGTTGGCATCGTCGAATTAACGACAGGCACGCACACATTGGTCGGCATGAACACAACTGCCGATGTGCTCCTGCTGGCATTGAAAAACAACCGATCGGTGGGGAAGCAAGCCGACGGCGGAACATGATCACAACGATCCCAAAGAGATTCCACGAATGACTTGCACATCACAAGGCGCGTCCTGAAATAAGAGTGTCACTATCAATGGATCCCTAGAGCGATGGGTTATCCAATGAGCCCTCAGGCTGTGGTGCGCTACCGCGGCTATTTGTTGCTCCCTCAAATCAACCAGGGCTGGCTGGTTCGGCCAGAGCGCAGCCCGATGCACTTGCTCCCGTTTCGAACTCCAACCTGCTCTGTGGCGGATGTAAAGGCACTGCTGGATTGGCGCCTTTCCCAGGAATCAACAGAGATAGGGGCCGCTTGAGCGGCCACCTTGTTAAGTCTCAGGCCGCCGCAGGGGGCGGGGTTGGATCTTCGATGGTCTGAAGCGGAATCACCAATGTTGCCCAGTGAGCGGGACGTTCTGGCCGGGTGCGGCGGGCTTGACGCACCCCAAAAGGCACTCGAACGACGTTGGTGCCTTCAACAGGAATGGTGTGACCGCGGCTGAAAGCTGAATCAAGCCCGTCTGAAAGGACTGGAAGACATAGGCCCTGCTGACTTTGAGCGTCTGAATTGTTGCTGTTCCGATCCATGGTGTCCCCCGACAGACGAATCAGTTGCCGACCAGTCTGATTGCTTTGAAAGCAATAACTGAGCGAAACAAACCAAAACTTTGGTTTTCAGTGAAAATTTACACGTTGTAGGCCGTAATTACCAGCAAAACTCCCTTCACTTCAAGCCGCAGCAATCGAAATCGAAATTGCCATGTCCTCCACTGACGGGCAAGTGCACACCAAATTGCGATCGCCGAAGGCGTTATCGATGCGAGCCACAGCTGGCCACATCTTGTTCTGCTGCTGTCCCTCCAGCGGGAACGCCGCCTGACGACGGCTGTAAGGACGATCCCAATCATCCGCGGTAACCGCAGCCATGGTGTGTGGTGCCCTTTTCAGAGGGTTATTACTGGCGTCGAGGGCACCGGACTCAATCGCCCGGACCTCCTCACGGATCGAAATCAACGCATTCACGAAGTGGTCGAGCTCCGCCAGGCTTTCACTTTCGGTGGGCTCCACCATCACCGTTCCGGCGACCGGCCAGCTCACGGTGGGGGCGTGGTAGCCGTAATCCATGAGCCGTTTGGCGATGTCATCCACCTCGATTCCGGCATCTCGCTTGAGCGGCCGCAAATCGAGAATGCATTCATGGGCGCCCCGACCACGGGCTCCCCGGAACAGCACGGAATAGTGCTGATCAAGCCGATGGGCCAGGTAATTGGCAGACAGCAGGGACACAGCACTGGCATGCCGCAGCGCATCGCCACCCATCATCCGGAGATACATCCAGCTGATCGGCAAAATGCTGGCGCTGCCCAACGCCGCAGCCGACACCGGTCCAATAGCCGACCCGTTGGACGGTTGCAGCGGATGCCCAGGCAGGAACGGGGCGAGGTGGACTGCCACGCCGATTGGGCCCACTCCCGGTCCGCCACCGCCATGGGGAATGCAGAAGGTCTTGTGCAGATTCAGGTGGCAGACATCCGCCCCGAAAGCACCCGGTCGGCATAGACCCACCTGAGCATTGAGATTGGCCCCATCGAGATAAACCTGGCCTCCATGGCGATGAACCAGATCGCAAATACTGCGGATTCCTGTTTCGAACACCCCATGGGTGGAGGGGTACGTAACCATCAGGGCCGCGAGGCGATCGGCGTACTGCTCAGCTTTGGCTGCCAGATCGCTCTGGTCGATGTTGCCATCGTCATCGCAGGCCACCGCAACCACGGTGAGACCGGCCATCACGGCACTGGCGGGATTGGTGCCGTGGGCGCTGGTGGGAATCAGACAGATATCGCGATGCCCCTCGCCGCAGGAAAGGTGCCAGGCACGGATCACCAGCAAACCTGCGTATTCCCCCTGCGACCCTGCATTGGGCTGCAACGACACTGCAGCAAAACCGGTTAGGGCAGCAAGCCAGGTCTCCAAGTCATCCGCCAGGCGGCGATAACCGACCGCCTGGGAGGCCGGAGCAAAAGGATGCAAGCCAGCAAACACCGGCCAGCTCACCGGCAGCAGCTCAGCCGCTGCATTGAGCTTCATGGTGCAGCTTCCGAGCGGAATCATCCCGTGCACCAGTGAGATGTCTCGACTCACCAACCGATGGATATAACGAAGCAGCTCCGTCTCGCTGCGGTAGCGATGAAACACCTCCTGGGTAAGCCAGGAAGCGGTGCGGCCAGAAACGGCATCAAAGGCCACATCAGGCGCAGGCACGAACCCGGGCGCAGGTAGGCCGGCCGCCTGCGCAACAGCTTCCACCAACCGCTGAACCTCAACGGCGTCGCTGCACTCATCCAGACTGATGCCGAAACCGGTGGCGTCATCGGGATCCACGCCATCCGGCACAACCCGCAGGTTGAAGCCGGCCGCCGCCGCCGCACGATGCACCACGGCTGCCAATGGGGACGTGATCGTCACCGTGTCAAAGCGATCACCATGGGGTACGGAGAAGCCCAGTTCCGTCAGGGCCGCCTCCAGCTGCTTCCGCAGCCCGAAGATTCGCCGAGCAATGTCCTCCAGACCGGTCGGCCCGTGGTGCACGGCATAAAACGAGGCCATTACCGCCAGGAGCACCTGGGCTGTGCAGATGTTGCTGGTGGCCTTGTCGCGGCGGATGTGCTGCTCTCTGGTCTGCAGCGCCAACCGAAGGGCCGGCTGACCCTCTGCGTCCTTGGACTGG
>QCTY01000103.1:0-3264 GCA_003208975.1 Synechococcus sp. AG-676-F02
TTGGGATTGGTTAGTTGATCAATTAATGAAGTTTGCATTGGCTGCTTTGATAAATAGCTCTACTTACAGCAAATTCTAAATTTGTTCGAGAATTCTTGGTATCAGAAATTGTATTTAGCTTTAGCTTGGCTTGTGAATGGATTGATTTATGAATAAATTTGATACTAAAACAGCTCTTCTAGTTTAATTTTAAGGAGCTAGTGTAGCCAGAATTTAGGCGACCCTTATATGCTTTTGTTCCTAAACTGAACCGCCGACTTTGTGAAATTAGCATCAGCATTGCACAGACCCTTTGGAATTTGATTGAACTCAATTCTCTCTCCATTAGGTCCTGACATAAAAAAACAATTCCAACCCCCTAATTCACCATCGGGACCAAGATGATGAACATCTGTCTTGTTGAGAGAAACAAGTGGCATGTTTTTTGTAGCATCACGCAGCTTATCAAAAAATTCTTTAGTATTAATATTCTCTGCCAAATTAAATGAAATATGCTTTCCAGCAATCCCCTGTTTATTGGCCTCAATACTCAGATTTTCGTTGTGAGTTTTGCCTGTTTCACTATTGTAATAGCGAAGTAATTCAACAGCTGAATTTCCGAATGAATAAAAACAGACGTCCAATGCATCTCCACACCCAAGTTGAGGTGCCGTTTCGGTATTAGCATTTAAAATGGATGTCCATTCTTCGCCAACTATTCCGCAAATCTCTGCAATAAAAACACCACCCAAGATATCACCATAAAATTTTTTTGAAATTTCCATGTCGTCAACATTGACGCCTACGTGTTGTATGGCTTCATCTGCAAGATAATTGCGCAGAGATATTTTTTGAAATAAATGAAGCCATTTACCATTATCGAGGCTTCTTAGATAGGTTGTATAAGTAAATACCGTTTTGTGATTTGGCTGTATGGAATATGTCTATTATTTCGTTTCGCCTATTATAAGTAGTAGTTATTTTTACTTTCCGTGTGATCGCTTCACGTATAGATTTCGAGTGGAGCCATTCTGGTTGAAGTTGGTTCTACATTGGGGGCGAGACGCATCTGAAGGATTTATGACGCTTTATGCTGCTGAATTTTCGAATGGGAGGCGTAGTGATTTATACAATGTTCATTTCTGATCATGATTTCATTGTAAGTTGAATTGCATCCGGAGCTTCATTGCTATTCAGCAGATCATATTGGCTCTATTGCTTTTAGTTGTATTTGCTTGATCTTGATGGATATTAAAGGTTGCCAATATATTAGTTGTTAATGACTATAAGCCTCGGTTTGGCTCCCATTGTCCTGGACGCCCAAATTGTTCATTATTTGAAAAAGCTCATGATAGTTTGCGTTTTGCTGAGGCATCGATCTGGCGTTGACGCATCGCGAAGCGCTCACGATCGGCATCGCTGAAATGGTCCACGCAGTGCAGACACTGCACCCCTTTGATATAGCTCGAGAGGGCCCGTTGCTCCGGTGATACGGGCAATCCGCAGGCATGGCACAGGCTGTACTGACCCGGTTCCAGCTGGTGGTTGAGGGCCACCCGCTGATCAAACACAAAGCATTCACCGCGCCAACGGCTCTGCTGCTCCGGCACCTGCTCGAGGTAGCTAAGGATGCCACCGCGCAGGTGGTGGATTTCACCGAATCCCTGCTGTTGCAGATAGCTGCTGGCTTTTTCGCAGCGAATGCCGCCGGTGCAGAACATGGCGATCCGCCTCTGACCGTTCTCCTCCATGAGCGGTTTCAGGTGTTGTTCGGCCCACTTTGGAAAGTCGCGGAAGCTTTCGGTGCCGGGATCAATGGCGCCTTCAAATGTGCCGATCGCTGTTTCGTAGCTGTTGCGCGTGTCGATCACCAGGGTTTCGGGGTCATCCACCAGGGCATTCCAGTCCTTTGGATCCACATAGGTGCCCACACTTGCGCGGGGGTCAACGCCGCCATCGCCAATGGTCACGATCTCCTTTTTCCTTCGCGCCTTGAAGCGGCGGAACACCGGCTGATCGGCCCAGCTGCGCTTGACCTCCAGCCGCTCATAGTGGCTGTCTCCCAGTTGCAGTGATTGGCGCAGCTGCTCAAGCAGGGCTTCCACAGACGGTTGCGATCCGCTGATCGTGCCGTTCACCCCTTCATCCGCTATCAGCACTGAGCCGAGAACCTTGCCTTCGCCCGCCAGGATCGGTAACAATTCCAGCAACATCTCCCGCTGGCCCTGCTCCAGGGGGACGAAGGCGTAAAAGGCAGCAACCAGGAGCTGGCTCATGTACAGCACTCCACAGCCAGGTCAGTTGCCTTAAGATCGGTCTTGTTTATTCGGTTGAGCAAGGTTTTCAGCTAAAGCGCGTCACCCCCATCATCAGGCTCAAGGGGGCCGTGGCCTGGAGCGTCAGTTAGATGAAGCCATCTAACCATCAAGTCGTCGATGACACCAGCGGTCAATCAATAAGAGCAGAGTTGTATTGGTTCTTTCCCATCAACTTGGTTTCGGGTTTATCACCATTCGCAGGCCTGATGATGCGGGCTATAGATGGACGTGGATCTTATAAACCAGCTCCCTTTCATGGGCAGTAACGAGTTGATCTGTCTGCGATGCGAGCCCAGCCAACGTTTTGAATCAATGGCAACCAGAGACGAAATCCGCGCTGTCTTTGCTGATCCCCAACTCGAAGGAATGGATTGTCTTTATGACGCCATTGGTGCGATGCTTCAAGACGGGTCGGAATTTCAACCCGCCTACTCCTTGGTGGTTTCTGCAGGCGATGCTCCGGCCACCACTTGGATCAGGTTCTGCGTGCAATGCGCATCGCGGTTTGATGACCCGCCCGAGGAATCCGAATTTTTAGCGGTGTTGGAAGAGTTCTCCAGGAAGCATGTCGGGCTGGACTATTCCCCACTGTTTGGAGTTTTCCCTTCTTGCATGGGCAACAAAAAACCCCGTCATTGATGACGAGGTTTAAACCTTGAAAGGAACATCAATGAAACTTACAAGATGCGTGAGAGGTTCGTCTCAAATTCAGAAATAATCAGACTGCAGAAATACTTAGTGGCGCTGCGGGAAAACTTGTGGGCATTGGATCTGCGTGACCGTTGGCGAGGGCTTTGGCTCGCCGATACATCTCACTATTTGTTGAACCGTTGGCCTCCATTGCTGCTGCAACAACGGCCCAATTACGAATTTCAGTGGTCATGAGGGAAATAATTCATTAACTGAAATTATTTTTGCAAAACCAATAGCTGTGCTGTGAGGCAGAAACCCGCACCACGGCCAGGCC
>QCTY01000104.1:0-3213 GCA_003208975.1 Synechococcus sp. AG-676-F02
TCGTTCGCCATTCCAATCCTCCAGAACTTTTGTCACTCCGTCCTATCCAGCGTCTTTCGATTCGCTGTACTCCTCACGTATTGAGCGTATGCCGCAGCAGTGCATCAGGCAATTCAACCTTTGCCGTGCGTAAAGCCGACAGAAGTGCTTGGCGATGTGAGAAAGTAGCCGTAGTCCCCATTTGAGAAAGTTTTTTGACCATCTTCATTGGAAATCTCTCCTGGGACGCTGAGAGAGAAGACCTCATCCATCTGTTCGGTGAATACGGCGAGGTGAGCAAGTGCTCCATGCCGTTGGATCGCGAGACAGGTCGTAAGCGGGGTTTTGCCTTCGTCGACCTGGCTGATGAGCAGGCTGAAACAGCTGCCATCAACGATCTTCAGAACGTGGAGTGGATGGGTCGCGCCATCACTGTGCGGAAAGCTGAGCCACGCCGTTGATCTCCTGAGTCTGGTCCGCTGATTCTGACTGTCGCCATCATTCTTTTGCTGGCGGCAGTTGCTTCCAGTGCCGGTCTGCTGATTTTGCAGATCGGACTGTGGCGTGTCTTCGCTGTGGCACCTCAGCTCAAAGGTCAGGCAGCCGACTCAGCGCTGCCCGACACATCGCTCACGGTTGTCGTTCCGGCGTACAACGAAGAAGTGAACATTGCTGCTTGTCTGCAGAGTGTCCTCGACAGCACTCCGCCATGCACGGATTGGTCCGTCTTGGTGGTTGACGATGCGTCCACCGATGCCACCGCGGAGATTGCGCATCAAACGGCTTTGGATCATTCAGAGATCTGCTCGGTCCTGCAAGCCGGTCCTCGCCCACAAGGCGAGCGCTGGGTAGGAAAGAACTGGGCCTGCTGTCGCGCCATGGAACAGGTCACCAGCAAATGGGTGTTGTTCATCGATGCAGACGTTCGTTTGCGGCCAGATGCGCTCAGACGAGCTCTTGGGCAGTCGATCGAGGAAAGCGCCGATCTGTTCAGCCTGGCTCCTCGATTGGAGTGTGGCTGTCTGGCGGAATGGATGGTTCAACCGATCATGGCCAGCTTGCTTGGGCTTGGCTTCCCGATTGAGGCCACGAACGACCCGAATTCCGAGGTGGCCTTTGCGGCTGGACCGTTCATGTTGTTTTCCAGCGAGGCCTATGCCGCGATCGGGGGGCACAGGCAGCTGGCCGCGGAAGTCGTGGAGGATCTGGCTCTGGCGCGTCTGATCAAGTCGGGTGGATATCGACTGAGCTACCAGCTAGGTCTGGACGCTGTGATGCTGCGCATGTACCAGGATCTACCGGCACTCTGGGAAGGTTGGACCAAGAACTGGTTGATTGGTCTGGATCGAGATGTTCTGCGGGCCCTCGGCGCTTCAGGGGTTGTTCTGCAGATGTTCACCGTTCCCTGGCTGGTCCTCCCCACCGCCCTTGTGTTGCTGGTGCTGCTCCCGGAGCTGGGGGTGTGGTGGCGTTGGTCGCTGGGTCTGGCTTGTGTTGCGCTGTTGCAGCAGTGGCTCTTGCGCTGGTGGAACCTCAGACGTTTTGATCTGCCGATGCGGCACTGGTGGCTAATGGGAGCTGGTGGGCTGTTGGTCGGTTTGATCGGACCTGTTTCGGTGTGGCGCACGCTCACCGGTCGCGGCTGGACCTGGAAAGGGCGCTCTTTGGCGGGGTGAGCTCGCGGCGGACGCAAACACTGTTTATTTTTGTAAAGCAGTGATCAAGGCGCTTGCGTCCGTGCAATCGAATGACAACTCAATTGCTACTGATCGTCTTCGGAACAACGGCGGCAGCCTCGTTGGCCTTGTGGACGTTCCGCATTGCTCAGGCTGATCCCACGGCTTGAATCGTTTCTAAGCCTTGGTGAAGTCCTATTGACTTTCAGCGCTAAGACATGAGTACGCATTAAATTCTCATCAGATGAAGGGATGAAGATGCGAACGTTTTCTCAGGCCAAACGAGCCAACACAATCGTGTTAGGCGTTTCTTGTCTCGGGATTGCTTGCGCAGTTCTCTCCGCTCTTGTCATTGCCGCAGAGCGCATCTAACAGCTTTTGTTTAAGCAGCCACTGCTTCCCTCGCGCTCGCGTCAAGTTTGAACCCCTATCTCTTTCGAGCATCCAGGCGGGAACTACACGACTGGATTGACTCTTACTCTTGTCGCAGCTTGCGACAGCTCCTTGGTTCTGTTTGCCTTCTCTGGTCTGCTCTCGGCGCTGTCGTTCTTGCCAGGCAAGGGTCTGAACAGGCTCTGATTCGTGAGTTGAATCAGGGGCTGGGTGCCATGTGTCAGCAGCCTCCCGAGCGTGCGCTCAGGGTTTGTCGTTTGCATGCGCGGTTGCTCCGCTAGCGGCACTGGCCTTTTTTCAGCCTTTCCACGTCTCCTGAACGTGATGATCGAGCCCTCTGCTTCATCTCCCTTCACGGGATTGATGTGGAGAAGTGGAAGTTTTGTCTGTGTCCGCTGACCGGATTTCTACGGTTTGAGTGGAAGTTCACAGGAGTGACCGATGCGTCCCAGGCCGATGACAGGCGAGGGGCTGGCCCATGCTCTGCCCTCTTGCATCAACTGGCGTTGGATTCACCAGCGCACCGATGGTTCGTTCCAGGCCCATATGCGTCGCAATGGCCGGGATCTGGAACTTGGCGTCTTCCCCTCGGCAGTGGAAGCCAATGCTGCGGTTGTCGAGGCTCTCCGCTTGCAGAACCATGGATGAGACCACTGTCCGAATCAGCAATGCTCCTGTCTGCCAGGTGCCGCCGCGGCCCCGTGTTCTGCAGGCGCTGTTGTGCCTGGCCTGGCGACATCCCCGATCGGAGCGGCCTTCCTGGCTTGAGGCTGAGGTTGGCGCATCACTCGCAGATCCACAAAACTGAGTCATGCATGTCTGCTTAGGCTGGTTGGATGGATGATGGATCGACCTCCGACCAACTGGAGCAGGATCTCAGAGATGCCCGGGATCGGGGGCGGTGGTTGTCCGATGAGGAGCAACGCAGCGTTGACCAACAACGCGAGCAGCAGGATCTTGAGCAGCAAAAGCTTCGTGATCGCCGTAGGCGCCTGATGGTGCTGACCGGTGTTTGCATCCTTCTCCCTCCGTTCTGGCCTCTGGCTTTTGTCCTGAGTTTTTATCTGCTGTTTCCAGCAACAGTGGCCCGCATCGGCATCGTTGCCGGCGTTGTGATGGTTGCGGCTGCCCTTTCAACCATTGCTTTGCTGGTGGCAGTCACGAC
>QCTY01000105.1:0-3143 GCA_003208975.1 Synechococcus sp. AG-676-F02
TCGCCGGCCAGGGCGATGGCACTATTCACCAAGACCGCGTCAGCGCCCATCTCCATGGCCTGGGCGGCCTCGCTGGGTACACCGATTCCGGCATCCACCACCACGGGAACGCCGGCGTTTTCGATGATGAGGGCGATGTTGGCGGCATTGTTCAAACCTTGGCCGGAGCCGATCGGAGACCCCAAGGGCATCACGGTGGCGCAGCCGACGTCTTCCAGATGCTTGGCCAGCAGCGGATCAGCATTGATATAGGGCAGAACGATGAATCCCTCCTTCACCAGTTGTTCTGCTGCTTCCAGGGTGCCGATCGGATCGGGTAGGAGATGACGGCTGTCGGGGATCACCTCCAGCTTCACAAAGGTGTTCTCCTCCTGACCTGCAAGCTTGGCCAGTTCCCGGCCGAGTCTGGCCACCCGCACCGCTTCCTCGGCGTTGGTGCAGCCGGCGGTGTTCGGCAGCATCCAGATCCGTTGCCAGTCGATGGCCTCCATCAAACCGGCATGGCCCGCAGCAACCGTTTGCACCCGGCGGACAGCCACGGTCACCATGTCGCAGCCGGAGCATTCGATGCTCTGCTGCATCACCGGCATCGAGGGGTATTTGCCTGTCCCCGTGAACAGGCGACTGTTGAAGTCACGTCCACCAATGGTCAGCACGTCGCTGGTCGTGGAGGGAGCCGAAGGGATGGAATCCATGACGCGCCTGAGCAAAAGGGCCTACCTTGCGACCATCATCCTCGTGTTCACCATGCCTGTCCTGCTTGCCATGGATCTTTCTGTTGGCAGTCAGGTGCCGTTCCAGAGCAATCCTCAGCTACCCCTGGATCCGATTCAGCTGGCGGTTCCATCCGTCATCGAGGGTCAATCGGTGGAAAGCTTTGATCCGGTGGCCCGGGCTTCTGATCTTGCGACCACCCTGCCTCGCAACTGGTGTGGAAGTTTTCAGCCCTTTGATGCAAGCCCCACTGTTGATGTCACCCTGGACATCGCCACGGCCACGGCCGTTGGTCAGATGGTCAATCTGCGGGGAAGCATGACCTTCGGATCAGTGGTTACACCAGTGCAAGGCAACCTTCATGCCAAATCTGATCAGCTGGATCTCATCCCCCTTGGTGACCCATTGATTGCTGGACTGGAACCCGGAGGCGTCTTTCTGGGTCTTCAGGGCTTTAGCCCCAGTGGCTGGCAGTCTCCTCGCCTGATCAACACCGGCAATCCGTCAGCGGGAACCGGGGGACGTCTTTCCCTCACCAGTAGCTGTGTGGCTGAGGTTCCGGTTCAACCTCTCTGGTGAATCGGGATTCGATTGAGAGCTAAACCCTTTTTTCCAGCTTCTTCACAGCCTTGGTTGCTGTGCTGTTGTTGGGTTCAAATTCAAGAGTCTTGCGGTAAAGGCTGAGAGCTTCTTTTGTCTTCAGCAATTTGTCCTGGGCGTAGGCCAGGTTATTGATGGCCACCGGGTAATCTGGCTTCGCCTTCAAGGCAAGTTTGTAGTGCTTGCTTGCCCCCTCGTAATCCTTTTGGGCGGCTAAGGCAAATCCAAGGGCGTTTTGAATGACGGCTCGGGCTTCATCCGGTTCATTGCCTAGCATCTTCAATGCCTGCCTCAGAGTGGCAGCCGCCTGTGGAAAGAGCCGCTTGCGCAGTTGCACAGAGCCCAATTCGTATAGATCCGAGGCCTGACGAGACTCAGCGGTGTTGGCTTGTTCCAGCTGCATCAGTCGCGCTTCGTCACGACGCACGCGCAACAGTTGTCGACCAACAACAACCGCAACAATGGCTAGCAGACCTACCAAGCCCAGCAGGTAGGTCTGGGGCAGCAAATTCACAGAATTGAAGTCAGCTCTTGGCTGCTGTAACCACGCTGGTGAAGCTACCGGGATCTGCAACAGCCAGTTGGGCCAGCATCTTCCGATTCAAACGAACGTCAGCTTTTTTCAGGCCACCCATCAGACGGCTGTAGCTCACGCCGTTGATGCGAGCTGCAGCGTTGATCCGCGCGATCCAGAGACGACGGAAGTCACGCTTGCGGCGACGACGATCGCGGTAGGCGTTGCAGAGCGCCTTCATCACCCGCTGATTTGCTGTACGGAACAGGGTTCCGTTGCCACCGCGGAAACCACGGGCTAACCGCAGGATTTTGTTGCGCCGCTTGCGGGCGACGTTGCCTCTCTTAACGCGAGCCATGAGGTGTGGAGGGTTGAATCAGTTCAGTACGAGGGGAAGCAATCAGGCGTAGGGGAGCATCCGCACCACGCGCAGCTCGTCGGACTCATGAACCACTGCCTTGGTGGCCAGGTGACGCTTCTGTTTGACGGTTTTGTGGTCCAGCAAATGATTGCGGAATGCGCGCCGACGCATGAACTTACCGGTGCCGGTTGCTTTGAACCGCTTGGCGGCAGCTTTGCGGGTCTTCAGCTTGGGCATTGCTCTGCTCGTTCAGGCACAAACAACAACAATACGTCCTAACGCGACCTTCCCAGGTATGACCCGTTGGATGGCTCTCTCAGCGTTGCTGTGGGTGACGCTTGGTTGCAGTGCCCGGAACCTGGCGCCGCCATTGGCTGAGTCGGCCCCAGCCATCGCTCCAGAGCCCTTGCTTGAGCGTGAGGCTGAACCCAAGACCCATCGAACCGTTGCCGCTCCTCCACCGATTCGGGCGAACAATCCTGTGCTTTGGGTGTCCCTGGCATCCCATCTCGGGGGCCTTGAATCATCACCACCGTTGAAGCTCCAGTCGGCGGGACCCGATCCATTGGTCCTGCGGGATGCGGCCGGTGCTGATTGGAGTGGGTCTTCATTCCAGCTGCATTGGCGCCGGGTGCCCTTAGACCGGCCACTGACGCTGGCGCGTCAGGTGGCTGGGCCCTTCGCCAGTTTCGAATCAGCCGAGCGGGCGGCCCAACGCTGGCGGGCTTTCGGTGTTCTAGCCGCGGTGGCTCACCCGAAAGAGTGGGAGGTATGGGCCCCTGCCGGAGCACCTGCACCTGAGGCACTCAAGACCTATGTCTGGTCCAGGCAGCTGAACGCAACCCTTGAGCCTGTGCTGGAGACCGCTGATGGCCCTGTTGTCCTGAAGGGTCCGCTCAAGCTTGAGGCGGCCGATGGTCTGCGCTGGAAGGGCGGTGTATTTCAGGGCCCGTT
>QCTY01000106.1:0-3136 GCA_003208975.1 Synechococcus sp. AG-676-F02
AAAGGCGGGTAAGCCAGCGAACACCCCATCAGTCACGAGCAATGATGGTGTTGAGGTGCTGGGGATGATTCTCCACACGATCGACAGCAGTCAGGTTGGTAGTGATGCAGACTTTGGTGGATCTGTCTTCCGTACCAACGCCTGGTGGAACGATATTGGCAACCTTAACTCAAATTATAAATTTTCAGACCAGTGCCCAGGTATCAACATCTCTGGCATTAACAACAATGCAGTTGATTTTGACTTCTACTTCAGCAAAAACTATTTGGAGCGTACCTACGCAACTGACTTTGATTTGATTGATGGTGGCTTTGCGGAGACAGGCCTCGCCGACACCTCTGGCAGTAACAGTGAACTTGGTACCTACATTGATGTTAGTAAAGAGGGTAATCTCAGCGGTCAAAAGTTGCCGGTTAGTATCAATGACGTTTCTGCAACAACGGCAGGTGGGAACAATACCTTGTATCAAGTCTCCTTTTCTAATAACAGTTGGTCTGATGCCGGAGAGAGAAATATGACTGAGTTGTTCGCCACCATAGAAGTGTGTTGTGAACAACACTTCCCCAGAAACGTCAGTACCTGTGACATTAAAGTTGTCCAAAGATGTAGGCATCGGTGTTGAAGTATTTGAAAAACCAATGATGTGATTGGTATATTGCGCCGTTTCCTTGGTGATAGGAGCTGTCGAATAGGCGGTCGTGCCGTCGGGACTCAGATCGGAGCGATAGATAAGCCCAGTCACTGGATTACCAGAGCCAATAAATGGAGATGAGTTGCTCTGCAGTCCTGAGACTGTAAAGATGAAAGAATTATCTAGATCTTGCAATAAGGCAGATTTTGCCGTTGGACTAAGGCTGTAATCAGTTATTGCAATGTAGCGATTTCCATCCTGCGCTGTAACGTTATTCAACCAATCAAAAGAAGTACCGCGGCTGTCCGCGAGTTGTTGTGTGGATCCAGCGATACTGTAGTACTTGAAGTCTCCTCCACCAAGATGGGCATTCTTAAGCATCTCAAGATTTGAGATATTAGCTGCTTTAGTTGAGCCTTCGGTGATATTGCCATCTAAAACATCTAGATTGACAACATCAGCCAAGTCAGCATGAATGCTGCTTAGATTGGCAGCAAATCCTCTTAAATTTCTATAACGGAACTCTCCTGTAAATGTCAGATTATAAGAACTGATGATTTGGTTGAGTGCTTCTTTGGCACCATCCAGAGCATCTGCACTGGCAAGTATGCCGGTGACCACAAAGTCATCTCCAGGTGAATAGTTGCTGAGATCAAACGATGATGTGGCGGCAACTTGCCCATCACCATTTAGATCTGTTTGAATCAGGTTTTCAAGCTCCTCAACAGGAAAGTTTGTGATACCGGTTCCTGTTTCTCCATCGCCTGTCGTCACTGATATTGTCTTCTCTGTTGTACCTCCAAGATCGTCTATAACGGTAATAATGAAGCCATCTGAGCCCTTAAAATCAAGGGAAGGTACATAGCTCCACTGCCCTGTGGAAGCATCAATCGTTGCATCACCATCACTGGGACCTCGACTGATAGCAAAAAGGCTGCCATCATTTAGTCCATTTGGGTCAGTTGCAAAAATATTACCGCTAATTGTTGTATTTATTGCACCTGAACCAGAGAAGTTTCCGGTTAGCTTTGCTGCAATATCTAAATCCCAATCATCAATCGAAAAGCCATAGAGCTCATTGCCTCCGTTGGATCCCTGTGCAGTAAAGAATACTTGATCATCGATAACTACGATTTCCTTCGGTGATGACCCCACAGAACCTGCAAAAAGATCATTGACTTCTGTTGTACCTGTTCCAGATCCGCAGCTGAGCCAAAGTTCTCTACCTGACGTTCCATTATCAGCTACAAAAAGGACTTGATTTCCTGCCTGAGTAAATGTGTCATTGTAACTGATTGATGAACTTGTTGGATTAATGTCAAGAGTTAGTTTTGCTTCACCCGTACTTGTATAGTATTCCCAAAGTTCTCGATAAACGGGGTTGCCTTCATTGTCTAGCGATGAAGCTGCGAAGAACAAAGTACCGTTAATGTTGGTGATATGATCCACATTGGCGCTCCCTCCGATATAAATATCGGCAGCCAGAAATGTTCCATGCTCTGTTCCATCACTTCTCCACAATTCGCGTCCATTGACACCATCGTCAGCACTAAAGTAAATAATTCCGTTGACATCGACAAGATCCTGCGGGTTAGATCCTCCTAAATTAGTATGAATTACTTTGACAAGTCTTGTGCCATTGCTTGTTCCATCTGTCACATAGAGCTCGGTATTGTATTCATAGGTGCTGGATGTAAAAAATAATTGATCATTGGAAACTGTCAACTTATCAATAGTGGAATGATCTTCTGTCTCTGGATAAGCGTCATATACTTTTTCAAAATCTCCATATTTGCCGTCAAGTTTCCAGAGAGCTCTGCCATCTCCTTCCTCCGCGGCAACAAAATAAAGTTCGTCTCTGAATTCGATCATTTGACTGTCACTGTGAAGTGTCAGTGATGAAGACATTTGAACGGCTGAGGTGCCTATTACGCTCCAAAGCTTTCGACCATTTCCACTGTCTGCAGTAAAGAAAAGATTATTTTGGAAGAGTGTTAAGTCTCGGGGCAGAGAGGATACTTGCCCCGGCGCTATATCGGAAATTTGGATGGTTCCTGATTCTGTACCGTCTGTGACCCATAGCTCTTGCCCAGTACTGCCATCATCAGCAGCAAAATAGAGATATGAGCCGCTAGCCAGTAAATTGTATGGCTCAGAACCTTCGCTAAGGCTCGGGTTGATCTCCTTGAGTTTGGTTGTTCCTAGCTCAGTCCCGTCAGAGATCCACAGTTCTTGATTGCCATAGCTGTCTTCAGCACTGAATGCCAAATTTCCATTGAAGTTGGTAAGGTTGGTTGGTAGTCCACTGTTGCTACCTGATCGGATATCTTTGATTAGCTCAGGTTGTTTATGAAATCTCAGTCTTGCGCCAATGTTGCCATCATCATTAAAGTCATGATTGAAAAGAAATTCTTGGACGTAAAATCTGTTCGTATTGGAGTTGTACCGCTTTTCTTTTTTGGCAATTCCTGCACTATTTACAGAATAAGTTACTAATTCTCCATC
>QCTY01000107.1:0-2958 GCA_003208975.1 Synechococcus sp. AG-676-F02
CGGAGTGAAGGTTCCGGTGATCGCTGAAGTGAGCGATGGCGCTTCGATTCGATACGTGCGCCTGGGGCCTCAGTTCTGTGTACGCAATACGGAAGCTGCCGTTGATTCCCTTCTGAAGCAGGATTTCAAAGCACGCCGAAGCGAAAACATGGTGTTGAGCTGATCAGGAGAGCCTAGTTCAACGGTTCAATACTGATTAATCCGACTCGTTCTTTGTTTTGGCGGCACGGATCGTCTCTTTCATTCTCTGAAGATTTGGTTTTAGATTTTCAAATCCCAGAACACTGCCAGGATCCGGATCCCAGCTGGAACTGAGAACCCCAAAACTCAGGCCCACCAGCCCTAAGAGGAAGAACCCTCCTGAGGTTGCAAGGGTTAATCCAGGTGCAATATCGGCAATACCTCGGGTGATCAGCAGATAACTGCCAACAAAGACCCCCATGCCTGCAACGGTTGGCAAACCAGTAAAAATGGCGACTCTGCGCGCCATTCGATCGGCCACGTAGCGAGGTATTGCCTCCTGCTTCACTGCTGTGGAGGCTGACTTGGTGTCTTTGTTGCCCGAACCCTGCTTCGACCCTTTGGGCTCAAAGGGGAGAGAACTGCGTTTGTCGGGCATGGTATGTCGCTGATATCAGCCGCGGATGCCCAGTTTGGCGATCGTATCCACGTAGCGTTGCTCGCTTTTGCTGCGCATGTAGCCCAGCAGACGCTTGCGACGGCCAATCATCTTCAACAATCCTTGACGGGAAGAGAAGTCGTGAATGTTGTTCTGGAGGTGGCTGCTGAGACGGTTGATCCGTTCACTCAGCATGGCGACCTGAACCTCAGTAGACCCGGTGTCGGTGCCGTGGGTCTGATGGGTGTTGATCAGCTGTTGCTTTTCGGTGGTGTCTAACGACATGCGCGGGGGGAGGCCCTGTTGCTGCAAAGGACCACATTACTCCTTCACAGACCATCCTCCGACATCGCCCGTATGCTCTCGCGCAGCCAGGTTTCCTCATCGTCATCGGGTGCGGCTGTTCCCCGTGAGCGAATGAGCTTGATAGCCCTGTTGATCTCAGCGGCTTCATAGCCCAGGGCCTCAAGTGTGCTGATCAATTGCGGCTGTGTCCCTGAGATTTCAGTCAGGCTCTCAGTGAGATCAGCGGAGGTTGTGATTAGTTTTGAACGCAGTTCAAGGCTGAGGCGTTCGGCAGTTCGTTTGCCCACACCGGGAGCGCGGCAAAGCGTCTTGATATCGGCTTGCACCAACGCTGAAACAAGCTCGTTGAAGCCACATGCACTCAGAAGCCCGATTCCGGCTTGTGGTCCAACACCGCTAACGCTGATCAATTCGCGAAAGAGATCTCGTTCTGAAATCAAGCCGAATCCAAACAATTGCAAGTTGTCAGCGCTGATGGACTGATGAATCCAGAGCTCCAATTCCTGGCCCGTTTCAAGTCGTTGCCAGTCGCGCTCAGTTAGCTGAATCTCATACCCCACTCCTGCACAAGCAAGGAGAATTTGGTTGCGATTCCCGCGTTGAAGCTTGTGCCGAATGTCTCCCTTCAGCCAACCGATCATCGAAATTCGCCCGTTGAATAATCGTAGTCGAAACATTGCGCTTGATGATCAGCAACAAAGGTTTTCATTGACTTGACGACTAATCCTCGCCACCTAGCATCTGTGGGTTGGCTTCTCTTGATGGATTTAACGCCAGAAAAGCTAAGACTGATCCCAATGGTCGTATTGATTGTTATTGGGTGTTTTGGCCTATTGAATTCGAAGACAATGCTTCGCTCATTGTTATCACTGGATGTTATTGACACTGCCACAATTAGTATTTTTGTTCTGATTGCTGCTTCGGCTGGTTCCCAAACACCAATTGTAACGGCCAGTCGATATAGCTCATATTCAGATCCTTATCCTCAAGCCATCATTTTAACGGCCATTGTAATTGGCTTTGCAACCCAAGCTTTGCTTTGTGCCATTGCTCTACGACTGGGTCGTAGATCTCCCATGTTGCGTTATCGAGACCTAGAGAAATGATTGATTATCAGATACTTTTCCCCTTTCTAATCTTCCTTCCAGCTTTTCTGGGATTTGTTGGTTGTGTGATACCTAAAATCACTTTTCCACTCAGTGTCTTGATGCTGCTGGGATATGCTGCAAGTAGTTTAAATTATATTGGTAGAGATATTTCCTATCAGTTTACTTTGGTTGGAGATGGTGGTATTCAATTTTCCGTTGATTCCTATAGCTTCCCGCTTATTTTTGGAAGTTGTATAACTTTGTTAATTGTTTTTGGGCTGTTCTTTAAAAAATTTACTCATTATTATTACCAGATTTGCCTTGTATTGCTCACTGCATTGTTTATATCTTTTACAACAGTTGATTTGGTGAGTATGTTTATATCCCTTGAACTACTCGGCTTTTCAGCGTTTTTGTTGATAGCTGATCGTAATGACAGAAAGTCGCTGTTTAATGCTTTTCAGTATCTGATTGGTGGTGGCTTGGCAATGCTTATTTATCTGATTGGTGTTGTACAAGCATTTACTTTTACTGGCAGTTTTCTACTGGAGGATTTAGTCAAAGCTCCGGAAACAGCTCTTTGCCTGATTGTTGCCGGGTTGCTAACGAAGTCAGGAGTCTTTCTTTGTGGTCTGTGGGTCCCAAATATCTACTCACACGCTAATTCTCAATCCTCAGCAGTCCTGGCAGGTTGCGTCACTTGTGCAGGTATCGCTCCCATCGCACGAATGAGTCAGATCTTGAATCCAATCAGTGACTCGATGATTGTGATTGGTGTTATCAGTGCTGTGATTGCTGCCATTTACGCTGTTTTTGAACGTGACAGTGGCCGAGCTCTTGGCTGGAGCTCAGTGTCTCAACTTGGGATTGCTATTTTATCTCCAGCTTATGCATGTAGTTATGCTATGCAGCATGGAATTTGCAAAGCATTATTATTCTCGACTC
>QCTY01000108.1:0-2929 GCA_003208975.1 Synechococcus sp. AG-676-F02
CTCTGAATCCAACCCACCGCCTGCACCAGCCCTGTGAACATGGCGGTTTCTCCGGCCCTTTCTCTGTAGCCATAATCGGATAAAGGCGCTGCACCGCCATGGTGGAAATGAGCGTTGCCGGCATCGCCCTCGATGCAGCTAGCCGCACCCCGATCGTTCTGCTGAGGGACCCCAGCGGTCGTCGCCAGGTGCCGATCTGGATCGATCAGGCCCAAGCCCACAACATCATGGCGGGATTGCAGAGCAGCGAATCACCTCGCCCGCTCAGCCATGACCTGATGGCTGCACTGCTGTTGGTGGGGGAACTGACCCTGGAGCGGGTGATCATCCATGCGATCGAAGACGACACGTTCCGTGCCGTGCTGAAACTGACCCGCGATGCCCCCTCGAACGAGCAGGACGAAACTGTGGAGGACGACATCGACGTGGATGCCCGGCCCAGCGACGCCATCGCGCTTGCCGTCCGCACCGGGAGTGGGATCGGGATGTTGGAGGAGGTTGTCGCGGAAGCCTCCATCGCTGTGGATGCAGAAGCGGACGCAAGAGATCAAAGCGATTTCAACCGTTTTGTGGACGAACTGAGCCCGGCCGCCCTGGTTCGACACCTCAGAGGTCGCGGTCCAGACGACCCAGAGAACCCGAACGACGACAACACCGACAACGACGACAACGACGTCGACAACGGGTGAGACGAACATTCGGGCGGGGAAGAGCCATCAGCTTGTTCAGCTTGGGCACCATGCGTGCCCTCGGCTCAGCCGATCAGATGGCCGAGGTGCTCGACGCCGCTGTCCAAGCAGGCATCAATCACCTGGAAACGGCACCAGCTTACGGACCTGCGGAAGACTTTCTGGGCCGAGCCCTTCAACGCAGCAAGCATCGGCCTGAAGGGGATTGGGTGATCACCAGCAAGCTCCTGCCAGGTGTTTCCTTTGAGCAAGGACAACGTCAACTGCACGGAATTCTCGAGCGGTTGCAGTGTCAACGGCTGGACAATCTGGCCGTTCATGGCCTTAACAGGCCGGAGCATCTTCTCTGGGCTCAGGAAGGAGAAGGTCGGGCTCTTCTGGAGTGGGCCATGGAGTCAGGACTGGTCGATCAGGTCGGTTTCAGCAGCCACGGCAGTCAGCAACTGATTGCAGCCGCTCTTGATCTGGAGCTGTTCACCTTCTGCAGCCTGCATCTGCACCTGCTCGATCCTCAACGACTCCCCCTGGCCAGACAAGCTCTCCATCGCGGAATGGGCGTTCTGGCCATCTCACCAGCCGACAAGGGGGGCCGGCTGCAAGCACCCAGCGCACAGCTGATCGACGACTGCACACCGATCGCACCGTTGGAACTGGCCTATCGCTATCTGCTGTCCCACGGGGTCTCAAGCCTCACCGTGGGGGCAGCGCAAGCCTCAGATCTGCAACTGGCCAGCCAGCTGGCTCACCGGGGCGGACCACTCAACCCTCAGGAGCAGCAGTGCATCCAAACCCTGAAGCAGCGCCGGGGCCATCGGCTCGGAGCCGAACTCTGTGGTCAATGCCAGGCCTGCCTGCCCTGTCCGAGTGAGGTGCCGATTCCTGAGCTGCTGCGCCTGCGCAACCTGGTGCTGGGCCACGATCTGATCGAATTCAGCCAAGAGCGCTACAACCTGATCGGGCGAGCTGGCCACTGGTGGGAGGAGATCGACGCAAGCGCCTGTGATGCTTGCGGGGACTGTCTGCCCCGTTGCCCACATCATCTGCCAATCCCACAGCTGCTCGCCGACACCCACAGCCGTCTGAAAGCCACACCCAGACGGCGGCTATGGAGTTGAAGCTTGCCAGCGCTCGACTCGGACGTTCTGATCCTTCTCATCCAGCGGAGGCAACGACCAGCAGTTGTCCCAAGTGGCATCCGAAGGGTGCAGAAGGTCACGCCAGGGTTCAGGCAAGGAATCACGAGCGGTCGTCAGAGCAACTGGAGACCGCCAGCCATCCCGCAGCAGAGTGCGGCTCAACGGTTGCTGCCAAGCCATCTGAATCCAGGCTTGGGGAATCGGATCCCGCGTCGCAGCCGGTCGCACCAGCACTGTCCAGTGCAGGGGGGCACCGGCATCGGGCAGCACGGCCGTGAGGCGCGGATCCTGGCGAAGCAAAGCCATGCAGCGCTGCAACGGCAGCACAACCACCCGCGCCTTCCCCTTCAACAGCCAGCTGGTGGCCTGGCGGTCATCCATGGTGAGCAGCTGCATACGCAGTCGATCCAGAACCGCATCTCCACCGATTCGATCCGCAAGATCCATCACGAAGTGAGGGCTTGCCGGCAACACCACCCTCCCCTTCAGAGCGGGGTCCAGCAAGACATTCCAGTCCTCCTGGGCCGCTCGAATCCAGGAGGAACCATCGCGAAACAACATCACCCAGGGACTCACTCCCACGGGCAAAACCCGAGTGGCCTGCTCGGGCCCGAGCTGTGTCAGGAATCGCTGCGCCTGACCATCCATCTGCCGCTGTAGGTCGGGCGCATCCAGATTCCGCAACCGAGACGGTGCAACGGTCGACAGCCAGCCATCACCCATGGCAACCAGATCAACCGGCTCAGCACCCTCAGCTGGCCAGACCTCCGAGCCTTGGGTGAACGTCGACTCCCAGGCTGATGGCAGTTGCTTCAACCAGGCCTTGGGAAGCGTGCCTTTGGCAAAGAGAAGCTTCGATGGGCGAAGCCCGGAACGGCAACCGGACAAGAGGGTCAGGCAGGTTCCCGCACCCAGCTGCAGCAGATGCCGCCGGCTCAGGGAAGCCATGAACCCCACACGCATGTCGGTTCGACGTTACGGGGACGCCTGCAGCTGATCCACCGCCAGCTCACACGCCTCCACCAATGCGGATGGCGTTTGGCCCTGCAGCTGAGCCAGCAACAGAAGCGCGCCAGCGCCCACTCCCTCCTTCACGAAGCCGCG
>QCTY01000109.1:0-2926 GCA_003208975.1 Synechococcus sp. AG-676-F02
CCTGCACCTGCTCTCCGGTCTTCCCCGCACCATCAACTTGAAGGCCGGAGACCTTCGTGAAGCAATTGCTGAGCCGCTCAATGTGATCGTTGAAGCGGTGAAACGCACGCTCGAACGCACCCCGCCCGAGCTGGCTGCAGACATCGTTGATCGTGGAATTATGTTGGCTGGTGGTGGTGCTTTGGTGCGCGGCATCAGCGACCTGATCAGTCACGAGACCGGAATCTTTGTGCATATCGCAGAAGATCCACTGTTGTGTGTCGTCAACGGCTGCGGCCAGGTGCTGGAGGATTGGAAGAGATTGCAGCGGGTGGTGGATACACCTGAATTCGTTCGCGCCGCCGCCGGCATTTGACGCGATGGCGCCGTCGCTTCGGCCTGGGAAAAAACGTTGGCAGGGCTTGGGCCGACTGGCCCCCTGGTTGCTGCTGCTGACGGGTTTGCTCTTGGTGCGGTTCAGCAAGGGTGCCGGTTTTGTTGATGCCTATGCCCTGTTGACTCGACCGTTCTGGCCAGGGTCGGCTCAGCGGGAGTGGGTGGAGGCCGCCGTTGATCTAGAGCAACGCGCTCGTCTGACCCTCCTGGAGCAGGACAACCAAAGACTGCGTGGCCTGCTTGAGCTTCAGCAGAGTGGAGAGACCGATCGGGATGTGGCTGCTGCGGTGAGCTCCCGGCGCCCCCGGGACTGGTGGCAGCAGCTGGAGCTCAGCCGCGGTGCCCTGGATGGAATCGCCAAGGGTGATGCTGTCCTTGGCCCTGGGGGGCTGCTGGGTCGGGTGGCGAGTGTCACGCCTGCCACAGCCCGGGTCAAGCTGCTGACGGCCCCTGGACATTCCATTGGTGTCTGGTTGCCGCGGTCACGGGATCACGGCTTGCTGGTGGGCACCGGCGCCACCCGCCCTGAGTTGCGTTTCATCGTCCGCGATCCGGATGTTCGCCCCGGTGATCTGGTCAGTACCTCTCCCGCCAGCACGTTGTTGCCGCCAAATCTGCCCGTTGCAGTCGTGCAGTCGGTGGATGACCAGGCCGTGCCGTTTGCCACTGCGGTGGTGCAACTGATCGCTGCGCCAGAAGCGATCGACTGGGTTCAGGTACGCACCCGCTGAGATGACCCGTTTGCACCGCCAGCCGATCTGTGTCGCGTCCGCTCTGATGGTGCCGATGGTCATCCTCGCGACACCACCCTGGTTGGGCCTGGATGGGGTCCCGCCCTGCTGGGCGGTGTTGTGGCTGCTCCCTTGGGCTCTGGTGGATGGCCCTATCTCAGGAGCGTTGGCCGGTGCTGCTCTGGGGCTTGTGCTCGATGGGTTGACTCTGGATGGACTCACCCTGGTGCCGGCACTGATTGGTCTCGGGTGGTGGTGGGGCCGGGTCGGTCGCCGCGCTTCCCCGGTTCAGCGCAGTCTCAATCTCGGATTGCTGGCTTTGTTGGGAACGGGAATGCTGAGCCTGACCCTCCTGCTGCAGCTACTGATCGGTGCAGGTGGAGTACTCGAGCCGTCCCTGTGGGCGTGGGGATTGCACACGCTTGCTTGCCAGACCTTGGTGACGGGTGTTCTCGCTCCGATGCTGGTGTCGCTTCAGCTTCTGCTCTGGCGGCGCAGGGTGCCGGTATGAGGCGACGGGAGCTGTTGCGAGTAAGTCTGGGAGCCGGCCTTGCCGCAGGTCTCGCGGCCTGCGCTCGCAGCGTTAACAGGTCGGGGTTGGACCTCTGGACGCTGCAGTTGGCCCCAAAGTTCAATGCTTATTTCGCCAACGTTCTCGCCCGTTGGCAACAGTTGAATCCAGAGGCTCCGGTCCGCTGGAACGATCTCCCCTGGGGCTCGGTGGAACGCAAGTTGCTGGCGGCTGTTTTTGCTCGCACCGCACCGGATCTGGTCAATCTCAATCCTCCCTTTGCGGCCAATCTGGCCAGCAAAGGCGGACTGACAGACCTCACACCTCTGCTGCCGGAGGGCGTGTCCGAGCGATATCTCCCAACGGTCTGGGCTGCTTGCCGAGACCCCGATGCTGGGCACATTGCCGTGCCGTGGTACCTCACAGTTCGCCTGAGCCTGGTGAATCGCCAGTTGCTGCAGGCCGCCGGTCTCGAAACACCCCCCGTTCGATGGGAGCAGGTTCCCGCGTTCGCCCGCAGGATCCGTGAGCGAACCGGTCGCTATGGGCTCTTTGTTACGGCCGTTCCAGATGATTCCGCCGAACTGCTGGAAAGCCTGGTGCAGATGGGAGTGGTGCTGTTGGATGCACGCCGTCGTGCGGCCTTCGCCACAGAGGCCGGTCGCAAGGCCTTCCGCTTCTGGACAGCGATGTATCGCGAGGGTCTGCTGCCACGGGAAGTGGTGAGCCAGGGTCAGCGCCGTGCGATCGAGTTATTTCAGAGCGGTGATCTTGCCCTGGCCGCCACTGGTGCAGAGTTTCTGCGCAGCATCCAGACCAACGCTCCAGGAGTGGCGGCCGTTACCGAAGCGCATCCACCCCTCACCGGTGCTGACGAAAGGGCCAATGTGGCCTTGATGACCCTGGCAGTACCGCGGCAGAGTTCGCGCCAGCGTGAGGCGCTGCGCTTGGCGCTTTACCTCACCAATGCTGAGCATCAGGCTCGCTTTGCGACGGAAGCACGGGTCCTGCCGTCCTCCCGTGAAGCCCTGGCCTTCATTCGTCGAGAGCTCGATAACGAGCAGCCGGCAACGGTCCCGGAGCAACAAATTCGTCAGGCCCGTCGTTTGTCAGCAGAAATCCTCGAGCGAGCAGACGTTTTGGTGCCGGCATCGCCGGGAATCAAACGGCTCCAGTCGATCGTTTACACCCAGCTGCAGCGAGCGATGCTGGGCCAGGTGGACAGTGACCAAGCCCTGCAACAGGCGGCCCTTGAGTGGGATCGTTATTCCGAGTCACGCTGGCCTTAACCATTCGTCAAATTATTAAG
>QCTY01000110.1:0-2672 GCA_003208975.1 Synechococcus sp. AG-676-F02
GGCAGCAGCTTTGAGCTGAAACTTCCTGGTGATTCGAGTTGGCGTCCGTTCCTTCAGTTCAGCTTTAACGACACCATCAGCAACTCCGGGCCAAGTGGTTTCACACGGGATGGTCGTTGGCTGTATGGACAACTGAGCACGGGCGACGATCTGCCAAGGCTGGTGCGTTGGAGCCGAGAGCACCTCGAGACGTGCGGTACCGACTGCACGCCAGAGCTTGTTCATCGCTCAAAAGCCGGAGCAATGGGTGCGTTTCTCAGTGATCTTGAAACGGGTTATCCCACGGTGCTCAGCGAGGTGGATCTCCGTTCCCGCCGGGTGGTGTTGGACCCATCGGTTCAACCGGATTTGGACAGGCTTGAACGTTTGGCCGGTCCAAACGATTTCAGTGTCGTTGATCGTGATCTCAGCAACCGTCGCTGGTTGGTCGCGATTGGATCCGACCAGCAGGGGGCGCAGTATTGGCTCTGGAATCGTGAGCAGGATGAGATCCGCAAGCTTTTTTCAGTCCAGCCACGCCTGGATGCCTACGATTTGGCGCCGATGGAAAGCCTTGACCTCAAGGCCAGAGACGGACGTCGACTCCCCTCCTATCTGACCAGGACTCCACTCGCTGCAGAAAGCGGACAGCACCCGCTGGTGCTGCTCGTGCATGGAGGCCCTCAGGCCAGAGATTTCTGGGGGTTGAACCCGGTGCATCAGTTGCTCGCCAATCGCGGATACCACGTTCTGAGTGTCAATTACCGGGGCTCGACAGGATTTGGCAAGGCCCACCTCCTGGCCGGTGAGGGCCAGTGGTATGGCCGTATGCAGGACGATCTTGTCGATGCAGTGCGCTGGGCGGTTGACGAAGGAATCGCCGATTCGGATCGACTCGTGATCATGGGAGCGTCCTATGGCGGCTATGCCGCTCTTGCCGGATTAACTCGTGATCCTGAACTCTTCGCTGCCGCCATTGCGGAGGTCGGCCCTTCCAACGTGCGCACTCTCTTGGACTCAATTCCGCCTTATTGGGAGTCGGGCAGGGCGATCTTTGAACGCATGATCGGCGTTGGAACGGTTGATCTCGATGCCATTTCGCCCATTCGGCATGTGGACCGGATTCAGCGTCCGCTGTTGCTCGGCCATGGCGCCAACGATCCCCGCGTCAAGCTTGCCGAAAGTGAAACCATCGCAGCGGCGATGGAAGAGCGACAACTTCCGATTGACTTCGTTGTTTTTCCCGACGAAGGCCATGGATTGTCAAATCCACGCAACTCTTTGGCGATGTATGCGCTTGTGGAAGCTTTTCTCGAGGAGCATGTGGATGGTCGGATGGAACCCTTCGGGACAACGCTTGAACAGTCATCTTTTGAGTGGAGACTGCGTTCCTTGCCATCGCATTGACAACGGTTTTGGTTAATCAGCCTTGGGAACGAATGTCATCTTCATTCCTCTCCCTCAGCGGAGTCCTTTTTCTCGTGCTGAATAGAAGAGCGTCTTCGGAGCGGTCATTCCCCCCTCCTATGACTTGATCCTTCTGAAACGAGGGGGATTGCAGCTGAAGAGCGAACAGTCCACTGCGGTGCTGGTCAACAATGCGCAGTTGATCGGCCAGACCGGCGTTGGTGGCCACGGTGGTGCCTAGCAGAACACTGCTGATGACGCTGAGCAATGAACAGTTGTATTACCCTCGCTAAGGATAAAATCAGGATTGTGTTCGATCCCTCAGGACCCCATGGCTGTAGATGGCTGAATGACTAATGGGTCAAATGTCCAGGCTATGGGCATCTTCTATCAGGTGTATGTAGCTTTTTTAAATCAAAAGCAAAGCTAGAGGTTAAAATAAATGGCCGCTAATCCTTGATGAGTAAGCTAGAAATTTATTCAGAGAGAGTCCGCAAAGTCGCTGTTGGCGCCATGTCAGCACTTGCACCAATAGCAGTAGGTCCAATAGTTGTCATTTATGGCTATGACTTAATAACCAATCCGTATATTCAGTCCATAGGGATTGGCTTGGGGCTATGGGGGATTTATTTACTAAACAAGCGGCGGGTCAGGAGGAAAGAACCACCTGAAGCCAGGATGGAAGCAAGGATAAGCAACCTGCTCAACATTGATAAGTAAGTTAAAAATCGAAACTCAACAACATTAGAGCGCAGAAGAACGCTGCTCCATCCCTTGAAAATCTTCATACCAGAACTCCTTAAAACTCTGGATGATCAGCGATAGAAGATGCTTACATTCACACCATCTAGGAAATGAACCGGGCTAAACCCGGCTTACGCAACTACTACGCTCTGAAGGCTCAGGTTGCCCGGCGGCAAACCCTGGAAGCAACTGCCCGAGCAGAACGTTATGGGCTATGTACAAGTGATGGCAGCGGAAGCCAGGAATGGCACATTCCAAAAGCACCAAAGCCTCAATGGGCTTAAAGCACAAAAGACACAGCAGAAGGCAGCATTTCGCGTTGAGGATAAGTCTTTGATTACAGGTGCATTTGTATTCTCTGGACATTTATTAGTCGCCGAGAAAATAACACGGTAAGTATATTTGCTTAATTATCGATCTAATCGTGAAATTCTTCAAAAACGTATGGTCAACCATCCGTGGTTATGGATCTTGTGCCATGGCTGTTATCACTCCCGCTGGTAGCGGGTCTCGTATTTCATCAACGGTTCACCACATCGAGA
>QCTY01000111.1:0-2437 GCA_003208975.1 Synechococcus sp. AG-676-F02
TGCACTGATGACAATTTCCGCTCCGATAAAGAGCTCAGATGACTGCGAACGGCTGTCTGATGATTGTGAACGACTGTCGCTTTATGCCCCTGAAGGCACCAAAGCAATGCTCGAACATTACCGCCGCAGAAAAGGCTTCCGCTCCAGAAATGAAGCCGTAATGCACATCATCACCGCTGAAATCAACAGCGAAGTGAAGCTCTGAAATCCGGGCATAGGGGATTCAGCCACCGGGCCTTCGAAACCTCGGCTGATCCCGTGCCCTTCGCAAACCCCCAAGCACAGGAGTCGTCGATTGCAATCTCAATTTAGGGGTACTTCCCTACATAACGCCAGGGCGTCGGCTGATCGTCAACGGCAGCACCTGTCACTTCTTGCTGATGCCTTTTGCCATGAACTGGCAACCGGCCACCTCACCACCAAACATCAACAGCTCACACATCAGGTCATTGACCTGTTGATTGACCGTTATCCCGATTGCCCGCGTTGGGCATCGCGTTCTGTTGATCAACTCCTCCATGCCGATGAGCAACTGCAGGAGGAACTCAGCTGATGGCATGGCTCGATCAGCTCCATGTCCAGCTGCTTGTTTCGGTGAGGGGGCAGGGCTGTGAAGACTGATTGGAGTGCTGTCCAGGAACACCTGGATTACCTGCAGCTCGACCCCGAGGCTTCGCCAATCGTTTTCAGGGCCTTTTGCAAGGACTTTGCTCGCGACTTCCTGAAGAAAGGCAAGCCCATCAGCCAAGAGGTGGACAAGCTGCTGGCTCAACGGCCTGACATGTCGCTGGGTTTCGTGGTGAACACCGGCGGCGGCAAAAAGGCTGAGATCACTTCAGCCATTGCTCTGTTCACCGAAGACGACAGCGGCGCGTCCCTGGAGGAACAAATGGTTTCCTGGCGCGGTGTCATGCCCGAGCCCGGCTTGTCCGTCTTCACCGGGAACAAGTCGATTCACCACTATTGGCCGCTGCGGGAACCCATCACCCCAGAGCAGTTCACCATCGCCCAACGGCGACTGGCTGCAGTCATGCAAGCCGCCAACCCAGGCGGTGATGCCGATACCTCACTGGACGATCCCAACCAAGTGATGCGGGTCGCTGGTGGCATCCACCCCAAGACCGGCAATCGCGCCGAAATTCGCCATCGGTCGATTGAGCAGTTCGACCTGCAGGAACTGGAGGAATGGTTCACGGCCGCCGAGACGCGGTTCAACATTCAGCCCAGCACCACTACCGCACCCAATCGGCGGAACATCACTGTTGCTGCCATTTCCACCGGTGACGGCACGCACTACAAAAACATGACCGCGGCGCAGCGCCATGCCGTTGTCATTGATGCCCTTCGGCATTGCCCGCAACGCGGCAAACATGGGGATGGCGGTTACCCCTTGGCCCAGCGAATCCTTGCGGCCCTTGTTCATGAGTTCGGCAGTGAGGTCGCCTGCGATCTGGCAGCACAAGCCGATTGGTCACAGGACTGCGATTGGGACATCGAAAACGTGGCGGCATCCCTAGAGGCCGACCCCCCGGAGGCAGGCAAACGCAGCCAAATCTGGACCGTGTTCCGGCGTGCCGCAGAAGAACCCGCGGACCCAAACGACCCTTGGATTTGCCCGTGGCAAGAGCGCACCGCACTGAAGCCAGACCCCACACCGCTTCCCGCCATCACCGTTGATGCCAACGGCGACACCCCCGGCGATGAAGCCCTCATCAACCAATGGGGTTCCGGCTGGCAGGTCACTGACAAGGGCCAACGCATTCGCACCAACCTCTGCACAGGTGATGCCCTCACCTCCCTGGAAGACAAGCTTCCCGAGCGCTTCCTGCGGTTCAACACCGTGACGCGATTGGTGGAGGCCGGTAGCCATTCCATCCCTGAGTCCGACATGGAACGCCTCTACGGGAAAGCCCAACAGGCGGGCTGGAACATCAGCAAGACCTCTTGCATCGACGCCGTTTATTCCCGCGCCACAGCCCACAAATTCGACCCGATTCAGGACTACCTGAACGTGGTGGCCGCTGACCCCAACCTGGAGCCAGCAGACATCAACAGCCTCAGCACCACTTACCTGGGCACCACTGAGCCCATGTTTGATCGCTACCTGAAGGTCGGGCTGATTGGTGCCGTTAAACGCCGCTTTGAACCCGGCTGCAAGTTCGACACCGTTGTCACCCTCGACGGCGATGGAGGCATCTACAAATCAGAGTTCTGGATTGTTCTGGCCTCCCCCGATTGGCACTCCAGCAGTGATGCCGAACAGGACAAGGACTTCCTGCTGATCCTCCACGGGGCATGGCTCTATGAGCAGGCCGAACTGGACTACATCACCAACAAGAAAAAGGTTGGCCAGCTCAAGAACCTCATCACCACTAGGCGTGATGACCTGCGCGTTCCTTTCGGCAAGGGCATGGAGAAACAAGACCGTGCCGGAATC
>QCTY01000112.1:0-2375 GCA_003208975.1 Synechococcus sp. AG-676-F02
CAACCCCTTGGTTACGAGGTCTGCGGCTTCCTGCCATCCAAGGAACTCCAGCATCATCACGCCGCTGAGGATGACTGAGCCTGGATTGATCCTGTCGAGGCCGGCGTGCTTGGGCGCTGTGCCATGAGTTGCTTCGAAGATCGCCGCGTTCTCACCAATGTTGGCGCCGGGGGCCATGCCTAGGCCACCCACCATTGCAGCTGCGGCATCGGAGATGTAGTCGCCGTTGAGGTTGAGTGTGGCGAGGATTGAATACTCCTGGGGCCGGGTCTGGATCTGCTGGAAGATGCTGTCGGCGATGCGGTCATCCACGAGAACCATGTCTTTCCAGCGACCATTCCCGTGGCTGTTACCGATGGAGTCGATCACCGCTTGTACTTCGGTGTCGATGTCGGACTTTTTCTCGGGCGTAAGACTGTCGTAGCCAGGCTCGATCATGCGGGCGTTGGCCTGCACGCTCAACGATGGATTCTTCTCGAGGTTGCCGAGAATCCAGCTCTCCCGCTCGGTGATGCAGACATCACGGAATTCGGTGGTGGCCAGCTCATAGCCCCAGTCACGGAAGGCCCCTTCTGTGAATTTCATGATGTTGCCCTTGTGCACCAAGGTGACGTGGCGCTTGTTCCCCTGAAGGCGAAGGGCATGCTGAATCGCCTTGCGGATGTGGCGCTGGCTGCCGTGCTTGCTCACCGGCTTGATGCCGATGCCTGAGCCCTCGGGGATTTGGCGTTTGCCGAGCTTGCCATTGGCGGGGATCACCACCTCATTGAGGTGCTTGCGCAGCTCCTGACCGACGGCATCGTCAGCTTCCCACTCAACACCCATGTAGATGTCTTCAGTGTTCTCCCGGTAAACGATCACGTCCAGATCCTGCGGCCGCCTGTGAGGACTCGGGGTGCCGGCGTAGTAGCGGCAAGGCCGCACGCATGAGTACAGGTCGAAGATCTGCCGCAGGGCCACGTTCAGCGAACGGATACCTCCTCCCACAGGTGTGGTGAGTGGACCCTTGATGGCGACGCCATAGGTGCGGATCGCTTCGAGGGTGTCCTCCGGCAGATATTGATATGTGCCGTAGAGATCGCATGCCTCATCACCGGCATAGACCTTGAACCACTCGATGCGCTTGCTGCCGCCGTAGGCCTTGGCGACTGCAGCGTCGATCACCTGCTGGGTGGCGGGCCAGATGTCAACGCCCGTGCCATCGCCACGAATGAAGGGAATGATCGGATCACTGGCCACCACTGGCTGACCGTTCTCGAAGCGGATCGGAGTGCCCTGGCTGGGGACGTTGAGCTTCTCGAACTGGGCCATGGATGGTTGCTCGGGCGTCAGCAGGGCGAGCCTATGACTGTGCGGGTAGCCCTACGGTTTCTTTTGCACCTCAGGGGATGTGATGGCCAGCGAGCAGCTCTGGGTAGTGGCAGCGTGCTTCAACGAGTCACGGGTGATCACCCGATTCATTGAGCGGGTGTTGGCTCAGCCAGAGGTGAATCATCTTCTGTTGATTGATGATGGCTCCAGTGATGCCACGGTGTTCGAGATCCGGACGTGGCAGCGTGTTCATCCTGGAGCGGCAGTGACCCTGCTCGAACTCACCCGCAATTTCGGCAAGGAAGCTGCCATGTTGGCTGGCCTTGATTTTGCTGATGGCCGTTGTGGTGCAGTGATCTTGATCGATTCGGATCTGCAGCATCCACCTGAGCGCATCCCCGCTATGGCTACAGCCTGGCGGGAGGGAGCCGAGGTGGTGACGGCGGTGCGGGATGACCGCGATGAGGAGGGCCTGATGAAAGTGGCTACTGCTTCTTGGTTTTATCGGGTGTTCAATCGCCTGGTGGACTCGATTCAGCTGCAGGAGGGTGCAGGAGATTTTCGACTGATCAGCGCACCGGTCGTGGCAGCGGTCACCCAGATGCGGGAGGCCACCCGTTTTTCCAAAGGATTGATGCCCTGGACGGGTTACCGCAGCGTTGAAATTTTCTATAGCCGCGTGGCCAGGGCTGGTGGCAGGAGTTCTTGGAGCTCGCTCAAGCTCTGGCGTTATGCCCTTGACGGCATCTTCTCCTTCACGGTGAAGCCGCTGAAGGTGTGGGGTGTGATCGGTGCGGTGATCTCGCTGCTGAGCTTTATCTATGCCGCTTTGATCGTGTTGCGCACCCTGCTGATCGGTGCGGATTTGCCGGGTTACGCCTCACTGATTGTGGCGATTCTGTTTTTGGGAGGCATTCAGCTGATCGGTATCGGTGTTCTAGGGGAATACATCGGTCGGATTTATATCGACGTCAAACGTCGTCCTCACTACTTCGTTCGCGCGGTGCACGACTCTTAAGCGCATGCCATTCACGTTGGCGCCAGCTGGATTTGAGGAACGTTGA
>QCTY01000113.1:0-2375 GCA_003208975.1 Synechococcus sp. AG-676-F02
TTATTAATTCTATCAAAAGTTCTTTGTCTAAAGGACCAGTTTCCCAAAGCGGTATTAATATTGAATCGCAATCAGCTATATATTGAGACAAGTAGGCAATATTGATGGACGCTTTGACTTCTTTCCCTTTTGGGTTGATTCCGACATGCCTTGCTGGCTCTATTATGAAAATAGAATTTTTATATAGTTTCGGATGTTTTGAAATTTCTTTTAAATCGTCATTTGACTTCACAACCATCTCCAACGGTCCTTTTTCTCCCCATTCGCTATTTACAAGTGAATTCAATTTCTTGTCATAAAAAGGTTCAAGCAGGCTATTTGAATCTCTATCACTTATAAAATCCGCTAAAAAGAATTCAATGCTTGTGCGACTTGAATTCCCAGGTCTAAAGAAACCGGGCTCTTCTTTTGAGAAATTCATAGGTCTTCACAGAAGAAAATTCCTTTCCAAAGTATGTCATCAACAATAAAAGAATGCACCCAATTATTTGGAGATTTTAAAGCTTTCGCCGCATTTGGTCAAATCAGCTACCAACTTCAGTTGAGTTACCGTTATTGGACGAAGTCTTTTATCTGGTAACGTTGGCATTGGATGATTTGGTTAATCATCAAACAGATATTTGATGGCCTAAAGCTATTCGTCAGATGCAAAAAATGATTGCCGTTTGCTTTACCCTGGTATCCAAGGTGCGACAGCCCGCCGAAGGTTGGTGCAAATCTCATGGATTTCGAAAACATTCAACTTGAGCTTGTAAGCCGAGTACTGAAGCCGTAATTGCTATCATTTATTCGTGGGGTTCATGGCCCACCTTGCATCAAGAGAAAACAGAGGACAAAGCTCCCTGACGTGGTTGATCAGGGAGCTTTTTTTCTTGCCTTAATTACGTTTATGCTGTTAGCTCTGACAGCATATCTTGCTAGCCACGATGTAAGCGCTAAATGCTACATATACTCGCCATGAGTAAATGCTATTCGACGCGACTCTAGCTTCGCATCTGCGATTTTGCCGGCCTCGATTTCATCGCTTTCATCTCCAACTTCTATCTCATTAATTTCCTTCAAAGTCTTCAGATAAGTTATGCAGCTTTGTCGAATCTCCATTAATTCCTGATAGCAATCCTGATAACCGGCATTGGCGCGCAACTCATAATCCGGCTTGATCACAGATTCCGTGAACAGGTCCAGCGCACGCTGATAGGCAAGTGGTCGCATAATTTATCAACACGTTATTTATATAAAAACTGCTTGGAGTCCCCTGAGATGTCCCGATGGCTACACTTTTTCAATGCATAAATACTTAAAAGCAAATAAGAAGGTAATAGGATGCATTCCTGGTAATTACCTATACATAACCAAGACGCAGAGAGCTGCTGTTCCGAGGGTTAGCAGCCACGTAATGCCCCGTAGTTGCACTCGATGAGTGACCGAGGGTGGCTTGAAGCGTGAATACGTCCACGCCCCTCTGCACAGCATGTGTCGAATGGCTGTGCCTCAATTGGTGCGGGTGAACGTGGAACCCTGCTCCTCGTCCCCACTTTCGGCAGACATCTCCGATGGCTTGCCTTGTGAGAAGTCCCTTTCCGCGGGGGCTAGGGAATACATAAGCCTCAGTTTCGCCGCGGCCCAGGCTCTCGAATAAAGCCAGCGTGTCGCTTGAAACGCTGACCACTCGACTTTTGGATCCTTTGCCAAAGAGGTGGATTTGTCCGCCGTCATCAAGCACTTCGATGTCTTGCCATCTGATAACCGCAATCTTAGAAACCCTGCAACCCAGCAGATACGCACCCTTGATCAGGACGTAGTCACGCTGAGCATTGCGATCAAGATGAGTGGCCCTTGTGACGGCTGCCATCAGCAGCCCGAACTGCTCTGTACTCAGCGGCCTGGTGGTCTTCTCAGCATGGAGAAGAGCGCGTGGCGGCATTGGGTTACGCGGCACACCGGTCACTGCTGAAAGGCTGGGCTCAGCAGCCCAGCGGTACAGAGAACTAATGGCAGCGATGCGCCTGTTGAAGGTCCGAGGCTTCATCCGCTCGGCTTCAACATCGCGTCTGAGCTCGTCCACCCAGTCCTGACAGAAAGCAGGGTTCATCTCCCTCAGGTGGAGAGGTGGATGGTGGCGATCCCGCCAACGCGTGAACTCACGAATTTCAAAGCGATAGTCGTCCTGAGTGGCCTTGCTGCCGGTGCGGCTGCACTGCCGAATGAACCGCTGAATCAGGAGCTTGTCGCCCCAAACAGCAGCGCCAGCCTGGGCGGCATCAAAAAGGCGGGAGACGTATGCGAGCGCCTCTGCCTTATCCATGCCGTCAAGAACAGCTGGGAGCCGTTTGGATGACGATTTGGATGACAGGCCATCTGGATTCTCCGTCTCA
>QCTY01000114.1:0-2298 GCA_003208975.1 Synechococcus sp. AG-676-F02
ATTATTAATTGAAGCGTTTAAAGATACGGAATCACTGATCTTCCAATAAGCTTCTAAGTCAAAAACAAAAAATGTTGATGGAATGTAAAAAGGTCTCGTTTCTTGATAATCATCACCTAAGCGTGGCCTTCCTGAATAAACCATACCAGCCGATATCAGCCATCGATCGTCGGTACCTTGATAGCCCAATGACAAACGATTAGTTACAGGAACAATGGTTTTAAGTGGACTACCTTTAGTCAAATCATTACCCTCGGACCAAGCGAAGACATTTCCAATATAGAAGCCATCTTGTTGAGGGCTAAAATAATAAATTCCAGTAAATTCGACTCCATATATCTCAGCGTCGGAAATATTTTGTGTCTGATATGCTCTGAACTTACCTGATTCCCCAGGAAGAGTAGAGAAACCTGCGTCAGCAAAAGCGTCCATAAAATCCGAATATCTATTATAATATGTCGCAAAAGTTGTTGCATAATTATCACCATTTAACTTATATCCTATTTCAAAATCGTGGCTTTTTTCAGGCTTGAGATCTGGATTTGAGAGAGTAATATAGCCAAAGGTAGGGTTTGCAAATGAACTACTGAGTTCATACCAAACCGGTGGACGAAACCCCTGAGAGTAGCGAGCATATAGACTCGATTCATCAGTAGTTCGATAACTAACAGTGAATTTAGGCGAAAGTACTTGATAAGTTTGATCGCTCGCTAAGATGTAATCTGCTTGACTAGGATTATAAATCAAACCATTCTCCGCATCTAACGAATAATAATCATATCCTAGACCTGCAGTAAAATCAAAATCACCCAAACTAAACTGATCCTGAAGATAAACTCTGGCACGAAGTGTTTTTGTATCAGGAGTATCTTTAACAGTCACAGCAGGTTCCCCTGTGGTCAAATTTTTAGTTCGGCGAGTTCTCGAACCATCGTTTTCTGAGACATCAAAGCCGAAACCAAGCGTATGAATATTATCAAAAAGGACAACATTACTCGAAAAATCAGAATTAAGTCCGATTAATTTATTCGTTAGACTATAGATTTTATCCTCTTCTCTCGTCTGGCTCGCAATATCAACAACAACCCGCCGAAAGTTATCATTGACTTTCGCATCTTGCCAGTAAACTGTTGAACGAGCTTTCTGGATGAAATTAGATTCATTATTTGCATCATAACTATATTTAGCCGAAATTCTCGTGCGATCTGTCAACGTGTTAGAAATAAGCTTTTCATACTTTGAAAATGTAGACGACATGTTCTCAAGATTGGTGTCAGTTGAATCAATACGAGAGCTACGATTAATATCTTCAAGGACGACATTCAAGCTTGATTCGTCATTGATATCGTACTGCACATTAAGCAGTATATTGTCCCCATAATTTTCCACATCGTCTATATATTTAGACGGAGCAGCAGTTTTTGTGGCTCCAGACACTTCATTGGTATAGATAAAAAGGGCTGAAAGTTTTTCAGACAATTTAACCGCTATTTTATTAGAAAAAGCTCTACCATTATCTTCAGTAAGATAATTAAAAGGAATCTCAATATTAAAGTCAGAACCATTTTCCAAAATATCGTATGGCTCAAGCGTTCGATAATAAATCAATCCCCCCAGTGCATCAGAGCCATACAAAGAAGATATGGAACCTTTAATAATTTCAATTGACTTCAGAAAACTAAAGTCAACATAATCTGATTGTCCGAGTTCGTAATAACCTTGATATTCATACCGGTCAGGTAGCCTAATACCATCGATCAAGAAGAGTATTCTATCGCCGTCTAATCCTCTGATATTCACATCAGAAATTCCAGGAGTTCCACGAACACTACTTCTCGTTGTTTTGCGCGTCGTTACTCCTGGAACATTCTTCAGAAGATTACGAATATCAACACTGGGCGATTTATCATAATCATCTTTGTCAATGACATCGACTGAACCCGCATAGTCCTTTACTGTCGATTCTGATTTTGTGCCAGTAACAGTAATCTTCAACATATCATCTGTTGCTTCTTGCGATTTCACAGGGAAACTAGCAATTAAAGCCAATAAAATAGCCGGGAAAGAATTTAAGAGAAATTTTGACATGCTCAAAAAGATAATGGCAACTTTATCGCCTCAGTTTTTTTTAGCTAGTACAGGTAACAGCAATTTGTATCATTCTGATCAGCACAATTGCATTCAATCGTAAGGCAAATCTTAAGAGGAGAGGCTCATTGCGTATCTTTGACAACGCTCGATAGAAGAATTTGGTGCTGACGAACTTTGCAGCAATCAATATTATTCAAACAAACCTTT
>QCTY01000115.1:0-2254 GCA_003208975.1 Synechococcus sp. AG-676-F02
TCACCTCAGGTTCCCAGGAACTCGTTCGCAAGATGCGGATGGGATACAACCTGCGGACTGTGCTGGAGAGCTGCCGGATGTTGGCGGATGCCGGTTTCCGAGATCACGTCTCTGTGAATTATTCGTTCAACGTGATCGACGAGCGTCCGGAAACGATCCGTCAGACAGTGGCCTACCACCGTGAGCTGGAGTCGATTTTCGGATCCACATTGGTGGAACCTGCCATTTTCTTCATCGGTCTGCAGCCTCACACCCATCTCGAGCAATACGGCTTTGACAAGGGTTTGATCAAGCCTGGCTACAACCCGATGAGCATGATGCCGTGGACTGCCCGCAAGTTGCTCTGGAATCCAGAGCCCATGGGCAGCACGTTCGGGAGGGTGTGCCTTGAGGCGTTTGACAGGAATCCGGGAGATTTCGGCCGCACCGTGATGGCTCTCCTGGAACGCGACTATGGCGTCGCCCCACTTCAGGAAGCCCTGCGGGCCCCATTGACCGGTCGCAAGGCTCTCGCCACAGCTGTGAGTTGAAACAACAACAAGACAAGCAACCCGGTTAGCCCGACTGCGCCTCCAATCGGATTTGCATTGGCGTTGCCGGGGCCGATCAGCCAGGAGGGTGCATCAGGAGAGATCTGAAGCAAACCGTTTTGCAGAAGGAACCAGCCGGCGACCAATCCACCGTGCAGTCCGACACATCCCCAGATGGACCCACCATCCAGTCGGCGCTGAATGGCCAGACACAATCCAAGGAGAAGCAGTCCGATCAGCAGCCCCACCATCGGCCAGAAGCCGAGATTGAAACGAGCGTGCACAAGACTGAAGATCAGCGCCTGGCCTGCCACAGCTGGCGCAGGCCCGATCAGCTGATCCAGTTCCCGCCATAGCCAGGCTCGAAAGATCAGCTCCTCCGCCAAGCCAACCCCCAACAGAAGAGCCAGGGCGTTCAAGCTGCTCGAGAGCGACCACTCTCCGAGCCAGTGGGCCCAGGAACCCATCAGCAGTGATGTTGTCATCAGGGCCAGCAGGACCGCTGCGAGGAGGAGACCCCTAAGCAGAGCAGAACTCAGTCGGCGTCTGTTGTTCCGCTCACCTCCGTTAAGGCCTAGGGAACGCCAGCATTGGTGTGTGTTCCAACGCAAACGACACCAGGTCGGCAGCAGCAGCAACAGCAGCAGAACGCTGATCACAGTTCCAACCAGTGACTGCTGAGAGCTGGGAAGCCCCAGCCAAACCAGTGGCGTGCAGATGATCCATCCCAGGAGATACAAAACGGGGATCAGCAGCAGCGTGGGTAGCCATGACGGCTTCAGCAGCAGCAGGCGATCACACAGAAGATTGAGAGTAACGATCAGCTTTCCGGTTCGATCGAACTTGTGAGTCCCTTGGCTTTCAAGGTTTCGCAATAGAACTCCGCCGGTTCGATGTCACACACGATCACCAGTCCGACACCGGTGTTGTGGGCCTCGAGCATCACCGCCATGCAGTCCTGTTCGCTCAGTTGAGGGACCACCTGACGGAGGGTGGTCACCACGTACTCCATGCTGTTCACAGGATCGTTGTGCAGGAGCACCTTGTAACGGGGGGAGCGCTTGCGCACCTTCTCCGTCTGCTTGTCGAGCACCGCGGCGCCGCCGGGACTGCGACTTGGAGTCTCCACCGCCATAGCCATGGATGTCATCTGATCCGAATCTAAAGGGATTCTGTACACAGCTGCATCAGAGCGATTTGATTCGTTCCATGGCCGCATGGACGTTTTCACGGCTGTTGAAGGCCGAGAGGCGGAAATAACCTTCGCCGGCGGCGCCGAAGCCGCTGCCTGGCGTTCCAACCACGTTGGCTTTGTTCAATAAATGATCGAAGAAACCCCAGGAGTCCATGCCATCTGGGGTTTTGATCCAGACGTAAGGGGCATGTTCACCGCCGTAGATGGTGAGCCCTGCAGCGCTGAGTTCGCTCCGGATGATTGCAGCGTTCTCCATGTAGAAGCTCACCAGACCCTTGATTTCTGCCTGGCCTGCCTCCGAATACACCGCTTCAGCGCCGCGTTGAATGATGTAGCTCACGCCATTGAACTTGGTGCTCTGACGCCGATTCCAAAGCCCCCACAGCTCCACGTCGTCTCCATTGGCAGTTTTGCCTTTCAGTCCCTTGGGCACCACGGTGAAGGCGCAGCGGGTTCCCGTGAAACCGGCATTCTTCGAGAAGGACCGGAATTCAATGGCGCAATCCCTGGCTCCTTCGATTTCGAAGAT
>QCTY01000116.1:0-2207 GCA_003208975.1 Synechococcus sp. AG-676-F02
CTGGCAAGCGAAGGCACTTTCCGCAGAAGCCCTGGCATGAGCGTTCTCTACGTGAGCCATGGCCACCCGGTCTTTGCCAAAGGGGGTGGTGAGCTTGCGGCCTGGCGTTTGTTTGAGGCTTTTCGTAGCAAGCCTGGTTTTGAGGGCAGTGGTTTTCTGGCGTCGGCCTCATCCCCGGATCAATTGCCGGTAGGTTCAGAGGTGTTGGGGTTGGGTCCTGATGAATGGCTGATCAAGCGCTCTCCCAATCCCTTTTTTCATGATTCTGCTGTGAACCTCAGTTATGGGGGTCAGTTGCAACAAGCCTTGGTGGGGCGTCGTTTCAAGATCATTCATCTGCATCACTATTTGCACGTGGGGATCGATCTAGCGCTGGCTTTGAAGCGCTGGTTTCCGCAGGCAATATTAATACTTACCTTGCATGATTACTGGGGCCCATGTGTATATGAGGGGCGTCTGCTGCGGTCCTCTGGAGAGTTGTGTGAGGGTGGAGATCCGGAGTCTTGTGATCATTGCCTCGGTGGTAGACGTCGAGGAGAAATAGCCATCCGAGCGCTAAGAATGAGGCGGCTATTTGACTCTATTGATCATTTTTTGAGCCCTAGTTTTTTTTTGAAGCACCAGTACCTTAAATGGGGCTTGGACTCTAGCAGAGTTAGCGTAATTGAAAATTTACAAGTCGCCAAAGTTTCCTCAGTATCAATTGCCGAAAGGCGCGATAATGTCCCCCTAGTGGTTGGTTTTTTTGGTCAAGTCAATCCTTGGAAAGGATTAGATTTTTTGATTGAGGCATTGCATCTAGCGCGCGGCCGTGGAGTAGCAGTTAATTTGGAGGTAAATGGAGCTGAGCAAACCGAAAATGTTTTGCCAGGAGTGCAATACAATGGCGCCTACTCTCCTGATCAGTTGGTTGAGCGAATGGAGCGGGTGGATGTTGTAGCGATGGCCTCTAATTGGTTTGAGAATTCGCCAATGGTGATTCAGGAGGCATTTCAGCATGGTCGTCCTGTACTGACTCCACGTTTGGGTGGTATGGCGGAAAAGATACGCGATGGCCAGACCGGAATATTATTTAGCCCTGGTGATGCCAATTCATTAGCAGAAGTGCTTCAGCAAATCACAGAAAAGCCAGAAATTTTGCGGCGGCTTCAAGAAGGAGTCAAGAAGTACATCCTGGAGCGCACTGACTCAGAGGCTTTGCATGAATTGCTCTATAAGCGACTGATGTATTCCTGAGCAAGATTAATAAGTTCTTGCGGAAAAATTTTTGCAGTGATAGTTGTTGGACTTGTGAGTAGTTTGATAATGCGGTGTTCGTCAATATCCTTAACTTGGCGTATGATTTGTTCTTCACAGTCCTCTAGAAGGAATCGATGAACATCTTGTAAAGAAAGATTGTTGTTAAATGGATCCGGAATTTGCTGAAGCTTTAGGCCAATCAGGGCTGTTAAGCCATAGGTGATTAAAGGAAATCTTGGCTTAAAAAAAGAATCAATTGTAGGCCTTTCGATGTCACAAAAATCTGGACTAAGCAATTTTTCGAGCACAGCATTTTCATGGTTAAGATGATCTTTGATTTCACCTAACTCTGATTTGCTAAGTAAAAATTTACGCCCTTTAAAGGGGTTTATCCGAATATGTTTCGGATTGATTTTACCATCTTTGATGCATGGCTGATGATGGTTAAGAATATTTTGAATGCGCATCAGTTCGGCGCTTCGTCCTTCGTTGCTATTTTGAATCATAATTCTTGCTGGCTCAATTCCGCAGAAGTAAAGGTAAGTACCTACGGGGCCTTGCAAATGCCCACATGCTTTAGCAAAGGGTATCCACTGTATTGATTCTCCAAAAACTTTTTTGAGCTTAGTGATTCGATGTCTTTGTGGACATAGTCCGACGGTATTCATGGCAATACCGTCGTTTATTTGTTGCTGAACTTGCGAACAATGGAATTCATAGGGACTGCGAACGGATGCGAATACATCTATGTCTCGACCTGTTTTTCGTAGGTCTGTTAGCAATCTTGAGAGTTCATGAGTCTCAAGGCTGGCTATATCCTCTCCCGAGAGCAGAATATCTTCTTTGCATCCTAGTGCTTGATCTAGTTGCTGTCTGTATGCATGATTTATGGCTTTAACGTCTTGAATCTTCCAGCGCACATTGATAGGATAGTTTTCTGGATGGGTTGTATATAGTGAAAAGATGGG
>QCTY01000117.1:0-2101 GCA_003208975.1 Synechococcus sp. AG-676-F02
CCCCTGTGTGTGACCTCTGGTGAGCTCGGTGACGGTGCGTTTACCTTTAGTGGTGAGATGCCAGCTAGAGCCAGTCTTTTTCATAAAACCGTCTTGGCGGAGCTTGGTGAGGTTGTTGCGGATGGTGGATTCATTTCGATTGGAGAGAAGGTTCTGAATGGCGTGGGTAGTGGTTGCGGTGCCCATCTGCTCCAGGTCGGAAATGGTGATCAGGAGGTCATCACGGCAATTTCTGACAACTTCTCCCTCGACAATTTCGAGACCATCTGGCGCGAGCCGATAGAGAAACTCTCTGGAGACGTAACCGCGGAGTTTGTGAGCGATCCAGCGGACGCACTTAGGGCGATCGTCGGAGACGGGTTCCACTCGGAGCTCATGAACCGCGTAGGGGATCTGATTGATGTTCTGGTTGCCGCCTGCTCCACCGATGCCCTTGCCCTTGGTGTTGCCTGAGGGGTGGTGGAGATAAAGAGCGCTGCAGTGTTGTCCGATCAGGGCCTGAACCAATCGAACGATGGTGCCGACTGGGCCGATACCGAAATCAATGCCAGCAAGCTCTAGGACTGCCTTCCAGGAATCAATGATCACTAGGACGTAATCACCCTCTTCCAGTTCTGTTTTCAGCTCTTGGAGTCCTGCGGGGGGGACGGACCATGCGCCGATGCCCTCTTGTTCATCAGCACCCCAGTGTTCGATGCCTGCCTGCCAGCGCGGATCGTCGGCGATGCCGAGATCTTCAGCGGTGTTCTGGAACATGTCGTACGCACCAGTGCCGCCATCGGAACCGATGAACAGAACGCGGCCCGTGATTTCCGAGGGGATCTCGTGATCGAGAAACGGCTCCCCCGTAATGGCTGACCAGGCGATCCGTACGGCTGCAGTGGTCTTGCCGACACCACCTGGGCCAAACAGAACTGCATCACGTTTCCAGGGGAGGAACCCGTGAACGAGCATCTGCTGCTGCTCACCTTCGCGGGTTTGGTTTGGAGCTCGCCCGCGGCGACGTCTGGTGTGTGATTGGCTGATGGCGAGGTGCCAGCGATCAGCCAGGGCGGCGTACATCCGATTTTCAATATCGGGCCGCTTCAGGCCACGCCATCCGATCTCAGCGATGATCGCCATTTCTTTGGCCCAGGTATCGGCCGTGGTGAGGCGTAGATCGAGCAATTCACCAACCTTCTGAGTGATGAGCTCATCCAGGGGCGTGTCGTCGTCTTCGTCGAATTGGTGGGGCTGCTTTCTTGTAGCCCCTTGGTCTTTTGGGTCAGTGACGTTGAACTCTTTCTTGGCGACCTCGAAGAAGGTTCCATCGGTGATAGAGCCATTGGCTTCATGAGCCTTGGCCACCAGGTCTTCTTCTGCTGCCCAGGCTGGTGAATGAACAGCCATGGCAGCACCAGCACGATCGGGACCAAGGATGTGAGTCAGGCCCCAGAGCAAGTCCAGGTAGGCATCGCGGGTATTGGAGCCAGGGGTGCGCGAGGGGATGCGCTGCAGTTGATCTAGAGCTCGTTCTGCTGTCCGATCAGATGTGACTCGCTGCGATGGTGTTGGCCGTGTCTGCAGCAGCGGTTCAGGGTCCGCTGGAATCGCGTTTATGATGTCATCGCGGACGTAACGGCCGTCGCCGATGTGGATGGTCTCCACCATGGCGATCGGTTGTTGATCGGGCCCCATGTAGAGGGAGCCTGGGAGGCGCATCACCCTGCTGGGGTCATTGACCGATTTATCGCTGCCGAGGTGAGCGGCGAGCCGTTTCATGTCGGCCTGCCACATGGCGGTGTTGGCGATCGGCTCTGAGAGCAGCCAATAGAAGTGGAGGGATCCACCACCAGTGCGATTGATGATCGACGGCTCTGGCAGCCCTGACTCCTGAATGCGCTGAAGCTGCTCTGCTTCAGCGGTCCCATCAAATTCCAAAAAATATGCAATCGCTTCAGTGATGGATGCCTTGTCGTCTCCACCCGTGTTGACGACGACGTAAACGCCAAGGCCATCGGCCTGAGCTTTCAGCAGAGCCTCTTTGTCGCGGCCGAACTTGCGCGCCCCAAGCTTGGCTTTGGTTTCCTTCGGAGTGTGCTTATGAGGAAAGGCACGAAAC
>QCTY01000118.1:0-2079 GCA_003208975.1 Synechococcus sp. AG-676-F02
AGGGCGCATCAATCTCAACAGCGCCATGCTGTTCTCCTGCGGATTCATCGTGAATTTCGTTCTGGGTGGCATCACAGGAGTTGCACTGGCCCAGGTGCCATTCGACATCCACGTGCATGACACCTACTTCGTGGTTGCCCACTTCCATTACATCGTCTTCGGTGGATCGGTGTTCGTGGTCTTCGCCTCTGTCTATCACTGGTATCCAAAGTTCACGGGTCGGATGCTGCATGAAGGGCTCGGACGTCTGCACTGTGCGCTGACGTTCATCGGCTTCAACCTTTGCTTCGGTCCTCAGCACTGGCTCGGACTCAACGGCATGCCACGCCGGGTGGCGGAATACGACCCCCAATTCACCCTGATCAATCAGATCAGTTCCCTCGGCGCCCTGCTGATGGCCGTCAGCACCCTGCCCTTTCTCTGGAATGTGGTCCAGAGCGCAATCTCCGGTCCGCTTGCGGGAGACAACCCATGGAATGCATTAACCCCGGAATGGCTGACAAGCTCCCCTCCTCCAGTGGAGAACTGGTTGGGGGAGGCACCGCTTGTGGAGGAGCCATACGGCTACGGCGTTCCAATCGACCAACTCGACCTGGCCGCCGCAAGCGGCCGTGATCTCTGGAGCAGCGGCAAATGACGAGCACCCTTTCTCAGGCGAGCGACGAAGCAAGCGGCGAAGTAAGTGGCGATCACGGCCATGAGGAACATGGCGACTACCGCATGTTCGGCCTGGCAACCTTCCTGGTCGCCGATGCCATGACCTTTGCGGGGTTCTTCGCGGCATATCTGACCTTCAAGGCGGTGAACCCTCTGCCAGCGGGAGCCATTTTTGAACTTGAGCTACCCCTCCCGATCCTGAACACTGTTCTGCTGCTGGTGAGCAGCGCCACCTTTCACAAGGCGGGGCAAGCCATCCGCCAAGGCGATCATGGGCGCTGCCGCCGCTGGTTATTAATCAGTGCGGGACTGGGAATCGCGTTTCTGGTCAGCCAGATGGTGGAGTACTTCACTGCCATTCGGACTCGCCGACAACCTTTACGCCAGCACGTTTTATGCCGCAACCGGCTTCCACGGACTGCATGTGACTCTCGGCGCACTGATGATTCTCATCGTGTGGTGGCAGGCCAGACCGGAGGGAGGCCGCATCACGGCTGAAGACCATTTCCCCTTGGAAGCCGCAGAGCTCTACTGGCACTTTGTTGACGGGATCTGGGTGGTGCTGTTCGTCATTCTTTATCTGCTCTGATCCCTTGTCAGAGCAGACATGCAGGGTCACAATTCTGTTGAATTAGTGCCTCAAATGCTCGTCGGCAAAGAACTGCTTGACAAGGCGAGATCCCTGAGCAACCGGCCAGAGGACGACATCGCTCGTGGATGTGGTTACGTCGGACCCAGCGGACGGCTTCTCAAAAAAAGCTTCTACAGAGCTTTGGTGGAGGCCAAAGCTGAGGCCCAGGGATGGCAGCTTCCCCGCCCAAGCAGCCGAAGCAGCGCGGCTGGGGAAACCCGTGGCCGTCAGGCTGATTTCCGCACCAGGGTTCACGGCAACGGCAACCTCCTGATTGGGCATGCCTACACCAGAAGGCTTGGGCTCGAACCAGGACAGGAATTTCGGATCGAGCTGCACCGGGATTCCGGTTCCATCTGGTTGCATCGGTTAGGAGAAGACCAGACCGACCAGGATCAGAGCCAACCGTGCTCCGAAAGCCACTCGGACGAGATGCCTGCCGATGCCTGATTCGTCCCCGAATCAGCAACCAGAAGACGCTCGGCGTAGCGGGCCAGCTGATCGGCTTCCAGATTCCCCGCATCACCAACCGCCCGCGCCCGGAGACTTGTAACGCTCCAGGTGTGAGGGATCACTGCAAGCCGGAATTCTGAGCCGTCGGGCGAACAATCAGCAACGGTGAGGCTGATTCCATCAACGGCAACGCTGGCTTTCTCGCAGACGTAACGCCCAAAGCGGGGATCGCCCCAGCGCAGCGTCAGCATCCAGGACTGCGACAGCTCCTCGATGGCCTGAACATATCCAACGGCATCGATGTGACCGCTGACCAGATGACCTCCAAGGCGATCGCT
>QCTY01000119.1:0-2074 GCA_003208975.1 Synechococcus sp. AG-676-F02
CGTGCCCAGCAATCCTGCCAACACCACTGGAATGAATTGCAGCTCACCCTGCTGCACCAGAAAGCCCCCCAGGGGCATGATCAGCTCGGAGGGAATCGGGGGGAACAGGTTCTCCAAAAACATCGCCGCAAAGAGCGCGGCGTAGCCCGCCAGGGGATTCACCGCAACCGCCTGTTTGATCAGCTCGGGCAGCTGGGTGATCAGATCAGAAAGCCCCATGGAACCTGCGCGGGATCGCGCAAGTCTTCCATGGGGCAAGCCCTTCGCCCGGGCTAATGATCAATAGCGATAGTGGTCCGGCTTATAGGGGCCCTCCACCGGCACGTTGATGTAGTCGGCCTGGTCCTTGCTGAGCTCGGTGAGCTTCGCGCCGATCCGGCCAAGATGGAGACGGGCCACCATCTCATCGAGGTGCTTGGGCAGCACATACACCTCTTTGCCGTATTCGTTGCCCTTGGTGAAAAGCTCGATCTGAGCCAGCACCTGATTGGTGAACGAGTTGCTCATCACGAAGCTGGGGTGGCCGGTGGCGCAACCCAGATTCACCAGACGACCTTCCGCCAGCAGGATGATCTTGTTGCCACTGGGCAGGGTGATGTGGTCCACCTGGGGCTTGATGTTCTCCCACTCGTAATCTTTGAGGGAGGCGACATCGATCTCATTATCGAAATGGCCGATGTTGCAGACGATCGCCTCATCCTTCATCTTCACCAGGTGTTCATTGAGGATCACCTGGTAGTTGCCGGTGGCGGTCACAAAGATGTCCATGTCCTCCACCACATCCTCCAAACGGACGACGCGATAGCCCTCCATGGCGGCCTGCAGAGCACAGATGGGATCAACTTCTGCGATGCAGACCGTGGCACCAAGACCGCGCAGTGACTGCGCTGAGCCCTTGCCCACGTCGCCGTAGCCGATCACCAGAGCCTGCTTGCCGGCCACCATCACATCGGTGGCACGTTTGATGCTGTCCACCAGCGATTCACGGCAGCCGTAGAGGTTGTCGAACTTGCTCTTGGTGACCGAATCGTTCACGTTGATGGCAGGGAAGGGCAGCTCACCGCTCTTCTGCATCTTGTAGAGACGAGCCACACCTGTGGTGGTTTCCTCGGTCACACCCTGAATCTCCGCCTTGATGCGGCTGTAGAAGCTGGAGTCCTGAGAAAGCTTCTTCTTGATGGAGGCGAACAAGTAGGTCTCCTCCTCATTGGAAGGGTTGTCCAGAACCGTGATGTCCTGCTCGGCTTTGCTGCCCAGCATCACCAGACCAGTGGCATCGCCACCGTCGTCGAGGATCATGTTGGGAGTGCCGGAATCACCCCACTCGAGGATGCGATGGGTGTATTCCCAGTACTCCTCGAGGGTTTCGCCCTTAACGGCGAACACGGGAATGTTCTGGGCTGCGATGGCCGCAGCGGCATGATCCTGGGTGGAAAAAATGTTGCAGGAGGCCCAGCGCACTTCGGCACCTAGCTCCACCAGGGTCTCGATCAGGACTGCGGTTTGGATCGTCATGTGCAAGGAACCGGCGATACGGGCGCCCTTGAGGGGCTTCTCGCTGCCGTACTTCTCGCGCAGGGCCATCAGACCGGGCATCTCGGTCTCGGCGATGTCGAGTTCCTTGCGGCCGAAATCGGCCAGGTTGATGTCTGCGATGACGCAATCGACGCCGAGCTTCTGCTCAGCCGTGGGCGCTGCCACCATGGTTTAGGTGCTCCCTAATAAAACGTGGAGTTGAATCTCTGCAGAGACGCCGAGGCTTCGGGCTCGCTTGAGGCGGACTCTACAGGTCGCGTGTGGGTACTTGAGACCCTTGAGACGACCCGGTCCCTCGGGCAGCAGTTGGCCCTCGCCCTTCCCGAGAACGCCATCCTGCTTTTGCAAGGTCCGCTGGGTGCGGGGAAGACGTCGTTGGTTCAGGGGATCGCCGAGGCATGCGGCATCGACGAACCAATCACAAGCCCCACTTTTGCGCTGGCCCAGCACTACCCCAAGGGCCAGCCACCACTCGTCCATCTCGACTTATACCGCCTGGAAATCCCCGTCTCCGCCGATGAATTGTTCCTGCAGGAAG
>QCTY01000120.1:0-2052 GCA_003208975.1 Synechococcus sp. AG-676-F02
GAATGATCCACGCGATCTCTTCTGCATCGCTGCATTCACTCGAAGCTTTAGTTCAGTTTGGCAGTGTCTTGAGGGTTGCAGTTCAGGACGAGCTCGAAATTACCTGGGCTGAATCCATGCTCAACCGGGCTGATTCGTATCGCTCAAAGCTGCACAATCGCGTTGGTTCGGGGCTATTGATTCTCGCGATTGTGTGATCTGCGATGTTGCTCAGTTGTTCCAGGCACAGTCACTTCTCAGGCCAGCAAGGAGGCTGAATGATGTCGTGGTTTGTTGATGAGATGGAACAGCCATTGCCTTTGTCGACTGTGTTGGCAGCTCTTTGCGTTGGGGTGGGTCTTGGCGGAACACTGATTCAAGTGCTGATTCGGCTGTTTCCTGGCTGATCAGATGGCACGACGCGGATTAAATCTCACGCTCAAGCTGATCATTTAATACGTCCAGTCGAAGCCGTAATTCACAAGAATGAAACGTTTGAAAGATCTGTTTTGTCTGCAGGCTCAACGGTTGCTCTGAACGGTGTGTGGCACCGCTACAGCAACTCTGCTGAGGCCTGGACACTTCGCGGAGTCGATCTTGAAGTTGCTCCCGGAGAGCTGGTTGGATTGCTGGGGCCCTCAGGTTGTGGAAAAACAACTCTGCTTCGTCTGATTGCAGGCTTTGAGAGGCCTGAACATGGCTCAGTTCAGTTGGGGCAACAGTTGGTGGCTGGTGATGGTGCCTGGTTGGCACCGGAGCGACGCGGTGTTGGCATGGTTTTCCAGGATTACGCCCTTTTCCCCCATCTGAATGCATGGAGGAATGCTCGCTTCGGTCTTTCTCGGGGGAAAGGCGACGAGCGTGTGGCCTGGTTGTTTTCACTGCTTGGACTTGAGGGGCTGGAACAGCGTTATCCCCACCAACTCTCGGGTGGACAGCGCCAGCGTTTGGCAATGGCGCGTGCTTTGGCCCCATCGCCCAGGGTTGTTCTGCTTGACGAACCTTTTTCAAGCCTGGACGTAGAAGTTCGTCTCCGACTGCGCAGTGAACTCTCCGCAGTTCTGGAGGCCTGCGACGCAAGTGGAGTGATCGTGACCCATGATCCCGACGAGGCTCTGGCCATTTGTGATCGGGTCGCAGTGATGCGAGATGGAGTGCTCCACCAATGCGCGTCGCCTCAGGACATTGTTCGAACGCCTGCAACACCGTTTGTCGGATCGTTCGTTCTGCAGCGCAACGTTATTCCGGCTCAATCGATTCAGCCCGATCAATGGTCATGTCCCCTGGGCGATCTGAGTGACCAGGACATTCGGATGGGGGCAACGACCGAATCTGAAGACAACTGCTGTGTTCTGGTTGAGTCGAAGGATATTGAGATCGTCGCCGATGATGGTGGCCATGCCTCCATTGTTGGCCGGGAATTTCTTGGAGACCTCTGGGAATACCGCGTTCGTATGGGTGAATTGATCATTCGAGCAACTTGCCCGGTTGAAAGGGATTACCCCCCTCATATGCTCTGCAATCTCAAAGTCAAATCAGGTGCAGCTATCGATCTGATGGCCAGCTGAAAAGCTTTTAATTTAAAAATCAAACGACGAAGCGATGTTCAGCGCTCCTGGTCTCGGACTCGGATCGGAATCAAAACGGGCTGGTGCAGCCCACCTCCACCGTTGTCGTCGTCTGAGTCAGCAAGCAGCCAAAGCAACAGGCTGGCTGCAATCAAAAAAGCAGCCAACGTGATGGGTTCAGCCATTTCGGTGTTCTCCATCGCGCCAACTTAGTCGGTACATCCTGCTATTGCCTGTTCAGGCCGGACTGTTAATTGGTCTCGGATGCAACACAGTCCTGCAGCTGCTGCCGCAGTGTGTCGTGATCCAAGTCGCGTCCGATCATCACCAGTTGGTTCTTGCGAACACCAGTCCAATCGGTGTCGTCGATGGAAAAGCGCTTGCCAGCCAGGTGGAACACATGACGGCGCTCACTCTCCTGGAACCAGAGGATCCCCTTGGAGCGGAAAACCTCCTGCGGCAATTGGTTATCGAGAAAGTTCTGAAACTTGCGCAGGGAGAAGGG
>QCTY01000121.1:0-2046 GCA_003208975.1 Synechococcus sp. AG-676-F02
AGCACTCCCTTGATAAGCCCACCTTGTATGCCATGGTTCGTTTTGGTAATGTTCTTGGATCATCAGGGTCTGTAGTTCCCCTTTTTAGACAACAAATAGCAGCTGGTGGACCTATTACATTGACTCATCCAGAGATCATTCGATATTTTATGACTATTCCTGAGGCGGCGCAGCTAGTTCTTCAGGCTTCAAGCCTGGCCACTGGTGGTGATGTGTTTTTGCTCGATATGGGTGAGCCTGTTCGTATTAAGGATCTTGCGAAACAGATGGTACGTCTTAGTGGTCTTACCGTTCGTGATTCATATAATCTTGACGGTGATATTGATATAGTTTGTACTGGCCTTCGACCTGGTGAAAAGCTTTATGAAGAGCTTTTGATTGATTCTGACTGCGACTCAACTGCTCATCCACTTATTTTTCGTGCTCAAGAGCACGCGCTCACCCCGGATGAGCTTTGGCCTCAACTCCAAGTTTTAGAGTCTGTCATTTCAGATCTTGATGTTCAGGGCTCGCTCGATGCTCTTTCTTCGCTAGTGCCAGAGTGGAAACGTAATTAAGTTCAATAGATTATTTAACAAAATTATATATTCCTTTTGGTTAATGCCTTGTATTGGCTTTTCTTCTTTTCTTAATTCACGCTTTCCTCTTATCAATTTATATCTCTTGCTTTTTCATATTGGCTGTTATCGGTATAGCGTTTTGGCTTACTGGGTCAAAAATGTTGCCCCTGGCCTTGTTCGCCTTGGCATCGGCGTGCTCCTGCTCCTGCTCCTGGTGGGGTTGATCTTTCGCTGGCGTTGGTCAGTGATTACGGCTGCGGTCTTGTCTTCATCCTTTTTCTCTGGGTCTGGTGAGCCAGACCCGCTGGCGGTGGTTGAGTCACCTTGGCATCGCCAATTCGCCTCTAAGGCTGTGTCTGCTGATGCGATCGTTGTGCTCAGTGGCAGCCGCCATCCGACTCCCGATGTGTCGCGCTTCAGTGTCTTGCATGATATTGACCGATTCCTTGCAGGACTTGATCACTCCTTAGGAGGGCAAAGCACCTTGCTTGCTGTTTACTTGCGGTTCCAGTCCGTTCAGGCACAGCCAGTTTCCAGAAGGTCAGCGTCATTTTGAATAAGCGCAGCAGCTGGATATTTCTGCTGCTTCGATTAGGACCATACCGTCTGTTGTGAATACAGCGCAGGAAGTCCTTGAGCTTGGCAACCTGCTGCAGGTTTCTGATGCTGCAAGCACTAGACCGCTCATTTTTTGGCTACCAGCGCATTTCATATGCGTTGAGCGCGGCGTTTGTTCGAACGGCAGGGGCCAACGGTGGTCCCACTCCCGGTGGATTTCCATGCATTTGGCCACTGGGCAGGGTCTCTCTGGCTTGATTTCACTCAGTGGTTGCCGACAGCTGAGGCTCCTGATGGCAGCTCCCGAGCATTACGTGAAGTGTTAGGACGGCTGATTTATAGGGTCTGTTGAGGCAAGGTGGAATTTCCTGCTCAGATCGCACTCTTGCATCTACTGCTTGAACCGCTTGAAGCATATCCGTTGACAGTTGCAAACCTGCATTCCAACCTCGCTTCTAGGTGATGGCTCTCAAGGAGTTTTGTATACTCAAAATCTTCCAGCAATTATCGTCGACTCTCTATTGATGTTATGCCTGATTTGAAAGCAATCAAAAAAGCCTTAATCACCGGAATCACAGGTCAGGATGGCAGTTATTTGTCTGAATTGTTGCTCGAAAAAGGCTACGAGGTTCATGGAGTTAAGAGGCGTTCAAGCAGCTTTAATACTGCGCGAATCGATCATCTATATCAGGATCCGCACGAACAAGATCCCAGGCTAGTTTTGCATTATGGTGATTTGACTGATAGCACTAATTTGATACGAATCATTCAGCAGGTGCAGCCAGATGAGATTTACAATCTTGGTGCCCAAAGTCATGTTGCTGTCAGTTTTGAAGCTCCTGAGTACACTGCTAATAGTGATGCTTTGGGAACGCTGCGGATTTTAGAAGCGGTGCGGATCCTGGGTTTGTCGGCGAAGACGCGGATT
>QCTY01000122.1:0-2005 GCA_003208975.1 Synechococcus sp. AG-676-F02
AGTTCATCGGCATCTGTGCGGAATTTCATCGCTCGCAGCCCCATCCCCGCTCGCTTCTGCAGGCGGAACTGGGTTACAGGAACACGCTTGCCCAAGCCTGCGGCCGAAGCCACGAGCACCCAGGGCCCTTCACTGGCCTCCTCTGTCTCATCATCGTCGTCAGCACTGGCTGCGACCTGATCGGCGAGTTCCACCGGAAGCACATCCATGCTCACCAACGCATCACCAGCGCGAAGGTTCATCGAGCGCACACCACGGGCCGTGCGACCCAGCGGGCGGAGTTCCTCATCGCTGAGACGGAAGTGGATCGTCATGCCGGCCTTGGAGGCGATCAACACGCTGTCCCCAGGGACCGCAAGACGGACCCAGGTCAGGGCATCTCCCTCCTCCAGATTGATCGCGATCAGGCCGTTGGAACGGATGTTGCTGAAGGCTGACAGGCGGGTGCGCTTGATGAAACCACCGCTCGTGAGCATCAGCAGATCGGTGTCGTCATTGAATTCCGAAACCGGGATCAACGACGTGATCGCCTCCTCCCTGGGAATGGGAAGCAGCTGAACAACCGGGGTCCCCTTGGCCGCGCGGCTGCACTGCGGCACGCGGTATGCCGGCAAGGCGTAAGACACTCCGCGGTCACTGAACAGCAACAGCGTGTCGTGGTCGTTGCAGCTGATGAAGAGCTTCACCGCATCTTCACCTTGGCTGCGCGTTCCGGCCTTACCCCGCGTTCCGCGACTGGTTGCCTCAAATTCACTTACCGGCATTCGCTTGAGATAACCGGTTTCCGTGAGCAGCACGCAGGAACGCTCGTTGGCAATCAGGTCGATGTCGGAGAGACCACCGCCAAGATCAAGAATCTCTGTGCGGCGAGGGGTTGGATACCTCTCACGAAGCTGACCAAGCTCGTCCTGGATAATTCCGAGAACCCGCTCACGCCGACCAAGGATGTCCTTGTAATCAGCAATCTTGGCGACTAGATCCTCATGCTCCAGGCGGATCTTGTCGGCCTCCAAGGCCGTCAGGCGGCGCAGTTGCATCTGCAGGATGGCGTCGGCCTGGATATCCGTCAGGCCATGGCGTTCCTGCAGTTGCAGCCTTGCCGTTGCGGTATCGGGTGCCGCCCGGATCAGGGCAATGATCGGATCCAGCTGATCCAGGGCCAGCAACAGGCCTAACAGGATGTGATCGCGCTCTTCGGCCTTGCGCAGCAGGTAGCGGGTGCGGCGCTCGATCGTCTCGATTCGGAAGTCGAGGAACACCTCGAGCATCTTGCGCAAGGTGAGCAGAACCGGCTCCCCATTCACCAGCGCAAGCATGTATGCGCTGAAGTTGCTCTGGACTGGCGTCAGCTTGAAGAGGTTGTTCAGAACAACCTGCGGATAAGCATCGCGGCGCAGCTCCACCACGATGCGCATCCCATCGCGATCGCTTTCATCCCTGATATCTGAGATTCCTTCGAGCTTCTTGTCATTCACAAGCTCCGCGATGCGCTCGATCAGAGCTGCTTTGTTGGTCTGATACGGGAGTTCCGTGATGATCACGGCATCCCGATCTGGGCGTCCAGGCGCCTCAATTGTTTCGATCGATGCAACGCCTCGCATGGTGACCGAACCTCGGCCACCCAGATAGGTCTCACGGATGCCATCACGACCGAGGATCTGGCCTCCCGTCGGGAAATCAGGGCCTGGGATCAAGCGGATCAGCTCCTGATCCGTGATGTCGGGGTTGCTGATCAGTGCCAGCAAACCATCAATGAGCTCGTTGAGATTGTGGGGAGGAATGTTGGTCGCCATTCCCACAGCGATGCCCGCCGAACCATTCAGCAGCAGCTGAGGAATCCGCGCAGGCAACACCGTTGGTTCCTGCTGAGAGCCATCGAAGTTGTCGGCGTAATCAACGGTTTCGGCCTCGATGTCTTCAAGGAGGCTGTCGGTGGTGAGAGCCTTAAGCCGCGATTCGGTGTATCGCATAGCCGCTGGTGGGTCGTTATCCACCGAACCGAAAT